>NZ_JBEIAC010000008.1:0-228370 GCF_040240335.1 Brenneria sp. L4-2C | reverse complement strand
TGCTGGATGGTATTGGTGTTCAGCGTCAGAACGGCAGTATGAAGCGCCGTGGTTATGCGGTTTTGGCTGACAAAGCTTACTCAGGGCATGCGCTTCGTAACGAACTGAAACGAAAAGGGATAAAAGCAGTTATCCCTCGAAAATCTAATGAAAAAATGGCTTCTGACGGACGCTCACGGTTCGCCAGTGACATTTACCGTCGCCGCAACGTAGTGGAGAGATGTTTTGGCCGGTTAAAAGAGTACCGGCGTATTGCCACACGCTACGACAAAACGGCGAGAAATTATCTGTCGATGGTGAAACTGGGCTGCATCCGACTCTTTTACAAGAAGTTATGCAATTAAGGGACACAGCCTAGTATAAGAAGATCCTTTTGTAAGGATAAGATAGCGGTTTAAAGGTTGCCCATATACCACAACATCTATTATATTTTTTGTGGTAGGGATGTGAGTAAACATAATTGGTATAATAACGTCCCTATATCTGGAGTGCTTTTTCGCATACTCTAGTTTAGATTTTTATGAATTATTAAAAAAGGTAGCAATAAAATAATTAAATTTATAGGAGTATGATAGATGTGGGAGAAAGAGGGTTTTAAAAATGAAAGTGACGTAGAGCAGAAGTTTATTTATCCGTATTTGACTTCACCATTTCCGTATGGATTTAATTTACCTAGCTCAGTGATTCAAACAAAAGTTAATATTAGAAGATTTACCATTGGTAAAGGTAATGAGACGAAGTTATATTACCCTGATTATTTGATTGTTGTGTCTGGTTTACCGTTAGTTGTTATAGAGGCTAAGGGGCCGTCTGAGAATTTAAATGAAGGTTATAGACAAGCAAGATTGTACGCAACAGAACTTAACTCTCTTTTTGATACAGGTAACAACCCATGTAAATATGTAATTGCAAGCAATGGCATAGATTTTTGGTATGGTTCTGTTGATCAAAGTGAACCAAGATCAAGAATTAAAGTTTTAGATTTGTGTAATTATACGGAAGCTGATGCAGCCTTACAAGATATATTTTCATGGGGTAAAATTGAAGAACTTGCTAGTAATATTTCAAAAGAAATAAAAAATGAAAACTACTTTAAACCTAGGAGATTAATAGGTGGAGTGGCATTTCAGAATGAAGAGGTCGGTAAGAATACTTTTGGTGCAACATTGACCACGTCAATATCTTCTATTTTTAACCCTATTACAAAGGCTGATAAGAGATTTATTGCGAAAAATGGATATATTTCCTCTAAAAAGAGAGAGCGTTATATTGAGCCTATAGATAAAGTTATACGTGCAGCTCGTCCACCAAGTGAAACAAATGCGGTCTTAATCGAGGATACTAGTAGTCCTACTGAAATATTAGATCGTTTGAAAAACCAAAAAGAATTAGAACACCAGATTATGCTTATAATTGGAAGTGTTGGTTCGGGGAAAACAACTTTTGTTGATTATTTACAGGAAAAAGCACTGCCGAAATCACTTCTAGAAGATATGGTTTGGTGTCGGTTCGACATGAACAATGCACCTGTTTCACCAAATGAAATTTATACATGGCTAAAAAATAAAATTATTGAATCCTGTAAAAACTCAATGCCTGAAGAGGATTTCGAAGATATTGAAACAATCCAAAAACTTTATCATGCTGAGTTAAATGCATTTAATAAAGGTGTTGGTAAGTATTATTCACAGAATCCTGACGTTTATCATGTCAAATTAGCTGAATTTATACAAGATCTGCAAAGTAATCTAGAAAAAACAGTTAACGCATTTATGAGATATTGTTGCGGCAACAGGAATAAGCTAAGCCTAATAGTACTGGATAATTGCGACAAAAAAACAAGGGATGAACAACTGTTAATGTTCGAAGCGGCTCAATGGTTGAAGTCAGAGTATAAATCATTAGTAATATTGCCATTGAGAGACGAAACCTATGATAATAATAGAAATCAACCCCCACTTGATACAGCCTTAAAAGATATGGTTTTTAGAATAGATCCCCCTATGTTTCAGCAAATTCTAGTGAGGAGGGTACAATTAGCTTTGAATAAACTAAATTCCAATTCAGGAGAAAAACTTAAATTTAGTTTACCGAATGGAATCCAAGTTGAATATCCTAGGTCAGATCAAGCCTATTATCTTACTTCTATTGTTACCTCTCTTTTTGAACATGACCGCTTTGTCAGAAGAATGATTGTTGGGCTTTCTGGTCGTAATATGCGAAATGCATTGGAAATATTCCTTGAGTTTTGCAATAGCGCACATATCGGTGAGGACCAAATATTCAAAATAAGACAGTCACAGGGAAGATATACTATACCGCTGCACCAAGTTGCTACTGTTTTAATAAGGATGAATAGAAGGTTCTATGATTCTGATAACTCCTACATAAAAAATATATTCAGCGCAAACAATGAAGATTCCAACCCAAACTACTTCACTAGATATATGATTATAAAATGGTTGAGAAGAAAGTTTTCTGAAGCTGGAACAGAGGGGTTTAAAGGTTATTTTACTAAAAAATCTTTAAAAGATGCTTTAACTGGGTATGGCCTAACTCCGAATTTACTTGATAGAGAAATAAATTACCTTCTATCAAGTCGTTGTATAATTGCAGAACATCTAAGGTTAGATTACGTTGATGATGAAGATTTGATAAAGATAGGGCCAGCGGGTTTCGTTCATCTTGACTTGGTAGGTAATATAAGTTATTTGGCCGCTGTATCAGAAGATACATATTTTAACGATCGCTTTACAGCAGAAAGAGTTGTATCTCGTATAAAAGAAATTAATTCACATCTTCATATTCAGAATACAGTTGACAATGCTTCTGACTTAGTGAGTTTTCTATCCGAGAAACAAAAACAACTAACACCACCAAATGGTTCATTCCTATTGGATGATTTATTTCAAGAGCTTACGGATATTAGCGAGGCTCAAAATGCTGTTGCAAGAGTTCGTATTAACCAATCGTGGGATCCTTGGTTTGACGCTCACAGAAGGCTGCCTCGCGGTTCAAAACATCAAGTTAGTCTCACTAATGTAGTGAAGTACGGATCATTTGTGGAATTTAAAGATGGTTTAGTTGGGTTGGTTCACAATTCAAATTATAACGGAATATCACCGAGTATTGGTGATAAAGTCGAAATTGAAGTCATTTGGGTTGATGCTGTTCAGAAGAAAATGAGTCTTTCTCTGGTGTCAATTATACAAGAGGATGCTGGGGATTTATTTGAGAAGTGATCAAAAAGAAGTAGGGTAAGTGAAACTTACCCTACTTCTTGTGGTGTGTTTAAAAAAATACCCATGATAACTATTGGCATACTGCAATTGCATTACATATGTAATCTTCTTTTTATATTGATTCATTTGTTAATTGGGTATAGAAATTCTGCTTCTCGCTCGTGCCTGACAAGGAGCTATCTCGAGGATACATTCAGTGCCAAAAGCGGATGCTGCTAACATTACAGATGTACCCATCAATGAGGAGCAGGTCAGAGATACCTTGCCAAATTCCCCAACCTAGTACACAATATAGCCAGTCAACCAACGAGGTGTACCGAAAACCTTTGTTGAATCAACCGATTGAGCGAGAAATGACTATCTCGTTTCCCGCTCCAATTTCTTTTCTATAGACAGCCACCAACGTCTGTAGCTCTCTGATTCAACAGGGTAGTCGCTCTGTTGCGCATCCTAAAAAAGCCATTGAAAATCCCAGCGTAGCCATGTGTCCGCGCGTTCAACATGGCGTTGAATAATCGGATGCGGCCTGTGGAAGGCGCACGTTGTTACGCGAGGTTATTTTGCGCTGAGCGGCTTATTTTTCGCCGGGATCTTGCCAATGATGCTGATGGGATCGATCGAGAGCAAACGGGCAAGGTGGACAAATTCTACGATGTCTAACCGGCGCTCTCCGTTTTCGACTTTGGCGATAAACGACTGAGGGCGAGCCAGCGCCTGAGCCAGACTGTCCTGCGTGACCCCTTTCGCTATGCGCGCCTCGCGCAGCGCCTTGATAACACGTTGATATTCTTCTGAATAAATTGACGCCATCTCGTTAACCTTGATTGATATCCCAAAATCGAATATCTGCCATTTATTGAGTTATCCCAAAACAGGATAATCAATGAAATTCGTTATGAAGAGGAGCCAGGAAGATGAATAAAAATGACTGGCATCCTGCTGATATCATTGCATCTCTAAGAAAATAGGGAACAACGTTGCAGCGGTTTCAAAGCGGCGGAGCTGGCCTCGTCCACGTCGGCGAATGCGCTGGGCCGAGGGGCGAGCGTTTAATTGCTGATGCGCTTAAAAAACAACCGAAAGAGATCTGGCCTTCATGCTATCAGGATATCGGGAGTGGACAGGGCGACAGGCGCAGGTGGTTTGTGAAACAGATTTATGGCAAAGGGATAAAATAATATCGATATACTTGTGATACTTAAAGTTGCAGGTATGTTTACCATAAGCCTACATCTGTGCCATCGTGAACCAGTAGGTCTATCCTGCATTTTGAGGTTTATTGATTATATAATCCGCTAACCTATAAACTGAGTCTTTAATGAGTCATATTACTGTGACTTTAAATTATAAAAGGATATCGGTGATGCATAAAAACTATTTTCCCCTAACAACTATATTTATCATATGCCTGACATTTTTTTATTCTACATATGTTTCATACTCCCTGACGGGCAGTTTTATGGGTAAAATAAGCGTTCTGGATTTAGAGAAGTTTGGGGGGGTAACGCCAAGTAAACTGTATGATTTTGAAATCTGGAGACTACTGCTCTCCCAATTCATACATGTTAAACCGATTCATATGATTTATAATGTGTTGTCTTTTTTTATACTCGGCGTTTTATTAGAAAAACATATTGGTTCTCGATTTCTGTTCGTTTTATGGTTTGCTAGTGGTGCATTAGGAACCCTTTATAGTACTAATTTTGTAAGTTACCCTTGGAATATTGGTACAGGATCATCTCAAGCTGTATTGGGTGTTTCTTCGTTCGCTTTATTATTAGCTTTGGTTAAAGAAAAAACGACGAATATGTTAAAGTTTGCTGTGGTTTTTTCTATATTACCAGCAATGATTTTGGATGTTATTTATGCGCATTATCCAAAACCTGGCCATGTGCTTTCCATTTTTGTCGGTCTTGTATTGAGTCTAGTTTATTACAGAAAGCATAAATTATATTTTGATAATGAAATTATTTAAAAACGGTAAGTTACATATAAGCTATGCCAGTACTCATTGAAAATGCTTGAATTTTCTGGGAATGACAAGATGTCGCTCTTCTTACCGTAAAACCGTGGCCTGTTTCCCTTTACTACTACATATCACGGTGACAATGCGTTATGCTCGTTTTGCACTCAATTATGTTATTGATGTTATTTTACTCAGCCACATCGTAAATGTTCTAATCGGTATTCAATATGGAAAAACCAGAGTACAAATACAGCTTGCAGGAACTTCTTTGCCTGAAAGTATTCAGTGAAGTGTTTGGCGTAATCAGCTCTGAAGCGTTTTGTCGGGCTGTAGTGGCCTGGGCTGAAAGAGAGGTTATCACTGGCATAGACTCTGAAACGCTTCTTATAATTGCATCGCTGGGACTTGATTCAACGCTAGACCGTTTTGAAGTCGAGAAATACCTGCTTATTTACCAAAGTGAACAGTGCATTCAAGATCCATCCCCTCGTTATAGTGCTTTAGTTTGGCTTCGCTTGCAGCTGGAACAGTTGATTACAGCCTCATCCGCATACGAAATCGAAAGCAGGCTTTCATTTTTTACACATTATGTTTTAGACCACCCACCACGAGCTTTCGCCTGTATAACAAATACACTATCAAATTTTTATTGGGAACTCTATGACGAGTCAATTCCTGTATTTAATTCCAGAGCATCTGAAATGAGTGAAGATGAGCTTTTAGAGCAGGTTAAAGAGCGTCTACTTCCCTTCTACCGGATTCTAAACAACCCCGACTGGATGCAGGTATTAGCTTATTGAAACCAAAGCACCTGCATCATCGTTTTATTCATAACCTCTTAATTCGTGGTTACAGGCGAGCGCTGGTATTGGTATTTCAGCTACAGTAATCGAGCCATCAATGAAACATCATGTTTTAGGCAATGAGCTGATGACATGTCTTGATTACTAACTCTTTGAAAGATTTCTTTTTGGCACCTACCTGCGGATCGATGACACTATGTCAACAATGAGCGAATTGCAGACTTAGCGCCATGGTGAACCAGGTAATGGGGAGCCGATCAAGATGATAAAAAGCCGGGAGGCCAAAAGGCGTCATGCCAGCCGGGCTGGTCGCAAAGGTTGGCAACTATCCGGAACAACAGTGCGTTTTTCCATAAACTGGCTGAATATAAGTGTTAATGAAAAGCCCGGTGGGACTTTTCATTCTTAAGCATCGGCAACACATCAATTACCACATCAAATCATCAGGTACTTTAAAATCCGCATACGGATCTTCTTCATCTTGCTCTTCCTGACTAAGCGCACTATTTAATACAATACTGTTCTCATCTCGCTGCGCAATTTTATCGGCTACGCTCGCGGGGATAATCGCGTATTCACTCTTGCCGCTGTTATCAACAACCAAACGGGCAATGGCGAGACGACCACTGATCAACTGAGCTTGAGTAAGTTTATCCACCACTATTTTTTTAATTAAATTGTTATCTGTGAAGTTAAAGTCAATATCGCCTTTTGAAATGACGATTCGGTTCATTTCAATGAGCTGCTTCACCTGAGCTTTATACTCTTTGGATAAAGCCGCTTGTTTTTGTTGTTCGCTTAGCTGTTTATCACGCTCAAGTTGCGCTTTCTTATTTTCTTCCACAGCCGCTCTTGCCTCACGCGCCTGAACGCGTGATTTTTTAGCCGTTCTCTGGACTTTGGCCATTTTTTTGCTGGTTACTAATCCAGCTTTGAGCATCTGCTCTTGTAAGGTGAGTTTTGCCATCTTCGTTTCTAAACCCGTTGAATAATTTTGGGGATTATACCTGTAATTTTTAAGGCTGTACCAGGTTGCAGGATCTGAGCACCGCGTGGCTTGAGTTTATAGGGATCTACGCATGAAATAAAACCAGTGCTGACACCGGGTCGAATGATTCTGTTCGCCATGGTCATAGGATAGGGGTCATGGTCGCCGATCTTTATTACGCGCAGTCGCGACTGGCGGAGATTGGCCGCAGTTTCGGATGCCCGGCGACTCGGCCGACCCTGATCCAGTTGGGCTATGCTCTTGGCGTTTTGCTCATCGGCATTTTCTTGGCGGATGTGGCTGCTCAGGGTCTACAGGTGACACATCAGTCGGTGCTGTATCGCCTTGCGCCCGAAGCGCGTTCACGCATTACTGCGGTCTTTGTCACGTCGGGATTCGTCGGCATGTCGCTGGGAACGGCGCTCGCCAGCCTGGGGTATGCCCGGCTAGGGTCGACAGGCGTTTGCCTTATTGGCGCCGCATTCCCCGCTGTGCTGGTTCTTCACTGGTTGTGGCGCGCGGCTGGAATAAAGCCTTTTTAATTCTGTCGCGATGGCATTATTTCCGACAAACGTTGGCGATCCGTTTCGGTTTGAGGATGATAAATATTTAATCTGCTGCTGGCGTCGCCGCTAAAGTTCCACCACAATTGTTTATCGAGCGCTATTTTACCCAGTTCTGCATGCCTATAGGTATATGACAGTTCCTCTGGTTGTAATACGGTATTATCTGCCCAGGCCTTATCAAAAATAGGCGATAGCGCTTTAAAATCATCAATTTTTTGCTTCAGCATTTCATCATCAGGATATCTGGCCAATGTGTCCCTGAGAAACCCCGCCATTCTGGTTATTTGTATCCTCATTTTTTTGTCATTATCAATACATAAGAATTTTTGCCAGGCGGCGTTTCTGATAGTCAGGCTAAGATAGTTTTTTTCGCTGACAGGAATGGAATCAATGTTAAAACCAATCATAAGACTGAATGCATGATTACATGTAATAATATCTAAATAATCATTCTGCAATAGTGAAGGGAGCGGGTTGAGTTGTAATAGTAATTGAGAGGTGTGTTCGGAAATGGTGCGGCAAGGATCTTTGTGCGTTATTGTTTGCGGCGAAATTAAATGGCAGAGGTATTCGTATTCAAACGTAGTCAGCCGCAAGGCCTTTGATATTGATATAAGTACCTGCGGTGAAATACCCGCCGCTTGGCCGCGCTCAATTTTACTGTACCAGATTGTGCTAATGCCGGAAAAATAGGCTACATCCTCTCTTCTCAATCCTTTGGTTCTGGTTCGAACGGGCTTGGACAATCCCATGATCTCAGGAGAAATACTTTCTCGTTTTGCGCGTAAGAAATCGCCCACTAACTTTAGGTTATCCTGGTTCATTAACTAACCCTATACAATTTATACGTGTCTAACCTGTTCCTTGTACGGTATAAAACAAAGGTCATAATGTCCATGCTTAATTAAAAATAAGCGATAAAAATGACCGGCATGGAATGAGAAAAATGTTAAGTAAGAATAGAAATAAAGCGCTTTCCGCGTTTGGAGTACTGCTTCTGGTGATGGGGCAGGTCTTGCCTCAATTAGATTTCTCAATAGTGAATGTCGCACTCGATGTAATAGGTAACACATTAAAAACGGATGAGACCGGACTTGTATTGATCGTTGCGTTATATGGATTAAGTTTCGCCGCGCTAATTACCACCGGGGGGCGACTCGGCGATAAGTACGGAAGAAAGCGTCTGTTTATGATTGGCATTATCGGGTTTTGTATTGCCTCGGCGATTTGCGGGTTTGCCGCTGATATTATCGCTATGCTGGTGGGGCGTGTACTTCAGGGCCTTTTTGCCGCACTGCTAATGCCGCAAATACTCGCGACAATCCATACCACATTAGAAGGCGATCGCCACCGCAACGCCGTCGGTATTTACACTTCTATTGCCGGCCTTTCCGTCGTTATTGGCCAAGTGGTCGGCGGTTGGTTGGTGTCTGCAAATTTATGGCATTTAGGCTGGCGAATCGCTTTTTTTATTAACGTGCCTATTTGCATGGTTATATTTATATTGGGTTATTTTGTTATCCCTGAAACTCAATCAGATAAAGCTCAACAACATATGGATGTCAGGGGGATCGTATTATTTATTTTGTGCCTGTCATTGATCATGATGCCCGTCTCTTTAGGAAAACACTGGCCTGAACTATGGTGGTTATTGTTAGGCGCGCCGCCTTGCGCAATGCTATTGTGGAAAGCGGAAAAGGCATATGAAATGGCAGGCCGTAAGCCAATTTTGCCGCCGTCGCTGTTCAAAACACCGATGGTGATAAATGGGTTCGTCAGTGAAATGACGGTGACATTTACTTATCCCGGATATCTGTTTGTCACGGCGTTATGTTTACAAAGCGCCATAGGATTCACGTCGTTTGAATCAGGAAATTCATTTATTGCGCTCGGCGTGATGTTTTTTATCGGCTCATTGATAAGTAAACCATTAAGCAAACGGATTGGCGATGCCAAATCTTTTGCTCTCGGATCGATTCTTTCCGTTATAGGGTTTTTAGGAACTGTCTCGCTAATTTATCATTTCAATGCTGACCTGAGGTTTTATCACTTGTGGATAGCCACGGGCGCGGTAGGGATCGGTGACGCCATCAGGCTAACCTCGGCTTACAGGATTGCATTATCGCGAGTCGGGAAACACCTTGCCAGTGAAGCAAGTAGCGCATTAGTCACCGTACAGCAGGGCTGTGCTGCGTTAGGCACGGCATTTACCGGCGCAATCTATTCATTTGCGTTAGTTCAGGGATATTTAACGGCAATAACAATATCAATCGGCGTCGTGTCTTTGTTGGCGCTATTTGTCGGCATCCCGGTTTATATCAAAACCGCCGGCGCGCTAAAAGCAAACTTGAACGCATCATAAGCCAATAAAATAAGTGGGGGATATTGGCATGCCCCACTTTTTTATCCCTGCAATGCCGCTTAAATAGCGACATTGGTAAAAGCCAGGGACGCGCCCAGCGCGATCAGGGCTATACCGATGAGTTTGTCGACCGTGAGCTGGTGGTTCAGCAAGCGACGGCGCATAGCAGGAGCCGCAAAGAAGAGCGCGACAATGCTGAACCAGATCCAGTGTGAAACCGACATGAACAGGCCATAGGCGACGTTGTGGCTTATCGGGCTGCCTGCGTGTACCACCTGCGTATAAGTCGCCACCACGAAGAGCATGGTTTTCGGGTTAAGCGCATTGGTCAGGAAGCCCATGCGAAAGGCCGCCAATGATGACGGCGCGGCGCCGGGCGCCTCTTCCAGTTTCAGTGCCGTCTGGTTGGTCAGCGATTGGTATCCAAGATAGATAAGATAGGCGGCGCCAAGCACCTTCATCGCCAGGAACAGCAAAGGCGAGTCGACGATAACCACGGCGATGCCCAGCACCGTATACATCACATGGACCTGCACGCCGCAGGCGATGCCGAACGCCGAAATCAAGCCGGTGCGCGAGCCGAAGGCGTAGCTGTTTCGGGTGACCATCGCGAAATCGGGACCAGGACTGATGACCGCCAGAATGGTGATGGTGGCCACTGCTATCAGTTCGTTCATAAGTTCAATACTCCATTGGAAGGCGCGCGACGATCGGACGGCGGAATGATGTCATCTTTTGTGCAATGGTTTTGCACAGATTGTTGATGCGGTCGCGGCTTGCAATCTGCTTCAATCGCGGCTGTGCTGCGGCAGTATCAGGTGCTGGTTTCCCCATATTTAACCTTTGGTTGTCCATTAGTGCTTGCGTGGTGTTGCTTTAATTATTGAGTGCTTGCGCGGGGGAAAAAAGCGATTTATCTTGAGGCAAATCTGTTAGATTTCATCGTGAATATGAAACTTCCATCACTGGCTTCATTCCGCTTTTTCGAAGCGGCGGCGCAAACCGGCAGCTTCGTGAAAGCGGCCGAACAACTGCATGTGACGCACGGAGCCGTCAGCCGGCAGGTGCGGCTGCTGGAAGAGGCGTTGGGCGTCGAGCTGTTCGAGCGACGCAACCGGGCCGTCTTCCTCAATGCGGCCGGGCGCTCATTGCATGCGGCCACGTTCGCGGTGTTCGAACAGCTTGAAACTGCGGTTTACCGGTTGCAGCAGGCGGCGCGGGAAGAGGTGCTGGTGTTGTCCTGTGAGCCGACCATCGCCATGAAATGGCTGATCCCCCGGCTACCCTCGTTTCATCAGGAAAATCCCGACATCAATCTGCATCTGGTCGCGGCAGGGGGGCCGATCGATTTCGCACGAACCGGGGTCGATCTGGCGCTGCGTCGCGACGATTTTCTCTGGGAACAGGGGATTCACGCCGAGAAAATCTGCGATGAGTGGGTGGGGCCGGTAAGCCGCGCGCAGAGGGCGCGGCAGGAGCAACTGGACGGCGTGCGTTTGTTACACGCCGGAACGCGCCCTAAAGCGTGGTCGACCTGGCAGCGATTAGCCGGTGTTTCCACGAAAGGCAGCATCAGGGTCGACTACGAACACTTTTATCTGTGCGTTCAGGCGGCGGCGTCCGGTCTGGGGATGGCGATGGTTTCGTTCCTGATGGTGCAGGATGAACTGGAGAGCGGGCAACTGCATGCGCCCTATGGCTTCATCCGCGATGGCTCCGGTTATTACCTGCTGTCGCCGGAAGCGCTGGAGCAGGACGAAAAGCGCGCGCGTTTCAAGAGCTGGCTGATGGCGGAAGCGGCAACCAGCCTTTCCGCCGTTGGGAAATAATCCGGCAAGTCCGCTTGCCCCTGTCGAGCGGTATTTCGAGTAATAGCCGCCGTCGGTTAGCGGCGAATAGATGATGATTTCCCTGGTTTCAAGATTGGTATATTAAATATGACGCTTAATATGCTAACCGGTAGACGGCGGAATAGAGGGTTTTATTATTATCGACTTTTATTTCCGTCTGAATAAAGCTAAGTCATGCCGGCAATTAATGGATAAAAATAATAAATCGCATATATAAAATGCGCGCCCGGCATCGGATCGGTTACTCACAGCAAACCTTAAATCTTTATGCGAAAAACGGCATTACTAATTCGATATAGTGCAAAAGCGCGCTGTGCTTATTGGTTTTTAATTCTCAGCAGTAATGATAGCCTGTTATATATTCTCATTTTTATTATTTAATTCGAAAACTATAAAAATATCGGCGCATATTGTTTTGAGGGAAATAAATGCCAATTCTGTCCGCCAGGTCCGGGAGGGAAGGTCAATCGCCGGCCAAATCCAGCACCATCAGCGTTCGCGGCGTCCAGCAGCGATTTACAACCAGGAATAATTCCGTTACGGCGTTGACCGGGGTGGATATCGAGATTCCGGCCGGGCAATTCCTTTCTATCGTCGGGCCGTCAGGCTGTGGGAAAAGCACGTTGCTGCGGCTTATCGGCGGACTGGATCTGCCATCGGCGGGCGAGATTCTGATCGATGACGTCAGAGTGCGGGGACCACGCAGGGAAATCGGCACGGTATTCCAGACGCCGGTGCTGTTTCCCTGGCGTACCGCGCTCGAAAACGTTCTTCTACCGGCGGTGGTGAGACGGCAGAACCGCAAACAGGCCACGGCAAAGGCCTATGCCCTGCTTGAGGCCGTACAGCTCTCCGGATTTGAGAAGAGTTACCCCGCCGAGCTTTCCGGAGGTATGCAACAACGCGTCGGCATTGCCCGCGCGCTTGCATCCGACCCCGGCATGCTACTGATGGATGAACCCTTCGGCGCGCTGGACGCTCTGACACGCGAAACCCTCAACGATCAAATTCAGCAATTATGGATGGCGCAGCGCCAGACCGTGGTCTTCGTCACCCACTCGGTGCCGGAAGCCATTTTTCTTTCGGATCGGGTGCTGGTGATGAGCGGTCGTCCCGGGCAGATCCGGGCCGATATCGCTATCGATCTTCCCCGACCACGCACGCTGGCCGACACCGCGACGGCGATCTTCGGCGCCTATGCCGAGGAAATACGCGGCCACCTCAATGCCAACGGCCGGCTGGATTGATCATGAAAAATATCGTTCTCAAAATCGTATCCAGTCTCCTGTTGTTCGTCGGCCTGCTTTGCCTGTGGCATTTCAGCGTGGTCTATTTCGGCGTGCGCAGCTATGTGCTGCCGGGGCCGATCGCCGTGGCGCAAGCCCTCTGGAACGGCATCGGCAACGGACTTTACCTTGAGCATATCTACGTTACGCTCACCGAAACGCTGACCGGGTTCGCCGCCGCTTTCGTCGCCGCGCTGGCTCTGGCGACGCTGATTTCGCTTAGCCGCCGGGCGTCTTTTTATCTTTATCCCTATATCGTTTTCTTTCAGTCGGTGCCCAAGGTGGCATTGGCGCCGGTCATCGTGATCTGGTTCGGACTGGGCATTAACTCGAAGATCGTCACGGTGGCGCTGATGTGCTTCTTCCCGCTGATGGTGAATGCGATCGCCGGCCTCCAGTCCGCGCAGAAGGATCGGATCGATCTATTACGCTCGCTCGGCGCCAACCAGTTCCAGATCTTCACGCTGCTGCGTCTGCCGAGCGCGTTGCCGTTCATCGTGGCCGGCGCCGAGGTCTCGATGATCTTCGCCCTGATTGGCGCCATTGTCGCTGAGTTCGTCGGCGCGCAGGCCGGCCTCGGCGTGCTGTTGCAAACCATGGGCAGCAATCTCGACGTCGCGGGGCAATTCGCGGTGTTGGTGATCCTCGCCTCCATTGGATTTCTGCTCAACCGGATCGTCACCCTGCTCGGCGACCGGCTTCTGGCCTGGGATGCAGGCCGTAAATCACGCCGGTTCGGAAACCGGCATTAACGTTGACGCTGGAGTTCGCTATGTCGCTCAAAAGTCTTGCCCATGCCGCCCTGGCGGCGCTGTTCCTGATCCCCGCAAGCGGCGCGCTGGCGGCGGACGCGAAACCCGTCCGTTTTGCGTGGTGTACATCCTCGACCGGTATTTCGATGGCGCCGATCGCCGCGGCGAAGAAGTTCGGCTGGCTGGAGCAGGAAGGGATCGCGCTCGACATCATCCATGTCGGATCCGGCACCGATTGCGCGAAATATGTCGCAACCGGCGAAGTGGATTTTGCCGCGCCCGCAATCGAGGCGACCGCGGCAATGGCCGCCGTCGGCGCGGATTTGAAGATCTTTTTCACCATCCAGCAGGTGTCATCCTGGAGCATTCAGGCGCCCGCCGCCGGCAGCATCAGCACCGTAAAGGATCTTAAAGGCAAGAAAGTCGGCGTCATCTCGCTGTCCGCCCTCGGCGCGACGATCGTCAAGGGGTTAGCAAAAGAGGCGGGACTGGATCCTGACAAGGATATATCGCTGGTCGCGGTCGGCGATGCGCAACGCGCCGCTTATTTCCTGCAACAGAAAGAAATCGATGCGGTCAGCATTTTCACCCTGGCTCATCTTCAGATCGAAGCGCTCGGCACGCCGCTGCGAGAAGTGGAGGCCGCCTCGATCAAAGATGCGCCGTCGATCGCGCTGGTGACCCGGGGCGATTATCTGAAGGAACATCGCCAGGAGGCCGTGAAACTGGCCCGGGCCTATGCCAAGGGGCTCGCTTTTACCTTTGCCGCGCCGCGCGCCGCCGAGAAAGTTTTCTATGAGGTGTTCCCGAAAGCGGTGCCGGATGCGTCGGTCGCCGCAGGGGTTCACCGCTCGAATATCACGCTGACGGAATATCATGCCGGCGCGCCTTCGCCGCTGAACGGCAACTTGCCGAGCTGGGGCTACTCGCGGCCGGAGGTTTATGGCGCTTATATCGCCAGGTTGATCGACTGGGGGCTGGTACGCGGCAAGATCAGCGAAACGGACGTGATCGACAACAGCCTGCTGCCCGAGATTAACGATTTCGATCACGCGGAAATCGCCGCGCTCGCCGCCAACGCGCCGACCGGCGACTGATGGCGGCGCGCTGTTTTTCGAATTCGACGGGCGGCGTTCCGGAACGGGCCGCACACTAACGCAACGAGCGGAGATAAGGTGATGAAGATTACCAGTATCGATATCTACGAGGTGCTTGGCCCGCAGATGGCGAAGACCCGGTGGAAACCGGTGATCATCAAGGTGAACACCGACGAGGGGATCAGCGGCTTCGGCGAAGTCGGCCTGGCTTACGGCGCAGGCAGCGCCGCCGGGGCCGGCATGGTGAAAGAACTGGCGCGCTACGTTATCGGCATGGATCCGATGAACGTCGAGCAGATCTGGGAGAAGTTGTTTCGCAAGACGTTCTGGGGCATGGGCGGCGGCGGCGTGATTTTCGGCGGTATAAGCGCCATCGACATCGCATGCTGGGATATCCGCGGCAAGGCGCTGGGCCTGCCGCTGTACGTTCTGCTCGGCGGGAAGATGCGCGACAAACTGCGGACATATGCCAGTCAGATCCAGTTCGACTGGGGCAAAGACAACAACAGGAATCTGATCGAACCGGCAGAATACGCCGAAGCGGCGCTGCGCGCGGTCGCCGACGGCTACGATGCCGTCAAGGTTGATGTGGTCTGCCTCAATTCCGCCGGGCAATATGCGGCGGAGTCGCTTGAAGGCATTCTCACCAACGCCCAGCTCCGGCTATTCGTCAATCGCGTGAAGGCGATCCGCGAGGCCGTCGGCCCGGATGTCGACATTATTCTTGAACAGCATTCCTTCCTGGGCGTGAATTCGGCCATCCAGTTTGCCCGGGCGGTCGAGGAATACGACATCTTCTTTTACGAAGAGCCGATCCATCCGCTTAATGTCGACGCCATGGCGCTGGTGGCCCGCAGCACCTCCATTCCAATCGCCTCCGGCGAACGAATTTATAGTCGCTGGGGCTATCGTCCATTCTTTGAGAAACAGGCGCTGGGCGTCATCCAGCCGGATCTCGGTCTGGTCGGCGGCATCACCGAGTGCAAGAAGGTGTGTGATATGGCGCACATCTACGACGTCCAGGTGCAATGCCATGCCTGCGGCAGCCCGATTATCACCGCCGCTTCGCTGCATATGGAAGCGGTATTGCCGAATTTCATCATCCACGAGAACCATCGCTACAACCTGCTCGATCACAACATTGAGCTGTGCAAATACGATTATCAGGCCAGGGACGGGTTCTACGAGGTTCCCAATCTGCCCGGCATCGGGCAGGAGATGAGTGAAAAGGCCATGCGCGAGAGCGCCTGCTCTCATATTACCGAATGACGACCGAACGCCATCATTCATTACACACGCCATCCACATCAATGAGGTTTCCCCGTATGACAGACGTTCAAATCGCTGCGGCATCCGACATCTCCTGGCTGCGCTTGCCGGCGGCCCACTTAACCCCCGCCGTTCGGCAGGCTCTGAGCGCGACCGTGGCGTCGATAGGCTATATCCGTCATCAGCAGAATGTCGTCGCCCATCGTCCCGCGCTGCTGACGGCCACCGCGGCTCTCGCCGAGGCGGTGCTGCGCGATCCCGAGGGCGCGCTCTCGCTGCGGGAACGGGAACTGATCGCGCTGGTGGTCAGCGCGGAAAATCGCTGCGACGCCTGCGTGATTGCGCATACCGCGGCATTGCGCGCGCTCGGCGCCGATGAACTGTGGGCGGAGCAGGTCGCGATCAATTATCGCCGCGCCGAACTGACGCCGAGGGAGCGGGCGCTCGCCGACTATGCGCTGAAGGTGACGCGCGCCGCCAACGAGGTAGTGCCAGACGATCTTGATGCGGTGCGCGCGGCCGGCGTACCGGAAGAGGGGCTGCTGGAGGCGGTCGCCGTCGCCGCCTTCTTCAACCTGACCAACCGCCTCAACAGCGCTCTCGGCATTCAGGCAAACCGCGAGGCTCACGCATCGCACCGGGGGAACGCGCCCGCCTGATCTGCGCGCTAACTGGCGGCCATGATCGGATATGCGTATTTTAGCCGCCGGAAAGATAGGTAAAGGTGCCTGTCCGCGCGTGCGGGGTCAGGATGACCCCAGGTTTATTAAATCCATTAATGATTTGATCTTCGACAGCCGCTTTTCGACTTTGGCCGCCGCGCCGTCCAGCGTGTAGCCATCCTCCAGCAACTCATTGATGAGGATGATTTTCTTGATGTCCGCCAGATTGAACTGGCGCGAACTGGCATCCGGATCAACCGACTTGATGATTCCCTTCTCTTCCCAATAGCGGAGTTTTCTAACGGGAACGCCTGTAATATCAGAGACTTCTCTGATACCGACAATCACTTTAGCCAGAAAATCGTGATAAGAGTCTGAAAGTTTTTGCATATCAGCGGTCACCGTATTTAGAAACCCGATGGTTTTATACAGTGAGTATAGTTTTAGATCAATGATTGACATGTCATGATGCCGGTTGTAGTTTTACGACAATTATTGTTGCATTGAGACAAAATCCAGTTAACGCTTTTCACTGCAAAATAAAGCGAGTGTGACGATTATTTCGTGCTCTGTAAGTAAGCAATAGCCTATTTATCTTGGGTAGGGCGTTATTTGTCCCGACGGTTTTGCTGATGTCGTTTTTATTAAAATTGGGGGGTGATCATTATTCCATAAATACCGGTTATTACTGGTGGGAACGATTTTTTATGGTTCGTATATAGATTTATATTCTGATTTTGTTAATTCATTGTCGTGATTATTTTTGTGCATTAATTATTTATTCAAGGCAGGAAGTTAAAAGTAATGTCCCAGCTTAAAACGAGTGCGCCCATGTTCGTGGCTTTTATCACGATGCTTGTGGTCGGTACCGATCTTTTTGTCGTATCGCCTTTGCTTGCCCCTATTGCCGAATCATTTGATATATCAATAGGAAAAACCGGCCTGTCCGTCACCATCTTCTCCCTTGCCTATGTTATCGGCGCGCCGATATTTGGCAGCTTAGGGGATAAATTTGATAAAAAAATTATCCTTGTCGCCGGGCTATTAGGATTTGCCATCGCCAATTTTCTCACGGCCGTATCGCCGTCCTATAGCCTGTTTATTATTGCACGCGCACTGGCGGGCGCGGCCGCTGCGGCGATCAGCCCATCTATCTATGCGCTTATCGGCAGTAATGCCCCGGTTGGAAATAAAGGGAGCTGGATGTCGGTCGCTGTGGCCGGATTTCTTATTTCATTGACGACTGGCGCGCCGACCGGAGTTTATATTTCAGAAATGAGCAACTGGAATAGGGTGTTTGTCATTATTGCCGTGTTATCTCTCTTTCTTGCGCTGTTAAATTGGAATATCTGGGAAAAGGCGAGTAAATCTGCGATAAAAAAAGAACAGAAAACCCGCCTGGCGCAAAAACTCAAAGCCGTTTCTATTACTGGCGTCTGGGGAGGATGCGTCTATGCTACCTATACTTATCTCTCGGTAGGGTTGCAATCGGCGGCGGGATTCAGTAACGCGCTGATTGCATTCGCATTGATCATTTATGGGGGCGGGGCCGTTATCGGCAGCCTGAGCGGGGGGAAACTGGCTGATAGATTCGGTACCAAAAAGGTTGCCGCATTAAGCCTGGTTGCTCTTTCTTTAGTCGAAATTACGCTCTCTTCATTGTTGAATTTCGCCCCTGAATTACAGATGATGACGATTGTCCTATTGGGGGTGTTCGCCATTGTCGCCTATCCCTGCCTTCCCGCTTATCAAGGTTATCTGATAGGACAGTTTCCCGATGAAAGCGGGGCTATCATGGCCTGGAATAGCAGCGTTATGTACTTGGGCATATCCATAGGCGCGGCGGTAGGCGACGCGGTTTTTTCCAGTGTCGGCTTTATTTTCGTCCCTCTTCTCAGCGCCGTGGCGGGTATTCTGGGCGGGTATCTTTGCCATCGAATGAAATTGTAATGCGGATGATGAAATCGTCAGACGCCTGGAAAAACCGTTTTCTTTAAGGCGCCTTGATGGCTTAGATTTGATCCTATTGTCTTTGTCGCAACACAATAGATTTCCGGATTTTTATTGGCGCGGCACGGATAGTGATGGGATCTTTGCTAAATTTAAGGCGGTAAAAGGTTGATGAACACGCCATTGTTGCCGGTCGTTGTCCTGACGATCGCCTGTGACGCTGTCTCTTATGCGATCTCACGGCGTTGGTAAAGTCAATGCCGCGTCTATCGCTAAGTAAGGTATTACTTATCGATTCGATAATAACAACGGATTGGTGATGTTCATCACGTTTCTGTACTTTAGTGCCATACCAACACACATGAGGATACCGTGATGTCAGTAATTAATACCCAGGTTAAACCGTTTAAAAACCAAGCATTCAAAGATGGCAAGTTCATCGAAGTCACTGAGAAAGATATCGAAGGCAAATGGAGCGTGTTCTTCTTCTATCCGGCCGACTTTACTTTCGTCTGCCCGACCGAACTGGGCGACGTTGCCGATTATTACGATGAATTCCAGCAGCGCGGCGTGGAAATCTACTCTGTTTCCACCGACACCCATTTTACGCACAAAGCGTGGCACAGCAGCTCTGAAACCATTGCCAAAATCAAATATACCATGATCGGCGACCCGACCGGCCAACTGTCCCGCAACTTTGAAATCCTGCGTGAAGATGAAGGTCTGGCTAACCGCGGTACCTTTATCGTTGACCCGCAAGGCATTATCCAGGCGGTGGAAATCACGGCTGAAGGTATCGGTCGCGATGCGTCAGACCTGCTGCGCAAAGTGAAAGCCGCTCAGTATGTCGCCTCTCACCCAGGCGAAGTTTGCCCGGCTAAATGGAAAGAAGGCGAAGCGACGCTGGCTCCGTCGCTGGATCTGGTCGGCAAGATCTAAGTCAGACCCCGCTGAGATCTGTTTTTTATCGGGTGCCTGGCACCCGATTTTTTGCACGGAGGATAACCAATGCTCGACAATACAATGAAAGTCCAGTTGAAAGCCTATCTGGAAAAATTAACTAAACCTGTTGAGTTAATTGCGACTCTGGATGACTCGGCAAAATCTTCTGAAGTAAGAGAATTACTGACTGAAATCGCTGGCTTATCTGATCAGGTCAGCTTTACTGAGGACAACAGTCTTCCCGTACGCAAACCCTCTTTTCTGGTGACCAATCCAGGATCGCAGAGCGGCCCGCGTTTCGCCGGCGCGCCGATGGGGCATGAATTTACCTCGCTGATCCTGGCTTTGTTGCAGGTCGGCGGACATCCGTCAAAAGAAGCGAAAGAATTACTCGACCAAATCCGCAATCTTGACGGTAAGTTCCAGTTCGAAACCTATTACTCGCTGTCTTGCCACAACTGTCCGGACGTGGTGCAGGCGCTGAATTTAATGGCCGTCCTGAATCCAAACATTACCCATACCGCGATTGACGGCGGCGTGTTTCAGGATGAGATCCAAAGTCGTAACGTCATGGGCGTGCCGACGGTGTTCCTTAACGGCGAACACTTTAGCCAGGGCCGTATGAGCCTGAGCGAAATCGTGACTAAAATCGATACCGGTGCGGGCGCAAAGCAGGTTGAAAAACTGAATCAACGTGATGTCTACGATGTGCTGATTATCGGCAGCGGCCCGGCAGGGGCGGCTGCGGCGGTTTATTCCGCGCGTAAAGGTATTCGCACCGGTCTGCTGGGCGAACGTTTCGGCGGCCAGATCCTGGATACCGTGGATATTGAAAACTACATTTCCGTGCCGAAAACGGAAGGGGCGAAGCTGGCGACCGCGCTGAAGAGCCATGTTGATGACTACGATGTCGATGTGATCGACGCGCAGAGCGCTGAAGCGTTAATTCCAGGCAGCAAACCGGGCGCGCCGCATCAGGTCGTGACCGTTTCCGGCGCGGTGCTGAAATCCCGCAGCGTGATCATCGCCACCGGCGCCCGCTGGAGAAACATGAATGTGCCTGGCGAGGATCAATACCGCACTCGCGGCGTGACTTACTGCCCGCACTGCGACGGCCCGCTGTTTAAAGGCAAGCATGTGGCGGTGATTGGCGGCGGCAACTCCGGCGTGGAAGCGGCGATCGATCTGGCCGGGGTAGTGAAGCACGTTACTCTGCTGGAGTTCGCGCCGGAACTGAAAGCCGACTCCGTATTGCAGGATAAGCTGCGCAGCTTGCCGAACGTCGACATCATCCTGAACGCGCAAACCACGGAAGTGAAAGGCGACGGTCAGAAAGTCACGGGTCTGAGCTATAAGGACCGCGTCAGCGATACGTTGCATGAGCTGCCGTTGGAAGGGATCTTCGTGCAGATCGGTCTGCTGCCCAATACCAACTGGCTGGAAGGTACGGTCGCCCGTAACCGGATCGGCGAAATTGAAATCGACGCCAAGTGCGAAACCAGTGTTAAAGGCGTGTTTGCCGCCGGCGATTGCACCACGGTGCCTTACAAGCAGATTATCATCGCCACCGGCGAAGGGGCCAAAGCCTCGCTGAGCGCTTTTGATTATCTGATCAGAACGCAGTCAGCCGTCTGATACTGAGCTTGATGACAAAGTGCGTCGAGCGGTGAGAATGGATAGATCGTAAAGACGCGGTAAGTACCTCCCTGTAAGCTCGAGCCGCGCGAATAGGAATCTCAGGGATGAGATTCCCCCTTGCAGGGCCGTCGTAAGCGACGTTCAAAGGCGTTCCCAACGCCTTTGTCCCTGGCGCGGACGCTTTACTCTTCTATCCCATTCTCACCGTTCAGGTTAGGCGGATAGGTTTGTCAACAGTCTGACTGATATTGATCGCATCGACCAGATAGCGTCGGTGTGGTCGGTCATCCACTTCATCATTATCATTGCCACATTTGAAATTCTGTCTGCCGTGTCTGGCCCGTCGAGCAACGCTTGATGGGCTTTTTTTTGCCGTTATCGGCAAAAATAACGGGATAGGGGTTGCCAAGGGACGGCGGCGACTTCATAATGCCGGCCTTTCTTTGCACGGACGTAAGGAAATACTATTGATTGACGCGTTAAATGTTAACGGTGTTCACCCCCCTGCGGCGGCGTTTCCCAGAGAGGCTTTTCCAGCCTGTCGTTACGCATTTTTTTGATTAATCCATACAAAACATAATAATTTTTTGAACAGACTTATCCACAGGCCGCCTGTTGATCTTTTTCCCGTCGCGCTATCTTGCTGACGGCGCTGTTTTTTCCATTTCTTTGATATTTATAGATAAAAATTACTTATAAAACGTTATCGCAATCACTTGTACTTTTTGTGACGGTTGATTGTGAAAGACTTTTTATATTTATGCACAGGCTGGACGACGTGTTGATAACGCCGGACGTCATGGCTCACGCATCACGCGGCAATCCTTTCTCGACCGCCCGAATCAACCTTTTTTTCCGCGCCGGCTGCACGTCAATTTCCCGCAATGCACGGCGCGTCATCTGCTGCTCAATGGCCCAGTGGATATGTTCGTCCAGCAGTGCGCTTTCGCCCAGCCGGGTTTGCAATGCCAGCACAATCTGCGCCTGATAGGGCGCATTTCCCAGCGCTACCGCGATATTACGCAGCCAGCGCAAATGGCCGATACGGCGAATGGCGGAACCCTCCGTAATGCGGAGAAATTTTTCTTCACTCCAACTGAACAGATCGAGTAATTCCGGGGTATGCAGCGCCGCGCGCGGGCTAAAATCGGTTTCGTCCGTTAATTGAGAGAAGCGATTCCACGGGCAAATTAACTGGCAGTCGTCGCACCCATAGATACGATTGCCCATCAGGGGGCGGAATTCCTCGGGGATCGCGCCTTCAAGCTCTATCGTCAGATATGAAATGCAGCGTCGGGCATCGACCGTGTACGGCTCGACGATGGCGCCGGTAGGGCAGGTTGTCATGCAGGCCACACAGCGGCCGCACTGTTCTTCCTGCGGTTGGTCTACCGGCAACGGCAGGTCGATCAGCAGCTCGCCGAGAAAGAACCAGGAACCGGATTCCCGATTTAATAAAAGTGAGTGCTTACCAATCCAGCCGAGTCCGGCTTTAGCGGCGAGCGGCCGTTCCAGAATCGGCGCTGAGTCGACGAACGGGCGAAAATTCAGTTCGCCGCAGTAGTCCTGGATTCGATCGCCGAGCTTTTTCAGCCGCTGGCGCAGCAACTTGTGATAGTCGCGGCCCAGCGCATAGCGGCTGACGTAACCTAGCCGGGGATTCTTTAGCGTACTGGCGAATGCCGCTTTCGCGGGCAAATAATTCATGCGCACGCTGATCACCCGCAGCGTGCCGGGCAATAGCTCATGCGGACGCGCGCGCAGCATGCCGTGGCGCGCCATCCAGGCCATTTCGCCATGATATTGCTTGTCCAGCCAGGCTTGCAGCTTAGGCTCCTCGGCGGATAAATCGGTATCGCAGATGCCGACCTGCTGGAAGCCCAGCGATAGCCCCCATTGCTTAATAAGTTGTGCCAATTCGCCGAGATCGTAGGGGTATACCATGACAAGCCGTAACGGGATGAGAGAGCGGGTTATTTTACCACATTACGCTTTACAGACCGATAGCGCGGTAATTTGCGTGAGCTATGGCGGTTGCCCCCATAGCTTGCTAACTTGGAACGATCTGCTGAACCATAAGGGGGCGTGATGACTGACGGCTTAACCTGTGGATCTGACTTTTCTCTTCCACAAACAGTATTCCAGGCGCAGTGGGTGCGTCGTGAAGAGGCGAACGCCGCTCGCGAGAGCGGGGTTTCATTGTATGAGCTGATGCGGCGGGCAGGACAGGCAACCTTTCAAATTGCCCGCCAATATTATCCAACCGCCAACCATTGGCTGATACTGGCGGGGCATGGCAACAACGGCGGCGATGGTTATGTGGTCGCCAGTCTGGCGCAGGCCGCAGGCATCACGCCTTATGTCATTGCCTGTACGGGCGACCGTGATTTACCGGCCGAGGCGCACGCCGCGCGTCAGGCCTGGCTGGATCAGGGCGGAACGATCCAGCGTGCCGACGCGCCGTGGCCGGATGATATCGACCTGATTATTGATGCTTTGCTGGGAACCGGCTTGTCCAATGCGCCGCGCTCCCCTTATGACGAACTGATTACCCAGGCAAACGCGCATTCCGCCCCCGTGGTCGCGATTGATATTCCTTCCGGATTAAATGCTGAAACCGGGCAGCGTGCGGGCAACGCCGTTCACGCCGAACATACGGTCACGTTTATTGCCCTGAAACCGGGGTTGTTAACGGGCAAGGCCCGCGATTGCGTCGGCCGATTGCACTATAACGCATTAGGATTATCCGAATGGATGGCCGCTCAAGCCGCGCCGATACGGCGGTTATCGGCGATATCGCTAACGGAATGGCTGAAGCCGCGGCGTCCGGACGTCCACAAAGGCGATAACGGACGCTTGTTGATCGTGGGCGGCGATTACGGCATGGGGGGGGCGGTGTTTATGGCAGGGGAAGCCGCCTTACGCAGCGGCGCCGGTCTGGTGCGAGTACTCACTCACAAAGAGTATTTATCGGCGTTGCTGACTGTTCGTCCGGAGCTGATGGTGCGGGAACTCACCGCCGATAATTTGCGGCAGGGGCTGGAATGGGCCGATGTCGTGGCGATTGGACCCGGTCTCGGGCAGGACGAGTGGGGAAAAAATGCGCTGCGGCTGGCGGAAAATTGTAACAAACCGATGTTATGGGACGCCGACGCGCTTAACCTGCTGGCAATCGATCCGCATAAACGGCAGAATCGCGTGCTGACGCCGCACCCTGGCGAGGCGGCCCGTTTGTTGAACTGCCGTGTGTCTGATATTGAAAGTGATCGCTTACTTGCAGTGCAAAAACTGGTAAAACGTTATGGTGGCGTTGTTGTATTAAAAGGTGCAGGTACAGTCATTGCCGGCGAACAGGGCCAATTGGCCATTGCCGACGTGGGCAACCCCGGTATGGCGACGGGCGGTATGGGCGATGTGTTGTCCGGGATTATCGGTGGTTTGCTGGCGCAAAAGCTCTCGCTGTATGATGCCGCCTGCGCGGGATGCGTTGTCCACGGCGCATCGGCTGACTGGCTGGCCGCACGGCGCGGAACCCGCGGTATGTTGGCAACCGATCTGATGCCTGTGTTGTCCCGATATGTCAATCCCGAATCGATACCCTTAGAAAAGACAGAATGAAAAAAATTGCGTTACCTCTGCCGGATGAGGCAGCAACCATCGCGTTAGGCGCGGCGCTGGCTAAAGCCTGTGAAAGCGCCTGCGTCGTGCATTTATATGGCGATCTTGGGGCAGGGAAGACGACCTTTAGCCGAGGTTTTTTACAGGCGCTGGGACATCAGGGCAATGTGAAGAGCCCGACGTACACCCTGGTCGAGCCTTATGCCCTCTCGCCGTTGTCGGTCTATCATTTCGATCTCTACCGTCTGGCCGATCCTGAGGAGCTTGAGTTCATGGGGATCCGTGATTATCTGGATCAGGACGCCATTTGCCTGATCGAATGGCCCCAGCAAGGCGCAGGCATTTTACCGGCTGCCGATCTGGCATTGCATTTGCTTTATCAGGAGCCGGGCCGGCAAGCCGAACTGTCGGCGCTTTCCCCTCGGGGAGAGGAGATTGTGCTGCGGGCGGCGAATCAGTTGGGGATAACAGCGCGATGATGAGCCGTATGATCAAGCCGTTCGTCTGGATGGGGTTGATGCTGTTCGCCAGCGCCGTCTGGGCCGCCAATCTATCTGATATCAAAGTGGATAACGCCTCCCGACAGGCAACCGTAAGCCTGAGCTTCAGCGGTCAGCCCGTCTACGCATTCTTTCCGCTGAGCAATCCCGCCAGAGTGGTGATTGATATTCGTCAGTCCGTGCTGATTCAGGGATTACCGCTGGAATTCAGCGGGCAAAATCTGATTAAGCGGGTCCGGACCAGTAATGCGCAGGACGCGCAAAGCATACGTCTGGTGCTGGATCTGACGCAATCCGCCAAGACCCGGGCGGTAACGCAGAAGACGGCTAATGGATACGCCGTGGTTTTTACCCTGATCAGCGACAATCCCAGGGCGACGCAAAGCGCGCCGGCGGCGCGACGTGAGCAGCAACAGCCGCCGGCGAAGTCTCAACCGGCGAAAAATCCGTTCAATAACCAGCCGACCCTGGTGGTGAATAGCAATGCGTCGGCCAGAAAGCCTGCGCGCGCCGTCGGTAACGATAGCCACGAACCGGTGGTGGTGGCCATCGATGCCGGACACGGCGGTCAGGATCCCGGCGCCATCGGTCTGAATGGGCTGCGTGAAAAGGATGTCACCATCGCCATTGCCCGTAAGCTGCAAGCTTTACTGAGCAACGATCCCGCGTTCAAAGGGGTACTGACGCGCAACGGCGATTATTTTGTGTCGGTGATGGGGCGCTCCGACGTGGCGCGTAAACACGGCGCCAATATTCTGGTCTCCATCCATGCGGATGCCGCGCCAAATCGCAGCGCCACCGGCGCGTCGGTATGGGTGCTATCCAATCGCCGGGCAAACAGCGAAATGGCCGGTTGGCTGGAACAGCATGAGAAGCAGTCGGAGTTGCTGGGCGGCGCCGGCGATTTGCTGGCAAACAACAGCGCCGATCCTTACTTAAGTCAGGCGGTGCTGGATCTGCAATTCGGTCATTCCCAGCGCGTCGGCTATGACGTCGCCAGCAAAGTGTTGCGTGAACTTCAGCGCGTGGGCGGGTTACACAAATCCCGGCCTGAACATGCCAGTCTGGGGGTGTTGCGTTCGCCGGATATTCCTTCGCTGCTGGTTGAAACCGGGTTTATCAGCAATGTGGCGGAAGAGCGTCTGCTGGGCAGCAATGCTTACCAGGAAAAAATCGCCAACGCGATTTATCGCGGGGTGAAGAGCTATTTTCAGACGCACCCTTTGCAAGCCGCCCCAAAGCAGGAGGATCGCCCGGTTCCGCCGGCGACAAGCAGAGCGGCAACGCCGGCGGAAAAGACCGGTAGCAGCGGCGGCATTCGCCATACGGTGGCGCGCGGCGAAACGCTGTCGTCTATCGCCGCGCGTTACGGCGTCAGCATGTCGGCGATCCGGGATATCAACAAGCTGAATAAAGATATTGTGTGGATTGGTCAGCGTTTGAGAATTCCGGCCAGCGGGGTAAAACAAACGGCGACAGCGGCCAGCGCCAAAAAAGCCGCCGCGGTGGTCAAACATAAAGTGGTGCGCGGCGATACGCTGAGTGCGATTGCCGACCGTTACGGCGTCAGCATGAAAGAGATTCAGCGGGCAAATGATATGAATTCAGGCGCCGTGCAACTCGGCCAGACGTTGCTCATCCCTTCTGCCTGAAGGGATTGTTATCCTGAATGTTCATTCCGTTAATGTAAGAGGGTATGCCATGTCGATTCAGGTTTTACCACCGCAATTGGCTAACCAGATCGCCGCCGGCGAAGTGGTGGAGCGGCCGGCCTCGGTCGTAAAAGAGTTGGTGGAAAATAGTCTGGATGCTGGCGCGACCCGTATTGATATTGACATAGAGCGCGGCGGCGCCAAATTGATTCGCATCCGGGACAACGGCGTCGGCATCAGCAAGGATGAGCTGACGCTGGCGCTGGCGCGCCATGCGACCAGTAAAATTTCGACGCTCGACGATCTGGAAGCCATTGTCAGTATGGGCTTCCGCGGGGAAGCGCTGGCCAGTATCAGCTCGGTTTCCCGACTGACGCTGACCTCCCGCACCGCACAGCAGTCCGAAGCGTGGCAAGCCTATGCCGAGGGGCGGGATATGGCGGTTACGGTCAAGCCCGCCGCCCATCCTGTCGGCACCACGCTGGAAGTGCTTGATCTGTTTTACAATACGCCCGCCCGGCGTAAATTTATGCGCACGGAAAAAACCGAATTCACCCATATTGACGAGGTGGTGCGGCGCATTGCGCTGGCGCGTTTTGATATCGCCATTACGTTGCATCACAACGGCAAGCTGATCCGGCAATATCGACCGGCGACCGAGCCTTCTCAGCATGAACGTCGGTTGGGCAGCATTTGCGGCAGCGCGTTTTTACAGCATGCGCTGGCGGTGTCGTGGCAGCATGACGATCTGACTATTCACGGCTGGGTGGCCGATCCTTCCGGGGCGAAGCAGTTGCCCGAAATGCAATATTGTTACGTTAACCAACGTATGATGCGCGATCGCTTGATCAATCATGCGATTCGCCAGGCTTATCAGGATCAGCTTAAAGACGATCAGCAGCCCGCCTATGTCCTCTATCTGGAGATCGATCCGCATCAGGTTGATGTGAATGTGCATCCGGCCAAGCATGAAGTCCGCTTTCATCAGGCGCGTCTGGTGCATGATTTTATTTATCAGGCGGTCATGACGGTATTGCAGCAGGTGTCCGCGCCGGGGTTGGCGCTGCTGGAGCCGGGAAGCGAACAGCCGATACAGTGGCAGCAGGAAAACCGTACGGCGGCCGGAGAAAACCATTTTGCCCGGCCAGCCGCGCCTGCGGCGGCGAAAAGCGGCGGGCAACGCTCAGGCAATGCTCGCGAGACGCAACATCCGGGCTATCCGGCCGGCCCAACCTATCAGAAAAAACAGGGCGAGCTGTACCGTAAGTTGCTGCAACCGAATGAGGTAGCGGAAGACGCCGCCCGGCCGCCGGCGGCGGAAACGGAGGTTATCCCTTCGCCGTCGGCGCCTGTCGCTACGCAAGGCGCCGACGCGGCGAAATCCGCCGCTATCGCGGAATCGCCGCTGGAGAGCAATGTAAGCGGCTTCGGCCGGGTGTTGACCGTCTATCCGCCCTGTTATGCCCTGCTGGAGTACCGCAAAGGGCTGGCGTTGCTTTCATTACCCGTCGCGGAGCGTTATCTGAAGCAGGTGCAGCTGACGCCGCCTGAAAGCGGATTGCGTCCGCAGCCGCTGCTGATTCCCCAGCGCCTGACGCTGAGTAAATCCGAACTCTCTGTATTGGCAAGATTTCAGCCGTTACTGGCGCTTTTTGGCGTCGATATTCATGTCGAGTCACAGCGTGCAACGTTACGAGCGGTACCTTTACCATTGCGCCAACAAAATTTACAAAACTTGATCTCTGAACTGGTAGGCTATCTGGCCGATCGTGAAACGGTAGAGCCGAACATTTTGGCCGCATGGATGGCCGCCCGCCTGAGCAGCGAACAGCAAAGCTGGAGTCATGCTCAGGCGATACAACTATTAACGGATGTAGAGCGCCTTTGCCCACAGCTGGCAACGGCGCCGCCGATTGAACTTTTATATAAGATGGATATCAATATTGCCATCAAGGCTCTGAAGCATGAGTGATTTTGCAAAGACGCCGCATCCGCCCGCGATTTTTATCATGGGGCCGACGGCGTCGGGGAAAACAGCGCTGGCAATGGCGTTACGTCGATATTTGCCGGTGGAGTTGATTAGCGTCGACTCCGCCCTTATTTATAAGGGCATGGATATCGGCACCGCCAAGCCGAGCGCGGATGAACTGACCGAGGCGCCGCATCGTCTGATCGATATTCTCGACCCGGCGCAAGCCTATTCGGCGGCCGATTTCCGGCGGGATGCCCTGCGGGAAATGGCGGATATCAGCGCCGCCGGACGGATCCCCCTGCTGGTGGGGGGAACGATGCTGTATTTTAAAGCCCTGCTTGAAGGACTGTCGCCCCTGCCGTCCGCCGATGCGGCGGTTCGCCAGCGTATTGAAGCGCAGGCGCAAGAAATCGGCTGGGAAGCGATGCATCGACAGTTGTGCGAGATCGATCCGGTGGCCGCGACTCGGATTCATCCAAATGATCCGCAGAGACTCTCGCGGGCACTGGAAGTTTTTTTCGTTTCAGGTAACACTTTAACTGAACTGACAAAAACGACTGGAGAGGCGTTGCCTTATAACGTTCATCAGTTTGCTATTGCTCCGGCAACACGCGAATTGCTGCATCAGCGTATTGAGCTGCGTTTCCATCAGATGTTAACGGCGGGTTTTGAGGCGGAAGCGCGGGTTCTTTTTGCCCGACATGATTTGCATAAGGACTTGCCTTCCATTCGTTGTGTCGGTTATCGCCAGATGTGGTCATATTTATCGGGCGAAATTGATTACGATGAGATGGTTTATCGGGGAATTTGTGCGACACGTCAGTTGGCCAAGCGGCAAATGACCTGGTTACGCGGTTGGGACGACGTCTGTTGGCTGGACAGTGAAAAGCCGCAGGCGGCGTTGGACAAGGTAATACAGGTTGTTAGTGCATAGGTTGGGTGATTGTGTACAATTGGTGAGTCTCAGCGCATAAATTTTTTACATCGTTATTTTAGGACCCTAGGGGTTCTTTGTTACAAACAACATACAAATAAGGAAAATATAGAATGGCTAAGGGGCAATCTTTGCAAGATCCGTTCCTGAACGCATTGCGTCGCGAACGTGTTCCGGTTTCGATTTATTTGGTGAATGGTATTAAGCTGCAAGGCCAGATTGAATCTTTCGATCAGTTTGTCATTTTGTTAAAAAATACGGTTAGCCAGATGGTGTATAAGCACGCCATTTCTACAGTTGTTCCATCTCGTCCGGTGTCTCATCACAGTAATAATCCAGGCACCAGCAACTATCATGGTAGCAATCCGGCTGGGCAGCAACAGCCGCAGGAAAGTGATGACGCTGAATAAGGCGTATTGTCAATTCACCAAGGCGGGGGGGAAGAAACCATTATACCTATCCCTCGCCCTGGTGTTTTTTGATCGTTTGAGAGGTTACTCGCTTGTTTGACCGTTATGAAGCCGGTGAACGGGCCATACTTGTTCATATTTACTTCTCGCAAGATAAAGATACAGAAGATCTGCTGGAGTTTGAGTCTCTGGTCTCTTCTGCCGGAATTGAATCGTTGCAGGTAATTACCGGCAGCCGTAAGGCACCTCATCCCAAGTATTTTGTTGGCGAAGGCAAAGCCGAAGAAATTGCTCAGGCGGTAAAAGATACCGACGCTTTTGTGGTGCTGTTTGACCACGCGCTGACGCCTGCCCAGGAACGTAATCTGGAGCGTTTGTGCGAATGCCGCGTGATTGACCGCACCGGGCTGATTCTGGATATTTTCGCTCAGCGCGCGCGTACCCACGAAGGTAAGTTGCAGGTAGAGCTGGCGCAATTGCGTCACCTTGCCACCCGGTTGGTTCGCGGCTGGACTCACCTTGAGCGGCAAAAAGGGGGCATCGGTTTGCGCGGCCCGGGGGAAACCCAGCTTGAAACCGACCGTCGTTTGCTGCGTAATCGCATCAGCCAGATTTTATCCCGCCTTGAACGGGTGGAGAAACAGCGCGAACAGGGGCGCCGGTCGCGCGTTCGCGCGGATGTGCCGACGGTTTCCCTGGTGGGGTATACCAATGCCGGGAAATCCACGCTGTTTAACAAGATAACGTCGGCGGACGTGTATGCCGCCGATCAACTATTTGCCACATTGGATCCAACATTGCGCCGGATTGAGGTTGCTGATGTCGGTGATACGGTGTTGGCGGATACCGTAGGTTTTATCCGGCAGTTACCGCACGATTTGGTGGCTGCGTTTAAGGCTACATTACAGGAAACGCGTCAGGCTTCTCTGTTGTTGCATGTTGTGGACGCCGCCGATCCTCGTCTCGACGAGAATATCGACGCGGTAGACGCCGTGTTGGCGGAAATCGAAGCCGACGAAGTTCCCGTGCTGTTGGTAATGAACAAAATCGATATGCTGGAAGGTTTCGCGCCGCGTATCGATCGCAACGAAGAAAATTTACCGGTCAGAGTTTGGGTTTCTGCACAAACCGGTGAAGGCATTCCGTTGCTATTTCAAGCGCTGACTGAACGGCTATCCGGGGAAATCGCCCAATACGCATTGAGCCTTCCCCCTCAGGCCGGACGGTTGCGCAGCCGTTTCTACCAGCTTCAGGCAATAGAAAAAGAATGGATTGAAGATGACGGACATATCGGTTTGGTGATTCGTATGCCGATTGCCGATTGGCGTCGTCTCTGTAAACAAGAGCAGGAACTGACGGACTATATTGTCTGACCGGCAAATTGTCTAAACGGCGAAATAGTCTGATGGACTCTGGGATATTGAACCTGAAGAACACCTATCATAAAGAATGGAGCTAAAACATGGCGTGGAATCAGCCCGGTAATAACGGACAGGACCGCGACCCGTGGGGGAGCAGCAATAACAATAGCGGCAACTCTGGCGGAAATAATAATAAAGGTGGCCGAGATCAGGGGCCACCAGATTTGGACGATATCTTCCGGAAACTGAGTAAAAAACTCAGCGATCTGGGGGGCGGAAAAGGCTCTGGTTCCAGCAGCGGCGGAACTTCCGGCGGTTCCGGTCTGGGCGGCCGGGTTGTCGGTATTGTCGCGGTTGCGGCCGTCGTCATCTGGGCCGCCAGCGGTTTCTATACCATCAAAGAAGCGGAACGCGGCGTGGTGACGCGCTTTGGCAAGTTCAGCCATCAGGTTGAGCCCGGCCTGAACTGGAAACCGACGTTTATCGACTCCGTCAGAGCCGTGAACGTGGAATCCGTGCGCGAACTGGCGACCTCCGGCGTGATGCTGACCTCGGACGAGAACGTGGTGCGCGTCGAAATGAACGTCCAGTATCGCGTAACGGAACCGGAACGTTATCTGTTCAGCGTGACCAATGCGGATGACAGCCTGCGTCAGGCGACGGACAGCGCTCTGCGCGGCGTGATCGGTAAATACACCATGGATAAGATCCTGACCGAGGGTCGAACCATCGTGCGTACCGATACGCAGCGCGTGCTGGAAGAAACGGTGCGTCCGTACAACATGGGCATCACCCTGCTGGACGTCAACTTCCAGGCGGCGCGTCCGCCGGAAGAGGTGAAGGCGGCGTTTGACGACGCCATTGCCGCCCGTGAAAACGAGCAGCAATACATTCGTGAAGCGGAAGCCTACGCCAACGAGGTTCAGCCGCGCGCCAACGGTCAGGCGCAGCGTATTCTGGAAGAGGCTCGCGCTTATAAAACCCGTACCGTTCTGGAGGCGCAGGGTGAAGTGGCCCGTTTCGCCAGAGTCTTGCCGGAATATAAAGCCGCGCCTGAGATTACGCGCGAGCGTCTGTATATCGAGACGATGGAGCGCGTTCTCAGCCATACCCGCAAGGTGCTGGTTAACGACAAAGGCGGCAACCTGATGGTACTGCCGTTGGATCAGATGCTGCGCGGCGGTTCCTCCGGCGGCGGCGAGAATACGTCAGGCGCCGGCAGCGCCAATCCGCTGCGTTTGCCCGCCACGTCCGGCAATAGCGGCGCGAGCAGCGGCCAGACGCGCAGCAGCAACAATGGAAATATCATGGATCAGCGCAGAGCCAATGCGCAACGTGATGACCTCACTCGAGTAGGGAGAGAATAATCGATGCGTAAACCCTTACTAATTATCCTGATCCTGGTACTGATGGTGGTCTATGCGTCACTGTTCGTGGTGCAGGAAGGCCAGCGCGGCATCGTGATGCGCTTCGGCAAAGTATTGCGCGATGATGAAAACAAACCGCTGATTTATGCGCCGGGATTGCAGTTTAAAATTCCGTTTATTGATTCAGTGAAGATGCTGGATGCGCGTATCCAGACCATGGAGAATCAGGCTGACCGCTTTATTACCAAAGAGCAGAAAGACCTGATCATTGATTCCTATATCAAATGGCGCATCAGCGATTTCAGTCGTTATTATCTGGCGACCGGCGGCGGCGATGTTTCTCAGGCGGAAGTGCTGTTGAAACGTAAATTCAGCGACCGTTTGCGTTCAGAGATCGGCCGTCTGGATTTAAAAGGCATCGTTACCGATTCGCGTGGTCAGTTGATGACCGACGTGCGTGAGGCGTTGAACACCGGCACCGGCGAGACAACCGAAGCGGATAACGCCATTGCTTCAGCCGCGGCGCGTGTTGAGCAGGAAACCACCGGCACTCAACCCCATATCAACCCGAACAGTATGGCGGCGTTGGGGATTGAAGTGATTGACGTGCGGATTAAGCAGATTAACCTGCCGACCGAAGTGTCCGACGCCATCTACCAGCGTATGCGCGCAGAGCGTGAAGCGGTAGCGCGTCGTCACCGTTCGCAAGGCCAGGAAGAGGCTGAGAAGTTAAAGGCGACGGCGGACTACGAGGTGACCCGTACGCTGGCGGAAGCCGAGCGTCAGGGGCGTATTTCCCGTGGTGAAGGCGATGCGGAAGCCGCGAAACTGTTTGCCCAGGCCTTCAGCGAAGATCCTGATTTCTACTCCTTCATTCGTAGCCTGCGCGCCTATGAAAGCAGCTTCAGCTCTAATCAGGACGTGATGGTGCTGAGTCCGGACAGTGATTTCTTCCGCTATATGAAATCGCCGGAAACGACGCTTCGCCGTTAATGTTTCCGCGATGACTTGCTTAAAGCCCGTGAATACGGGCTTTTTTTCGTGTCGCTGCAAGCGACGTTGAAAATCTGACAGGCAATTTGGAGTGTTTATGAATGCAACCGTTTGGATGGCTTTGGGATTGGTATTGATTATCGAAGGGCTGGGTCCCTTGCTGTTTCCCCGCATCTGGCGGCGTATGATTTTGGCGATGGCGCAGTTGCCGGATAATACATTACGGCGTTTCGGCGGTGGAATAGTGGTTGCCGGATGCGTTGTCTACTATATGTTGCGTAGCCGCATGGGCGGCTAGTCTTTATCTTAAAAATGTGCGCAAACCGGCGCTAAAAAGTACTGAAAGCGAGCAAATGAGATGTTAGAATCTTTTTTTAAGCAACCTGGTGATTCTTGAGATGGGTAAGAACGTCGTCGTACTGGGCACCCAATGGGGTGACGAAGGTAAAGGCAAGGTCGTTGACCTGCTGACTGAACGGGCTAAATATGTTGTGCGCTACCAAGGTGGCCACAATGCGGGCCATACTCTGGTTATTAACGGTGAAAAAACCGTTCTTCATTTAATTCCCTCGGGTATTCTGCGTGAGAATGTCATCAGCATCATCGGTAACGGTGTGGTGCTGGCGCCTGATGCCTTGATGAAGGAAATGACGGATCTTGAAGCGCGCGGCGTCCCGGTACGCGAACGTCTGCTGTTGTCTGAAGCTTGTCCGCTGATTCTTCCTTATCATGTCGCATTGGACAACGCGCGCGAAAAAGCGCGCGGCGCCAAGGCAATCGGCACGACGGGGCGCGGCATCGGTCCGGCCTACGAGGATAAGGTGGCTCGTCGCGGGCTGCGTGTCGGCGATCTGTTCGATAAACAGGCGTTTGCCGTTAAGTTGAAAGAGATCGTTGAATACCATAATTTCCAACTGGTTAACTATTACAAAGTCGAAGCGGTTGACTACCAGAAAGTGCTGGACGAGGTATTGGCGATCGCCGATATCCTGACCGGTATGGTGGTCGACGTATCCGATCTGCTGTATAAAGCCCATCAGCGCGGCGAGTTCGTCATGTTTGAAGGCGCTCAGGGTACGCTGCTGGACATCGACCACGGTACCTATCCGTATGTGACCTCTTCGAACACCACCGCCGGCGGCGTGGCGACAGGTTCCGGTCTGGGACCCCGCTATGTCGATTACGTTCTGGGTATTGTCAAAGCTTACTCCACGCGCGTCGGCGCGGGTCCGTTCCCGACCGAGCTGTTTGATGATGTCGGCGACTACCTTACCGAGAAAGGCAATGAATTCGGCGCGACTACCGGTCGTCGTCGTCGTACCGGCTGGCTGGATGCCGTCGCGGTTCGCCGTGCGGTTCAGATCAACTCCCTGTCTGGTTTCTGCATGACTAAACTGGATGTGCTGGACGGTCTGAAAGAAGTCAAACTCTGCGTCGGCTACCGCATGCCAGATGGCCGCGAAGTGGATACCACGCCGCTGGCCGCCGATGGCTGGGAAGGTATTGAGCCGATTTATGAAACCCTGCCCGGCTGGTCTGAAAGCACCTTCGGCGTGAAAGATCACAGTAAATTGCCGCAGGCGGCGCTGAACTACATTAAGCGTGTGGAAGAAGTGACCGGCGTGCCGGTAGATATTATTTCTACCGGTCCGGATCGCGACGAAACGATGATCCTGCGCGATCCGTTTGACGCCTGATTAGTTGACGAAGGACGGGTTGACCCGTCCTTTTTGCTGCCCCTCTATTTATCCGCCGTAAGTTCCGCCATCGCCTTTTTATTCAATGCATCCAGCAGCTTATTATGGATATTACTGAACCCGCCGTTACTCATCACCAATATGTGATCGCCCGGTAGCGCGGCTTTTGCGATCATATCAACCAGCGTATCGATGTCGGCGCTCCAGTGCGCAGGCTGCACGCAGGATTCGGCCACTTCGGCCACCTGCCAGGGAATATGCTGGGGCTGAAATAGAAACACTTCATCGGCGCGACCGAGCGCCGGAGCAAGTTCGTTTTTACATACGCCCATCTTCATGGTGTTGGAACGTGGTTCAAGCACCGCCAGAATGCGGGCCGTTCCTCCGACCTTGCCGCGTAGCGCGGCCAATGTCGCCAGTATCGCCGTAGGATGATGGGCGAAATCATCATATACATTCACGCCATGCGCCGTACCGCGTAGCTCAAGCCGACGGCGGGCATTAACGAAACCGCCCAATGCGCGGCAGGCATCGGCAGGCAGTACGCCAACGTGGTGCGCCGCGGCAATCGCCATCAGTCCGTTATGCATATTGTGTTCGCCTACCAGGCTCCAGTGTACTTCGCCAACCACTTCGCCATTCAGGTAAACCTGATATTCGCTGGCGTCCGTCGAGACTTTTTTCGCGTGCCAGACGCCGTCTTCGCCAACCAGTTCTTGCTGGCTCCAACATCCCATCGCCATCGTCTGCTTGAGATGAATATCATTGGCGGGCAGGATGATTTTCCCGCTGCCGGGAACCAAACGCACCAGGTGATGGAACTGTTTTTGAATAGCTTTCAGGTCATCAAAGATGTCGGCATGATCGAATTCAAGATTGTTGAGAATCAGCGTGCGCGGGCAATAGTGGACGAATTTTGAACGCTTATCGAAAAAGGCGCAGTCATATTCATCTGCTTCAATCACCATAAACGGGCTGTCGCCTAAACGCGCCGAGACGGTAAAGTTGCCCGGCACGCCGCCAATCACGAATCCCGGCTGATACCCGCAATCTTCCAGGATCCAGGCGACCATGCCCGCCGTCGTGGTTTTGCCGTGGGTGCCGGCTACCGCGATGACCCAGCGATCGCGCAACACATAATCATGCAGCCATTGCGGGCCGGAAGTATAAGCTAACCCTTGTTCCAGAATGGCTTCAACGCAAGGATTGCCGCGCGTCATCGCATTGCCCACGATAACCAGATCGGGCGCGGGATCGAGTTGAGCCGGGTCGTACCCTTGCATCAGCGTGATTCCCTGTTCTTCCAGTAAGGTACTCATGGGCGGGTAAACGTTTGCATCGGAGCCGGTAACCTCATGCCCCAGCGAGCGGGCCAACAGCGCCAGGCCGCCCATAAAGGTGCCGCAGATGCCTAAAATGTGAATACGCATACAGTTTCCATCTATACAGTGAGTCTGCGCACATTCTAACCCCATGAAACCGTCATAAGAAATGGATTTGACTAGGTACTCACTTTCTCTTTGGGCTACACTGCAATCGAATACGCTGGCGGTTTTTAAATGAAACCGCTTTTCATCCGTAGACTCTGGAATAGTGTTATGAAAACGTTAGGCGAATTTATCGTCGAAAAACAGCACGATTTCTCTCATGCCACCGGTGAGCTTACCGCGCTGCTCTCTGCGATCAAACTGGGTGCTAAAATTATCCATCGTGATATTAACAAGGCGGGCCTGGTTGATATTTTGGGTACCAGCGGCATTTCCAATATTCAGGGCGAAGTACAGATGAAGCTTGATCTGTATGCCAATGAAAAGTTGAAAGCCGCGTTAAAAGCGCGGGGCGAAGTCGCCGGGATAGCCTCTGAAGAAGAGGATGAAATAGTTATTTTTGACGGCGAGCGGGCTGAAAACGCCAAATATGTGGTGTTGATGGATCCGCTGGACGGCTCTTCCAACATTGATGTAAACGTATCCGTCGGCACGATATTCTCTATTTACCGCCGCATCACGCCCTTGGGGGTTCCGGTAACCGAGGATGATTTCCTGCAACCGGGCAACAAGCAGGTTGCCGCCGGCTATATCGTTTATGGCTCCTCCACCATGCTGGTGTATACCACCGGACACGGCGTGCATGCTTTTACCTACGATCCCTCCCTCGGCGTGTTCTGCCTGTCTCATGAAAAGGTTCACTTCCCGGAAAAAGGGAATATGTACTCCATCAACGAAGGGAATTACATTAAATTTCCTCTGGGGGTGAAGAAATACATCAAATACTGTCAGGAACAGGACGAAGCGACGCTGCGCCCCTATACCTCGCGCTATATTGGTTCACTGGTTGCGGATTTTCACCGTAACCTGTTGAAAGGCGGTATTTATCTCTATCCAAGCACCGCCAGTTATCCGCAAGGCAAACTGCGTCTGTTGTACGAATGCAACCCGATGGCGTTTCTGGCGGAGCAGGCGGGGGGGAAAGCCAGCGACGGTGAACGCCGTATTCTGGATATTATTCCGGATAAGTTGCACCAGCGTTCGCCTTTTTTTGTGGGAACGGAGTCGATGGTCAATGACGTTGAGCGCTTTATCCGCGAATACCCGGATGAGTAAGCGCTAATTTGGCGGCTTGAATCATACGGCAGCGCGCCTCGCAGACGGAGGCGCGCTGATTATCCGCATTCCCTCACTGATTTTGTCCTTCAAACCAGCTTTCCAGAATAATCACGGCGGATGCCGCGTCGACGCTGCCTTTATCCAGCGCTCGAAATCCGCCGTGCTCAAACAGATCGGCCCGGGCTTCCACCGTGCTCAGACGTTCGTCATGCAGCGCGATTTGCACGCCAAAGCGGCCGTGCAGACGGTTGGCGAATTTCCGCGCTCTGGCGGTGAGCGGCTGTTCCGTTCCATCCATGTTTAGCGGCAGTCCCACCACGACCAGCGCCGGTTGCCACTCGGACAGCACTTTTTCTACTTTTTGCCAGTCAGGTATTCCCTCTTGCGCCTTGAACGACGTCAGCGGACGCGCCGTCCGGGTTATTTCCTGGCCGATAGCGACGCCAATGCTTTTGGTGCCGAAATCAAAGGCAAGAATGGTGCGGCTTGCCATCAGGCGTGACCTGCTTCAGTGGCGATATTATGGATATCCACGCCCAGTTTTTTGGCCGCCGCCCGCCAGCGTTCGGCAATCGGCGTATGAAACAGAATCTCTTTATCCGCCGGCGAAGTCAGCCAGGCATTGTCCAGCAGCTCGTTTTCAAGCTGGCCTTCTTCCCAGGCGGAATAGCCCAGCGCCACCAGCATGTTTTCCGGTTGATTCGCGGTGCCCAACGTCTCCAGTACGTCTTTCGAGGTGGTGATCATGGTGTCCTCGGAAATACTGATGCTGGAGCCAAAACCGTCGCAAGGGGTATGCAGGATAAACCCACGATCGTCGGCCAGCGGTCCGCCGGAAAAAACCGGTTTGTCCAGGCTGATTGCGGGATCGCGCGGCGTTGGGTTTATCTTTAGCTTCTTCAGCACGTTCTCCACGGTAAACTGCTCCATGGGTTTGTTGATGATCAACCCCATGGCGCCGTCTTCATTATGTTCGCAGATATAGACCACCGAACGCTTAAATACCGGATCCTGGAGTGCTGGCATGGCGATGAGAAAGTGATGCTGTAAATTCATTTGTGCTATCGATCTTTGTCGGCGTTTGATGATCGGCTCGTCAACACAGTACGAGCCGGGCGTTCATGCATTCCGGCTGAAGATATCGCCAGGAACGCATTAGCTGTTACGCGCAGCCAGACGTTTTTTAATCGCATCCATAAGCATGCCGGTGATGGAGATATCCGGATAGGCCGCTTCAATCTCACGTACGCAGGTCGGGCTGGTAACGTTAATTTCAGTCAGACGATCGCCGATGATATCCAGACCCACAAAGATCAGGCCTTTCTGCTTCAAGGTGGGGGCGATTTCATTGGCGATCTGCCAGTCGCTGTCGCTTAGCGGACGGGCTTCTCCTCGTCCTCCCGCCGCCAGATTGCCGCGCGTTTCGCCGCTTTTGGGAATACGGGCCAGGCAGTAAGGAACGGGTTCTCCGTCAACGACCAACACGCGTTTATCGCCTTCTTTAATCGCCGGCAGATAGTTTTGCGCCATGCAGTAACGGCTGGCATGTTCGGTCAATGTTTCAATGATAACGGAAACGTTGGCGTCATCCTGTTTCAGACGGAAAATAGAGGTTCCCCCCATGCCGTCCAGCGGCTTCAGGATGACATCGCCATGCTTCTGATGGAACTGACGCAGCTTATCCGCGCTCCGGGTGACCAGGGTATCCGGCGTCAGATGCGCGAACCAGGCGGTGAAGAGTTTTTCGTTGCAATCACGCAGGCTCTGCGGTTTATTGACGATCAGCGTGCCTTTCTCTTCCGCGCGTTCCAGGATGTAGGTGGCGTAAATGAATTCCGTATCGAACGGCGGATCCTTACGCATCAAAATGACATCCAGCTCTTCCAGCGCGATATCCTGTTCGCCGGAGAAATCATACCAGCCATCATAGTCGTACTGTACGTTCAGACGACGGGTGGTGGCGCGGGCCACGCCGGCATGCAGATAGAGATCGTTCATCTCCATGTAATGCAATTCCCAGCCACGACGCTGTGCTTCCAGCAGCATGGCGAAACTGGTGTCTTTCTTGATATTGATGGCGTCAATCGGATCCATCACGATACCGAGTTTGATCATTATTTTCTCCTTTACCCCAGATCGCCGAAACGTACCTGCAAGGCGGTAATTGCGGTGAGCGCTGTGGTTTCTGTACGCAATACGCGCGGCCCCAGGAGGATGTCGGTAAATCCGTACTCCGAGGTCATCGAAATTTCATTGGAGGATAGACCTCCTTCCGGGCCGATCAACAATCGAACCCGCTTTACCGGCAGCGGCAAGGTATTAATGCTTTGCGTGGCGCGTGGGTGCAGATTGAGTTTTAATGCTGAATCCTGCTCGGCGCACCAGCTTTCCAGCGTTATCGCCGGGCGTACTTCCGGCAGACGGTTACGGCCGCATTGTTCGCAGGCGGCTATCGCGATCTTCTGCCATTGACCGATCTTCTTTTCCAGCCGATCGGCGTCTAATTTTACACCACAGCGTTCAGAAAACAGGGGAGTGATGATATTCACGCCCAGCTCAATGGACTTCTGAATGGTGAACTCCATTTTTTCGCCGCGGGACATGACCTGTCCCAGGTGCAGATGCAACGGCGATTCTTTATCTTCCAACTTACCTTCTGTAACGCGGACCCGCACACTTTTTTTACCTGACTGAACAATTTCGGCGGCAAAGATGTAATTGCTGCCGTCGAATAATTGCAACGGCTGGCCGCTGCTCATGCGCAGAACACGCCCAACGTGGTTGGCCGCCTCTTCACTCAGTTCAACTTCGCCGCCCGCGAGCGGCAGCGTCTCGGGATGAAAAATGCGCGGTATTCGCATACTGATGTTCCGACCTTAATCATGTAGTAATCTGAACTGGACCTGTTGTGTCCAATAAAGGCAAACCACCGTCGGTCAGACGGTGGTTTTACGGACGGTCATTTCCTTCGTCTTGCAGGTTACCGGCCTTGCAACCTGAAATCTGTCGGGCATGACGATACACGCTATAGTAGGTAGACTGACTATTGCTGGCAAGCCTGTTGAACGTAAGGGTTATGATTCCCTTGTTTTGCGGCAATGCGCTGGTCGCGAGTACATTCCCATGGCGTGACCGGAAATTGTTTATCCCAGGCTTCGAACAGCTGGGTTTGCTGTCTGGATAAACGCAACTGGTAGCGATCCCGCATGTAAAAATAGGTGCGGGCGATGGGGCCGCGGGCGCGGGCCGGCGGCTCCGCCGCTTTGTTTTTGAAGTCGATCTTCATTTCACACTGGCCGTATTCGGACTGGCCGCCGTTCCATTGGCCATACATGAAATTACCGCGATCGCCGTTGATCTCGCCGATGGCGGGTTGCAGGTTATGTAGGTCGGTTTCCATTTCACGGTATACCGGATCTCTGCTGCAATTCTTTCTGCCGCCGTTTTGCCAGCACTGGCGCTGATGACCGAACTGCCAGGCGGGGACGACATGTTCCCATTCAATACGGCTGGCGCGCTGCTCGCTTTTTCTTACCTGATAGCCGCAGGAGGCGAGATCGGGAATGCCTTTTTTCCCCTGCCATTTGATTTCACAACCGCAATAAAACGTGCCGGGCGCTCCCTGATTGACCTGTACCGCGGCGGCTTTTGCCTGAGTAAAGTTATTGATGTTTTGACTAAAGGCTGCGGCGGAAACCAGACCAAACCCGACCGATGCGATAGCGAGTGTTTTGCGTAGCATATTCCAAAATACCCCATGGGCAATAAATCAGGCAGACTACCGGATGTGACTTCGGCAGGCAAATGCAAAAGCTGGTTTTTTAAGCTGATAATTTTCTTTTAAATAGAATTTGTTACGACGAAACGTAATGTTCCACCGCAATGGCGGCAACGATATTCTGTTTCGCCGCGCAGCACGCGGTTATGACGCCGCACGGTTAACTGATGCTGTCGACAACCACACTGATAGGGGAAAGTTTTGCCCTGCACGGATTTCACCTCGAAGCGGTGCGTGCGCCGGGCCGGCGTCTGCAATACGCTCTCCATCATCCACCGCCACTCATTGCCATGCGGCGCGACTTTGCCAAAGCGGGCAAAAACCAGCAGATGAGCTAATTCGTGCGGGACGACTTCATCAATAAAAGTTTGCTGGTTTTCCTGCAAGAGAACAGGATTGAGGCGGATTTCCCACTGTTGTAGCCAGGCTGTGCCGGCCGTCGACCCGCGCTGCTGATAGCTAACGACAGGCTCGGGGTAGTCGCTGTTCAAGGCCAGATTGGCTTGCCGGAGTTTTTCTCGCAGGCAACGCATGACCGCCTGATGGTAGGCAATGGGAATTCTCGGTGTATTCATACGAAGAAGGATAAAACGGGGCGGGGCGCAGCGCAATAACCCCTCTTGCGTCTCCCCCTTGCCAGGGGGAGACGCGATGCGGTATTACCGTTACAAACCGGCGGCTTCACGCAACAGCGCGGCTTTATCGGTTTTTTCCCACGGGAAGTGTTCGCGGCCGAAGTGGCCGTAAGCCGCGGTTTCCTGATAGATCGGGTGCAGCAGATCCAGCATCTGGATTAAGCCGTAAGGGCGCAGATCGAAGAACTCGCGCGCCAGCAGGATCAGTTTTTCGGTCGGGACTTTTTCCGTGCCGAAGGTTTCGATCATGATGGAGGTCGGTTCCGCGACGCCGATAGCGTAAGAAACCTGGATCTCGCAGCGATCCGCCAGACCGGCGGCAACGATGTTTTTCGCCACATAGCGAGCCGCGTAAGCGGCGGAACGGTCCACTTTCGATGGATCCTTACCGGAGAATGCCCCACCGCCGTGACGAGCGGCGCCGCCGTAGGTATCGACAATAATTTTACGGCCGGTCAGACCGCAGTCGCCCATCGGGCCGCCGATAACGAAACGTCCGGTTGGGTTGATGAAGAATTTCGTGTTGGCGGAAAGCCATTCAGCAGGCAGCACCGGCTTGATGATCTCTTCCATCACGGCTTCATGCAGATCTTTCTGCGCAATATCTTCCGAGTGCTGAGTCGACAGAACCACCGCATCGATACCGGCGATTTTTCCATCGTCATACAGGAACGTCACCTGGCTTTTCGCATCGGGACGCAGCCATGACAGGGTGCCATTTTTACGTACTTCAGATTGACGCTGGACCAGGCGATGCGCGTAAGTGATCGGCGCCGGCATCAGAACGTCTGTTTCGTTGGTGGCGTAACCGAACATCAAGCCCTGATCGCCTGCGCCTTGCTCCAGCGGATCGCTGCGGTCGACGCCCTGGTTGATATCGGGGGATTGCTTCCCGATGGCGCTCAATACGGCGCAGGAATTAGCATCAAAACCCATTTCGGAATTAACGTAACCAATGTCGCGCACAGTACGGCGTGTGACTTCTTCGATATCTACCCAGGCGCTGGTCGTGATTTCACCACCGACTAACACCATACCGGTTTTTACGTAAGTCTCACAGGCGACGCGCGCCTTAGGATCTTGCTCCAGAATAGCGTCAAGGACGGCATCGGAGATCTGGTCCGCAATTTTATCCGGGTGTCCCTCAGAGACAGACTCGGACGTAAAAAGGTGTTTAGCCATGAGTTTCTTTACCTTCAAATCAAAGCCGTTAAGCAATTTACCCGTTAATCAGTTTGGATGGATTAACATCTGGACGTCTATTCTAGGTCACGTTTTGTTCTCATTACCAGCAGTTTTTGGTTTTAACCGATCATCGTTTTTTGTTATCGGTCATTTTTTCTTACCGAGTAGCCGTCGACGGCGATATTTTCATTTTGCTTTTCCCGCATCATGTCGGTATAAACGGCAAGCGGTTTGTTCGCCGTGATAAAGGTATATTGACCGTTCCGTTGATGGTTTAACCGTATGCCCCGCGGCGTGCGTGGAGGTGATAGGATTAATGATCCGTTGTTTACTGAGTGTGTTGCGTTCACAACGCCTTTCTTTTGACGCCATAGCGTCATGCGCTCACCCCTTCTCTTTGTTTGCTCGAAGTTGCCTGTCTTTGAATTCGACGCAGGATTCCAGGGCCGGTTAGTCTGCCGCTGTTCCCTGAGCCGGAGGCGAACGCTGCTCTGCCGGTAATGATTTTTCCTGTTCTTTCCACCATGAGTTTTCACTGACCCGTACCACGGAGTCTGACAACGTGTTTTACACTAATAAGAGTAATACAACGGCGGCATACTGTATTCAGTCTGGTTTTTCACTGGCGATGCGGCGTGTTGCGAGCATTATGCTGGTTGTTTATTTAGGCGCTGAGACGATCAGCCGTACAAAAAAAGAAGAGGTTCGTTATGTCTGACGACATGATTCATCAGGGCTCGTCAGCGACGGGTAAATATGAAAATTTGCGCTCCATGCAGGAGGTTGCCATGAATGACCAGAATGCCAGCGAAATGCTTCGTACTTATAATATTGCCTGGTGGGGTAATAATTATTACGACGTTAATGAGTTAGGGCATATCAGCGTTTGTCCGGATCCCGATGTGCCGGAAGCGCGCGTCGATCTGGCCAAGTTGGTCAAAGAGTTGCAGGAAGAAAGGCACCAACGCCTGCCGGCGCTGTTTTGTTTCCCACAGATTCTTCAGCACCGTTTGCGATCCATTAATGCGGCGTTTAAACGGGCGCGCGAATCCTTTGGTTATCAGGGCGATTACTTTCTGGTTTACCCCATCAAGGTCAACCAACATCGCCGCGTCATTGAGTCGTTGGTTAATTCCGGCGAGCCAATGGGACTGGAGGCCGGATCCAAGGCGGAATTAATGGCGGTGCTGGGCCACGCCGGCATGACGCGCACGGTGATAGTCTGCAACGGTTATAAAGATCGCGAGTATATTCGTCTGGCGTTGGTCGGCGAAAAGCTGGGACACAAGGTTTATCTGGTCATTGAGAAAATGTCCGAGATTAAGCTGGTGCTGGAAGAGGCTGAGCGTCTGAACGTGGTGCCGCGTCTCGGCGTGCGCGCCCGTTTGGCTTCCCAGGGATCCGGCAAATGGCAGTCCAGCGGCGGCGAAAAATCCAAATTCGGTTTGGCGGCGGCGCAGGTGTTGCAATTAGTTGAAATGCTGCGTGACGCAGGCCGGCTGGAAAGTCTGCAACTGCTGCATTTCCATCTTGGCTCCCAGTTGGCGAACATCCGCGATATCGCCACCGGGGTGCGTGAGTCCGCCCGTTTCTACGTTGAGCTGCATAAGCTGGGCGTCAACATTCAGTGCTTCGACGTCGGCGGCGGTTTAGGGGTGGATTATGAAGGAACGCGTTCCCAGTCGGACTGTTCGGTCAACTACGGTCTGAATGAATACGCCAATAATGTGATTTGGGGTATTGGCGACGCCTGCAACGAATATGGGTTGCCGCACCCGACGGTGATCACCGAATCGGGCCGGGCGGTGACTGCGCATCATACCGTATTGGTTTCCAATATTATCGGGGTGGAGCGTAACGAGTTCAGCGAACCTTCGGCGCCGGAAGAGGATGCGCCGCGCGCGTTGGAAAGCCTGTGGTCAACCTGGCAGGAAATCAAGCAGCCGGGAAACCGTCGCTCGCTGCGAGAATGGCTGCACGACAGCCAGATGGATCTGCATGATGTGCATACTCAATATACGCACGGCATGCTGGATTTAACCCAACGGGCGAAAGCGGAGCAGCTTTATCTGAGTATCTGTCAGAAAATTCAGCAGCAGTTGGATCCCAGCAACCGTGCTCACCGACCGATTATTGACGAATTGCAGGAGCGTATGGCCGATAAGTTGTACGTCAACTTCTCGTTGTTCCAGTCGATGCCGGATGCATGGGGAATCGATCAACTTTTCCCGGTGATGCCGCTGGAAGGGCTGGATAAACAACCCGAACGCCGTGCCGTCTTGCTGGATATTACCTGTGACTCAGACGGGTCTATCGACCATTACATCGATGGGGATGGTATCGCGACCACGATGCCGATGCCGCCGTATGATGCCGAGAATCCGCCGTTACTGGGTTTTTTCATGGTAGGCGCTTATCAGGAAATTCTGGGGAATATGCATAATCTGTTTGGCGATACGGCGACCGTCGACGTATTCGTTTTCCAGGACGGCTCCATCGAGATCGATGAATCGGATGAAGGGAATACCGTTGCGGATATGCTGGAGTATGTTCAGCTCGATCCCGAAGTTTTGCTGGCGCGTTTCCGCGATCAGGTAAAAGGTACCGACCTGGATGCGGCGCTCCAGGCGCAATTCCTGGAAGAGTTTGAAAATGGTCTTTATGGGTACACCTATTTAGAGGACGAGTGACGTTTTAATCGCTCAAGGCAGATTGCGGAAGGATGTGCCGGCGCACATCCTTTTTTTTAGCATTAAGCCAGGGAATCCATGGCGTCGATATTTTTTATCGATGCGGATGGATAAGCCGCATCGCCGGGAAGACCATCCCTGAAGAGAATTTTGGCGATGAGTATTAATGAGTTTTTGTCCTGAACGCCATATTTATTCAATAATCTTGATTTGCTGTTCAATACGGATTTTTTATTCAGGCCGACGATGGCCGAGATTGACTCCACGCTGTAGCCCGCAATCCAATATTGAAAAACGGCATACTCTGATTTGGATAGTCTGACCGGCATGAGTGAATGCCGGCTATGCTGTGGGATAACGTCCAGCAACTGATAAAAGGCCGCTATCGGCGAGGATTTGGAAATAAGCAGCGTCTTTTCATCGATACATACCGGCGGGTGAAGGGGGGAGGCGTTGATGATCACGAAGGCGGCCGCCATAGGGTAAAAAAACGTTCTTACTGATTCGTAATATTCCTCAAACCCTTCGCTACTGCCGTCGATGATAAAGATACAGGTTGTTCTTCCCTGGGAAAGCGTAAACCGGCTGGAGGGTCTCACATATAGCGCAGGAATGCTGGCCAGGACTTCTCGTAAGCCCACGGTGGTAAAATGACATTTGCTGAAAATTCTCACATCCATGATTATTAACACATCAACGTTTGTTTTTTAAAAGGAGACAACCCAACAAGGGTTGCTGACGCCGCAAATACTACTCAACCGTTAAGAAAGTATTAAATGGGTGTGGTTTCAAATGGATATCTTGAAAAAATAAAAAGTGGAGAAGTATTTATTCTATATTTTTATGTTTATTTCAGGGGGAATTCAATGCCCGTAGGGGCGCTATTATGCTTGATTTGTAAACGTATTGCCATCTTTAAAATATATGAATTTCGCCCGCGTCGAAGGGAAAGATAATAAAGTCATATTATTTTAGACTATCATTTTTTATTCTTCGATTGGTTAACGCTATTACCGGTGGGGGCGCTAGCGAATGAGAAAGGCGACATTATTTAACAATAACTCGGCGAGGGCGGACAGTGTTGGCAACGGCACCTGGCGATACCAGGTGCCGGATGGGTATCAAATGTCTAAACGATTATTTGCCCGCGGCAATACGCTCACGGATATGTTTGGCGCGCCCCTCTGATGACGGATGCGAATCAAACATGCTGCTCTCATGTCCTGCATCCAGCTTGGCCAGTTTCTCAAAGCTGGTTGCCAGACCTTCGGTTTTGATGCCGCGTTTTTTCAGCAGATCAAACGAGTAGTCATCGGCCTGCGACTCTTGCGACTGGGAGAACTGCGCATTAACCAGTTTTTCACCCAGATCGGCAAGTTGGGACTGTGATAACGAAGCCGCCACGCCGCCCGCGGAAGCCGCGGCGGAACGGGCTGCGGTCGCGGCGTAAGCCACCTGCATGGCTTTGCGGGTGTGACCCAGCGCGACATGGCCCATTTCATGGCCCAGAACGCCCTCGATCTCATTGTCCGTCATCATGTCCATCAAACCGCTGTAAACGCGGATACAACCGTTTGCCATCGCCCAGGCGTTGACATCTTTGGTCAGATAAACCTTATAGTTGGCCGGCGTACCGTTAATATCGTGGCCCAATGCGTTCGAAATTTTATTCAGACGTTTTGTGTATACGCTATTAGCCGGAGCTATTTGAGCTTCTTTATCCATCTGCTCACAGGATTGGTTACTTAGCGTTTTTACCTGTTCGTCACTGAGTGTGGCCGCCTGGAAAGCCTGGGTGCCGGATTGTATCAGTGCGCTGGAGTCAAGATTCTGGCAGCCGCTGAGTAAAGCGGCGATACTGAGTGCCAGCAGAGGCAAAGAAATTCGAGATGTCATAAACATATTCCCTAAGATAGTGAGGTATAAAAATAAAAGCGTTGGCAACATAACCGAAAACATAATCGGGTAGTAGGCCATAATTCTGATTTATATCCGATAGTTATTCCTTGATGGGGCGCAAGTCTGCGGCGTTAAGCCCGGTTAGCGGCGATACGGAAAAAGAGTGGTTGACGAATTAGTGACTCAATCCACCGTTTTTGCTCACGGTTCCATGTGCATTCGCCTTGATTTTCATGTACATTTATAGTCATCTTTTCTTCGCCTTTCCTGGCTAACGTGTTGATTAATATATCCTATGTCTGACAAGACATCTGTTCAATCCGATCTGGAGTAAAGCATGTCCTCTCGTAAAGAACTTGCCAATGCTATCCGTGCGCTGAGTATGGATGCGGTGCAAAAAGCTAAATCCGGTCACCCCGGCGCCCCGATGGGGATGGCGGATATCGCCGAAGTTCTGTGGCGTGATTACCTGAACCACAATCCAGCCAACCCGCACTGGGCTAACCGCGACCGTTTTGTGCTGTCCAACGGCCACGCTTCAATGCTGATATATAGCCTGCTTCACCTCACCGGCTATGACCTGCCTATCGAAGAGTTGAAAAATTTCCGTCAACTGCACTCTAAAACTCCTGGTCATCCCGAGTACGGTTACACGCCGGGCGTGGAAACCACGACCGGACCGCTGGGACAGGGCATTGCCAATGCGGTGGGTATGGCGATTGCGGAGCGTACGCTGGCCGCGCAGTTTAACCGTCCGGGTCATGAAATTGTCGACCATTACACCTATGCCTTCCTGGGCGACGGTTGCATGATGGAAGGCATTTCTCATGAAGTCTGCTCGCTGGCAGGGACGATGAAGCTTGGCAAGCTGACGGCGTTTTATGATGACAACGGCATCTCCATTGACGGCCATGTGGAAGGCTGGTTTACCGATGATACGGCTGCCCGTTTTGAAGCCTACGGTTGGCACGTCGTTCGCGGCGTAGACGGTCACGACGCGGATGCGATTAAGCGCGCCATCAACGAAGCCAAGCTCGTTACCGATAAACCATCGCTGCTGATATGTAAGACGGTGATCGGTTTCGGTTCGCCGAACAAAGCCGGTACGCACGATTCCCACGGCGCGCCGCTGGGCGATAGCGAAGTCGCGGCATCCCGCGAACAACTGGGCTGGAAATACCCGCCGTTTGAGATCCCGAAGGATATCTACGCCGAGTGGGATGCGAAAGCCGCCGGTAAGCGTAAAGAAGCCGCCTGGGATGAAGCCTTTGCCGCTTACGCCAGCGCTTACCCCGATCTGGCCGCCGAGTTTAAACGCCGCACCAATGGCGAACTGCCGGCTGACTGGCAGGCCGACGCGCAGAAATTTATTGAGCAGTTGCAGGCCAATCCGGCGAAAATCGCCAGCCGCAAAGCCTCGCAGAATGCGCTGGAAGCCTACGGCAAGTTGTTGCCGGAATTCCTGGGCGGCTCCGCCGACCTGGCGCCGAGCAATCTGACGGTGTGGTCTGGCTCGAAGTCGCTGGATAAGGATAACGGCGGCAATTATATCCACTACGGCGTGCGTGAATTCGGTATGACGGCGATTGCCAACGGCATCTCGCTGCACGGCGGTTTTATCCCTTATACCGCCACCTTCCTGATGTTTGTGGAATACGCCCGTAATGCGGTTCGCATGGCGGCGCTGATGAAGATTCGCAGCATTTACGTCTATACCCACGACTCCATCGGTCTGGGCGAAGATGGCCCGACCCACCAGCCGGTTGAACAGTTAGCCAGCCTGCGCGTAACGCCGAATATGAGCACCTGGCGTCCGGCCGATCAGGTTGAAACCGCCGTGGCATGGAAATATGCCGTTGAGCGTCAGGACGGTCCGACGGCGTTGATTCTGTCGCGTCAGAACCTGGCTCAGCAGGATCGCAGCGTCCAGCAACTGGCGGATGTAGCTAAAGGCGCGTATGTGCTGAAAGACAGCGGCGGTCAGCCGGAAGTGATCCTGATCGCCACCGGTTCCGAAGTGGAACTGGCGGTGGGCGCCTATGACAAACTGACGGCGGAAGGGCGTAACGTTCGCGTGGTGTCGATGCCGTCTACTGATGCGTTCGACAAACAGGATGAAGCCTACCGTGAGTCGGTATTGCCGAAAGCGGTGTCGGCCCGTGTGGCGATTGAAGCCGGTATCGCGGACTACTGGTACAAGTATGTCGGTCTGAACGGCGCGATTGTCGGGATGGAAAGCTTCGGCGAATCCGCACCGGCGGAACTGCTGTTTGAAGAGTTCGGTTTCACGGTGGATAACGTGGTGGCGAAGGCTAAAGCGTTGTTGAAGTAAGTTCAGAACCGGCGCGATGCCGCCGGCGGTTGCTGACCAACCTTCGTGGCTTGTTTCCAAGGGAGGGCGCAGGCAGGCCACTCCCTCTGGTAAAGTCGGGGCGGGAGGAGGGTTATTGGTAAAGCGTCGGACTTTGTCATCAGACTGAGCCGCCAGAGCGATCTGGCGGCTTTTTGTATGGCGGCGCCATCTCTCCAGCTCGCCGTTCGTCTGGTAGAAATATGACGTGGGTCACTCTTCTGATGAGAGTCGAGTGAGAATATTTCTTTTGCAGGTTAATTCGTTTATGCTAGCTGAAGCGTTTCAGTTGTGATGTTGATAGCATTTATTCAACACAATCGGGCTTGCGCGGATTTGAATTCGGTTTAGCGAGCCCGGCAAGAGACGCAGGCGCGAGTCTGAGTGATTTAAGCATGCCGACGCCATTGCCACTTTCAGCAAGAAGTCTATATCCTATGCGGGTGGCACTATCATCGTTACACAGGGAACTGCATGACAATCCGTATTGCTATAAACGGTTTTGGCCGCATCGGCCGTAATGTCTTACGCGCGCTGTATGAGTCGGGCCGCCGGGCCGAGATCTCGGTGGTGGCGATCAATGAGCTGGCAAGCGCCGAAGGTATGGCTCATTTGCTCAAGTATGACTCCAGTCACGGCCGTTTCCCCTGGGATGTGCGTCAGGAATGCGATCAACTGTATGTCGGGGATGATTGCATCCGGCTGTTGCATCAGGCGGCGATCTCATCGTTGCCCTGGCGTGAACTGGGTATTGATGTGGTGCTGGACTGTAGCGGCGTTTACGGCAGTCGCGAAGATGGCGAAGCGCATCTGGCGGCGGGGGCCAAGAAAGTGCTCTTTTCTCATCCGGGAACGCCCGATCTGGACGCCACCGTAGTGTTTGGCGTCAATCATCAAAATTTACAGGCCGAACACCGTATCGTGTCGAATGCATCCTGCACAACCAACTGCATTATTCCTATCATTAAATTGTTGGATGACGCATTCGGTATCGAAAACGGCACGGTAACGACGATCCATTCATCGATGAACGATCAGCCGGTGATTGACGCCTATCATCGCGATCTGCGCCGTACTCGCGCGGCCAGCCAGTCCATCATTCCGGTAGATACCAAACTGGCGGTGGGCATCACCCGGATCTTTCCGCAGTTTGTCGATCGTTTCGAAGCGATATCGGTTCGGGTCCCGACAATTAACGTGACGGCAATCGATTTAAGCGTCAGCGTGAAGAACGCCGTCAATGTGAATGAAATTAATGCGCTTTTGCAAAAATCAGCGCATGGGGCATTTCGTGGTATAGTTGACTATACCGAATTGCCGCTGGTTTCGGCCGATTTTAACCACGATCCGCATAGTGCTATTGTTGACGGCACGCAGACCCGGGTTAGTGGTCAGCACCTGATTAAAACGCTGGTCTGGTGCGATAATGAATGGGGGTTCGCCAACCGAATGTTGGATACAACTCGGGCGATGGCGGCCTGCGGTTTCTAGTACGACGGTATTGATCTCGGGTCAATATCTCGCTCAAGCAACTTTAAAAGAGAATCAACAAGAGGATTCACCATGTCTGTAATTAAGATGACCGATCTGGATCTGGCTGGTAAACGTGTATTGATCCGCTCGGATCTGAACGTGCCGGTAAAAGAAGGTAAAGTGACGTCTGATGCGCGTATCCGCGCTTCTCTGCCGACCATCGAAGCCGCCCTGAAACAAGGTGCTCGCGTGATGGTGACTTCCCACCTGGGTCGTCCGACCGAAGGAGAATACAACGAAGAGTTTTCTCTGCTGCCGGTTGTCAATTATCTGAAAGACAAACTCTCTTCTCCGGTACGTCTGGCAAAAGATTATCTGGATGGCGTAGACGTTGCTGAAGGCGAACTGGTTGTTCTGGAAAACGTACGCTTCAACAAAGGCGAGAAGAAAGACGACGAAGTGCTGGCCAAAAAATACGCCGCGCTGTGCGACGTCTATGTGATGGACGCATTCGGCACCGCTCACCGTGCGCAGGCTTCCACGCATGGCGTGGGTAAATTCGCGCCAATCGCCTGTGCCGGCCCGCTGCTGTCCGCCGAACTGGAAGCCTTGGGTAAAGCGCTGGGCAACCCGGCTCGTCCGATGGTCGCCATCGTCGGCGGTTCTAAAGTTTCAACCAAACTGACCGTACTTGACTCCCTGTCCAAAATCGCCGACCAGCTGATCGTCGGCGGCGGCATCGCGAATACGTTCGTCGCGGCTCAAGGTCATAATGTCGGTAAATCCCTGTACGAAGCGGATCTGATCCCGGAAGCGAAAAAACTGCTGGAAACCTGCGATATTCCGGTTCCGACCGATGTGCGCGTGGCGACCGAATTCTCTGAAACCGCCGCAGCAACCCTGAAATCCGTCAACGAGATCAAAGATGACGAGCAGATTCTGGATCTGGGCGATGTTTCCGCGGAACGTCTGGCTGACATTCTGAAAAGCGCCAAAACCATTCTGTGGAACGGTCCGGTCGGCGTGTTTGAATTCCCGAATTTCCGTAAAGGCACTGAAATTGTCGCCAAAGCGATTGCCGACAGCGCCGCATTCTCCATCGCCGGCGGCGGTGATACGCTGGCGGCAATCGACCTGTTTGGTATTGCTGACAAAATTTCTTATATTTCTACCGGCGGCGGCGCTTTCCTGGAGTTCGTCGAAGGGAAACAACTACCGGCGGTCGTTATGCTGGAAGCGCGTGCCAAGCAGTAATGTTTTAAGCTGAGCGCCATGACGGCCTCTGCTTTGGTTGTTCCGACCCGCGGTCGGGACAACCCTTGATGAAAAAACAGATTTTTTAACCCCACGGCCAACGAAACAGGACACGTAACATGTCTAAAATTTTTGATTTCGTAAAACCTGGTGTCATCACTGGTGATGATGTTCAGAAAGTTTTCGCAGTAGCAAAAGAAAACAAATTCGCTCTGCCGGCAGTAAACTGCGTCGGTACTGATTCAATTAATGCCGTGCTTGAAGCCGCAGCCAAAGTTCGCTCGCCGGTGATTGTACAGTTCTCTAACGGCGGCGCCGCATTTATCGCCGGCAAAGGTCTGAAATCAGACGTTCCGCAGCAGGCTGCCATCCAGGGCGCGATCTCTGGCGCGCATCACGTTCATCAGATGGCTGAATACTACGGCGTTCCGGTTATCCTGCACACCGACCACTGCGCCAAGAAACTGCTGCCGTGGCTGGACGGACTGCTGGACGCGGGTGAAAAATACTTCGCCGCCTACGGCAAACCGCTGTTCTCTTCTCATATGATCGACCTGTCTGAAGAGTCGCTGGAAGAAAACATTGAAATTTGTAGCAAATACCTGACTCGCATGGCGAAACTGGGTATGACGCTGGAAATCGAACTGGGTTGCACCGGTGGTGAAGAAGATGGCGTGGACAACAGCCATCTGGATAACTCCGCGCTGTATACTCAGCCGGAAGATGTGGCTTACGCCTATGAAAAACTGAATGCAATCAGCCCGCGTTTCACTATCGCGGCTTCTTTCGGTAACGTTCACGGCGTTTACAAACCAGGTAACGTACAGCTGACGCCGAAAATCCTGCGTAACTCTCAGGATTATGTCTCTGAAAAATACAACCTGCCGCACAATAGCCTGAACTTCGTCTTCCACGGCGGTTCCGGTTCTACCGCTGCTGAAATTGAAGAAGCGGTTGGTTACGGTGTTATCAAGATGAACATCGACACCGATACCCAATGGGCGACCTGGGAAGGTATTTTGCAGTACTACAAGAAAAACGAAGGGTATCTGCAAAGCCAACTGGGCAACCCGGAAGGCGCCGACAAACCGAACAAGAAATACTACGATCCGCGTGCATGGCTGCGTGCCGCGCAGGGCACCATGGTCGCTCGTTTAGAAAAAGCCTTTAAAGAACTGAACGCTATCGATGTTCTTTAACTAAGATTCTTAAAGGTTTATCGCTAAGGCTCCCACGGGAGCCTTAATTTTATATAGCTTTCGCCGCAGACTGCGGTTTTTGGTGTGAAAACAATGCGCGGTCAGCGCGCGTAAGAATCAGGAGTCATTATATGGAAGAATTGAATGTTGGTGTGGAGCAGGCGACCGGTTGGCTGGTCAATCATCAGGATATATTGTTGCAGTATGCGGTTAATATCGTCGCCGCGTTAGTGATTCTGGCTGTCGGTCTGCTTGTCGCCCGTGTGGTGTCCGGCACGCTGAATAAAGTGTTGGTGAGCCGCTCGATTGATTCAACGGTGGCCGATTTTCTGGCCGCGCTGGTGCGATACGGCATCATCGCGTTTACGCTGATTGCCGTATTGAGCCGCGTAGGCGTACAAACGGCATCGGTTATCGCCGTACTGGGTGCGGCGGGTTTGGCTGTTGGTTTGGCCCTGCAAGGCTCGCTGGCGAACTTTGCGGCAGGCGTGTTGCTGGTGACCTTCCGGCCTTTTCGTATTGGCGAGTCGGTAGATTTGGGCGGTATCGCCGGCACGGTTACCCAGGTGCAGATTTTTTCCACCACTTTGCGCACGACTGACGGCAAAATCATCGTGGTGCCGAATGGCAAAATCATTGCCGGTAATATCATCAATAGCTCGCGCGAGCCCGATCGTCGTACCGAAATTATCGTCGGCGTGGCCTATGACGCGGATATCGACGTGGTTAAAAAGCTGCTGGGCGATATTGTCGCGGCCGATACCCGTATTCAACATGATAAGGGCGTCACTATCCGCCTGAATGAAATGGCGGCGTCATCCCTGAACTTTGTGGTATGGGTGTGGACCGCCAACGGCGATGCGCAGGCGGTTTATTGGGATCTGCTGGAAAGTTTCAAACGGGTGCTGGACGAAAATCGCATCGGCATCCCTTACCCGCAGATGGATGTTCATCTGTATAATGCCGATCGGCGGGAAACTCACTGATTTTATTCTGACTTATCCGGGAATGCGGCTATTCCCGGATAGCGTGCCATGCTGAAAAATTCCATATCCATCAAGATACTGCGGGTTATCGCCTGAAAGGTGAAATTTTTTCTCTTCGTTTGTTTTATCTTGCTCCTACCTTATTTTTTTCTGATATTGACAATGAAACCAGATCGTACGCTGTATCCGCATACAGTCGCCGTTTTTATTTTTGCTCTCTTCCTGCCTTACATCGGGCCGCATTTCCTCGCATTCAGCCCGAATAGCGTGGATAACATTGAGCTGTTTCAGTCTTGTTTCCTGCTGTTCGGCGCTATCTTTACCTGGTTTTATATCAAACCGCTTCGCTGTGATAAGGAGAGGCGCATTTTCTGGTTATGGAGCATCAGTTGGTGGATCCTGCTGTTCGGCCGCGGGGTCGACTGGGGGCGGATTTATCTGCCCGACGTGCCGCGGATCTATTTCCGCGCGATATCTGTCGTGCTGATAGCGATTACCGTGCTGATGTTGCTGCACCCCGCCATCCGGCGTGAAATTGTCCGGCGTTTTCGCACGGAAACGATACCGGTCTGGGATGCGGGCTTGGTGGTGGTTTATTTTCTGATTGCCGACACTATCGAACATCATCGCCTGTTGTCTTTTCTGTTTTTGTATGACGTGCAATACAAGGATTTGATGGAAGAACTCTATGAGTTGCCTTTCATGTTTTCGCTGTTTTTCGTCGCCTTCTACCTCCAGAAAAGGGAAAAGCGGGTTTCCTCCGTCTGCTATTCCTGATCGTAATCTCAGCCTGTCTGTGTCCGCATGTCCGAGGTCGCCGAACGATATTAATATCGCTAATGTACAATTAGAAACTTCCATTTCCATTAATGACCAAGCGTCCATAAACTGCCGCTCATCTTAATAAGCCTGTTTTCTGAGAGGTGGGTATGTGGGCGGTGTATTTACAGGGTTTTATCCTGGGCGCGGCGATGATCTTACCGCTGGGGCCGCAAAATGCCTTTGTGATGAATCAGGGCATTCGGCGTCAATATCACCTGACGATCGCGCTGTTGTGCGCGCTGAGCGACATGGTGTTGATTTGCGCCGGGATCTTCGGCGGCAGCACGTTGCTTAGCCAGTCCTCATTGCTGCTGGGGCTGGTGACCTGGAGCGGCGTGGCTTTCCTGCTGTGGTATGGCTGGGGGGCGTTTAAGACGGTATTCAGTAAAGATTTGACCATGGTCAGGACCGAGGTGCTGAAGCAGAGTCGCTGGCGCATTATTGTCACGATGCTGGCGGTTACCTGGCTTAATCCGCACGTCTATCTGGATACCTTCGTCGTGCTGGGCAGTCTGGGGAGTCAATTCGCCGATCGGGGACGCGGTTGGTTTGCGTTGGGGTCGATCACCGCATCGTTTTTATGGTTCTTCGCCCTGGCGTCGCTGGCCGCCTGGCTATCGCCGTGGTTGAATACGCCGCGCGCGCAACGGGTGATTAACCTGTTTGTCGGTACGGTGATGTGGGGGATTGCGCTACAGCTGGCTCGTCATGGCTGGCAATAAATGACATTGCTTTACACAGGTTTCGGAAATTCACCTATATTTTGTTGTGTTGGCAATACGTTATGTTACCCGGCATGGCCGATACGGGCAACGAAGCGGCAGTAGGGCGGTCTGCGACCGTCTCAGCGACAAAACATACATAAAGGAGTCATTGTGAAGCTAAGAGTCCTCACATTAGCGGCGCTGGTGGGGTTAAGTACCTTACCGATGCTCGGACAGGCGGCGGAATTACCGGATGGTCCGCATATCGTGACCTCGGGTACCGCCAGCGTTGACGCCTCGCCTGATATGGCGCGTTTGGCGATTGAAGTCAGCGTCTCTTCCAAAGATGCGGCCGACGCGAAAAAACAGGTTGATGCCCGCGTCGCCCAATATTTTGATTTTCTGAGTAAAAATGGGATTGAGAAAAAAGATATCAATGCGGCTAACTTACGCACTCAGCCTGAATATGATTACCTGAAAACCGGCGGATCGGTGCTGAAAGGGTATCGAGCCGTGCGTCAGGTTGAAGTGACGCTCCGCCAGTTGGATAAGCTCAATGAGTTGCTTGACGGGGCGCTGAAGTCAGGATTGAATGAGATTCGCACCGTTGACCTGGGCGTCGCCAACCCCGAGGTCTACCGTGACAAGGTTCGGCAAAAAGCGATTGAGCAGGCAACCAGTCAGGCTCAATCTCTGGCGAAGGGTTTCAACTCCACCCTGGGGCCTATTTACAGCATTCGTTATCACGTCACCAACTACCAGCCGGTACCCATGGCCCGGATGTTTAAAACGGCTGACGTAGCGGTGCAAAGTGAAGCCGCTCAGACTTATGAGCAGCAAACCATTCACTTTGACGACCAGGTCGATGTGGTGTTCGAACTGCGACACAATCCCTGATTAGGACTGCCGAAGTACCTGATGCCCGTACGCCAACAGGGCATCAGTCACCTTTCTCATCATGCGGCTTTCCGGCGCGAAACGGTGCCAATACAGCATCCGGCGCTGAAACAGTCCCGGCGTCAGATCAATCAACTCATTGCTGGCTAACTCTCTCTCGATTTGCAGATGCGGGATCATGCAACAGGTGGTTCCCTGTCGGGCCAACTGCACGAAGGCTTCCGACGAGTTCACGATGTGACACGGCACGCTGCCGGGCGATAAATCGAAGTTCTGCTGCAAGAAAGCCTGATGCATATCATCGAGATGATCGAACGCCACGGCGGGGGCGCGAAGAAGGGCGGAACGCGTCACGCCGTTGGGGAAATAGCGGGCCGCAAAGGCCGGTGAAGCAACGAACAGGTAGTCCAGCGCCCCCAGTTTATCAACCAGACAACTCGGCAACGGCTGAGGCTGGATACTCACGGCTCCCACGACTTCGCCGCGGCGCAATCTTTCCTGCGTCCGGGTTTCGTCTTCCACCTGTAGATTCAGGCGGATGGGCGAATCCGCCAGCACCGGTTGCAGGGCCGGCAGCAGCCAGGTCGCCAGGCTGTCGGCGTTAACCGCCAATGAAAGCAGCAGTGGAATATCGCTGCTGCTTTCATTGCCTAACCACTCCTCTTCCATCAGTTCAACCTGATGTAATAACGCCAGCAGTTTTTGGCCTTGCTCGGTGGGGCGGGGCGGGATTGTTCTGACTAATAATGGCTGACCGAACAGGTTTTCCAACTGTTTGATGCGCTGGGATACGGCTGATTGAGTAATGCATAATTTCTGCGCTGCGCGTTCAAAGCCCCGCTCACGGATTACGGCATCCAGAGCCTGAAGCGTTCGATAGTCCGGGCGTTTCATGAAAGTAAAAATCCTCTGAATGAAGTCAGTTTTTTTCACTATGCCACATTTTTTTGCTTTACCATGCAGAAATCTTATTTCCCGATTTTTTGTGCATGGCGGCGAGCGGCGGCAGGCCGCCAGCGGCTCGGCTTCCGGCGGATTGTCCGGTCGTCGGCGGAGCGCGCAAGGCGGCGCTCGACTGCGGTCCGGCTGCATCTTGGCGCCTATTGGGTATATAATGCCCTCCACATTTTTCGTATTTTCGTCTCTACGGGCCTGAAACAGACTATGACACAAGATGAACTGAAAAAAGCCGTTGGCTGGGCGGCGCTTGATTATGTTCGCCCTGACACTATTGTTGGCGTCGGAACGGGCTCGACAGCCGCTCATTTTATCGATGCGCTGGGGTCGATAAAACATCAGATTCAGGGCGCGGTATCCAGTTCCGACGCCTCGACGGCGAAACTGAAAAGCCTGGGTATCCCGGTTTTTGACTGCAACGAAGTCGATTCACTGGATGTTTACGTTGACGGCGCCGATGAAATCAACGGTCATATGCAAATGATAAAGGGCGGCGGCGCCGCGCTGACCCGTGAGAAAATCATTGCCGCCATCGCCCGCCGGTTTATCTGCATTGTTGATGCGTCAAAACAGGTCGATATTTTGGGTCGGTTTCCTCTGCCGGTTGAGGTTATCCCGATGGCCAGGTCTTACGTTGCCCGCGAGCTGGCGAAAATGGGCGGACAGCCGGAATATCGGCAGGGCGTGATAACCGATAACGGCAACATTATTCTTGATGTCCACAACCTGAATATCATGGATGCGATAGCCATGGAGAATCATATCAATGGTATTGCCGGCGTGGTGACCGTGGGTCTGTTCGCCAACCGTGGGGCGGATGTCGCGCTGGTGGGTACGGCTGAAGGCGTGAAGACGATTAAGTAACCTTTGTCATCGCCTGTGGCGCGGGCGGACGGCTGCGACTGAAAAATTTTTATATAAAAAAGACTGTTACGGCTAACGGCTCATTTTTGGTACTTAATATCACTTTTTCTTATTTTATTTGTCGTCAATATGGCGATGACGCTATTTAGCAACATTTTTTGCCAGGAATTTTAAGTGCAGATTCAATATGCGATGTCGATGAGGCAATCGTTTGTATTGCTGACTGCGTAATTTTTGTTATGTTGGACAGCGGCTGTTTAGCAAACTGCCGCATCTGAAGTCTGAAAATAAGGTCGGGAAATGGCAAAGGTATCATTAGAAAAAGATAAAATTAAGTTTCTGTTGGTCGAGGGTGTGCATCAGAGCGCGTTGGATAATCTGCGTGCCGCTGGCTACACCAATATTGAATACCATAAAGGCGCATTGGATCCGGAAGCGTTAAAAGCCTCCATCCGGGATGCGCATTTCGTTGGTATCCGTTCTCGTACGCACCTGACGGAAGAAGTTTTTGCCGCCGCTGAAAAATTGATTGCGGTCGGCTGTTTTTGTATCGGTACGAATCAGGTTGAATTACCGTCCGCGACAAAACGCGGTATCCCGGTATTCAATGCGCCGTTTTCCAATACGCGTTCCGTAGCCGAAATGGTGCTCGGTGAAATGCTGCTTATGCTGCGCGGTATTCCGGCTGCGAATGCCAAAGCGCACCGCGGCGTCTGGAACAAACTGGCGGTGGGTTCTTTTGAAGCCCGCGGCAAGAAGCTGGGTATCATCGGCTATGGTCATATCGGTACCCAGTTGGGTATTCTGGCTGAAAGCGTAGGGATGCATGTTTACTTCTACGATATCGAAAGTAAGTTGCCGCTGGGGAATGCTCAGCAGGTTCGCCATCTTTCAGATTTGTTGAACATGAGCGACGTGGTCAGTCTGCATGTGCCGGAAACCGACAGTACCCAGAATATGATGGGCGCTGAAGAAATGGCGCTGATGAAGCCGGGCTCTATTCTGATTAACGCCTCTCGCGGTACGGTGGTTGATATTCCCGCGCTGTGCGATGCATTGTCCAGCAAGCATATCGTCGGCGCGGCGATCGACGTTTTCCCCAAAGAGCCCGCGTCCAATGGCGAGCCTTTCCAGTCGCCGCTATGCGAATTCGACAATGTGCTTCTGACGCCGCATATCGGTGGTTCAACGCAAGAAGCGCAGGAAAACATCGGTGATGAAGTCGCCGGAAAACTGGCTAAATACTCGGATAACGGTTCAACGCTGTCTGCGGTCAACTTCCCTGAAGTTTCTCTGCCGACTCATAGCGAACGTGCCAGCCGCCTGCTGCACATTCATGAAAACCGCCCGGGCATTATCACCAAGATTAACCAGATCTTTGCTGAGCAGGGCATTAACATCGCCGCCCAGTATCTGCAAACGACGCCGGAAATCGGCTATGTGGTGATCGACGTTGAAACCGACGGCGCGCATACGGCGCTGCAACTGATGAAGGCGATCCCCGGCACAATCCGTGCCCGTCTGTTGTACTAAGTTGTCATCCAGCCCCGTCAGGGGCTGGCGTTTTCTTTCCGGTCAGAAGGCAATAACCACCTTGCCGCGCATATGGCCTCCCAGCACTTTATCATGCGCCTGTCGCAGCGTTTCGACGCTGAGTCCGTGCAAGGTTTCGCTTAACGTTCCCGGTAATTTTCCCGCGTCGACCAACTGCGCGACCTCATGCAGAATTTTTCCCTGCCGGCCGATGTCAGGAGTAGAGAACATGCTGCGGGTAAACATAAACTCCCAGTGCAGAGCCGCGCTTTTGAGCTTCAGGTCATTTTGATCGAGCGGATGTTGATTTTCCACGATAGTGCAAATATGCCCCAGCGGCGCGATCAGCTTGCCGATTGACGGCCAGTGTCCATCGGTATCATTCAGACAGAAAATATAATCCACCTGTTCGATGCCCTCTTTTCCAAGTTCCTCGACCAGATGCCGATAGTCGACGACCAGATGAGCGCCGCGTTGTCGGCACCATGCCGCCGAATCAGGCTGCGATGCGGTGGCGATAATTTTTACCGGACTGCGCAAGGCGGCAAGTGAAATCGCCAGCGAGCCTACGCCGCCGGCCCCGCCGATAATCAGCAACGTTTTCTCGCTATCGGCCTGCTGGATTTTCAAATGTTCAAATAATCCTTCCCAGGCGGTCAGCGCGGTAAGCGGCAACGCCGCCGCCGCCGGCCAGTCTAGCGATGCGGGTTTGCGCGCCGCGATGCGGGCATCGATCAACTGATGCGAACTGTTGCTGCCGGGGCGGGTGATATCGCCGGCGTACCACACTTCGTCGCCCACGTTGAAATCGCTGACGGCGCCGCCTGTTTTCAATACCACGCCGCTGGCGTCCCAACCCAGGATGCGCGGCGCGGTTAACCCGTTCTTGCGCAAACCAGCATGCACTTTGGTATCCACGGGATTAACGGAAACCGCCTTCACCGCCACCAGCAGATCGTGTTCGCCTGGTTCAGGGATGTCCTGGGTAATGGTGATAAAATTTTCCGGATGCTGGGGGTCGACAGCGATTGCATGAACACTCATGTGCGTTCCTCTCTATGTTTGCTGTAGATATTTTTCTTCATACACAGTGTAGATTGGCATCATCGGATTGATAAGATGGACAATCATGAATGTAGTGTTCGTCTATGGGTAACAATCATGTTTAAGCAGTTGCAGGATATGGCATTGTTTGCGCTGGTGGCTGAATGCGGCAGCTTTACGCTGGCCGCGAAGAAGGCCGGGTTGGCGAAGTCCAGCCTTAGCCTGCGAATCAGCCAGCTTGAACACCAATTAGGTATACGTTTGCTTAATCGAACGACGCGTCGGCTTAACCTGACGTTCGCCGGCGAACGTTATCTGATCCACTGTCGGGAAATACGGCTGGCCAGCGAACGGGCTGAACAGGCGATCCAACGTTTGCGCGATAATCCCAGCGGTCGTTTGCGCATCACCTGTCCGGCGGGATTTGGCTCGACATGGCTGGCGCGATTAACTACGGAGTTTCAGCAACGTTTTCCGGCGGTATCGCTGGAAATATCGATATCCGATGCCGTTATCGATCTGGTTCAGGATAGTTTTGACGTCGCATTGCGTACCGGGAAACCACAGGACTCGTCGTTGATTGGTCGAGCTTTAGGCTATACGCCCCGCTATTTACTGGCGTCGCCGGCCTATCTCGCGCAGTATCCGGCTTTGACGCATCCCCGGCAATTGCAGTCTCATCGTTGTATTACTCATCGGGCGTGGAGCGAATGGGCGCTGCATCGCGGTTCCGAATATTACCGCTGGCTGTTGCCTGAGGCGCATACCACGGACAATCTGTTATACGCCCGCGAGTGTGCTATTGCCGGCGCAGGCATTACCCTGTTGCCGGACTTTCTCTGTCAGGAAACCGACGTCTCAGCATCGCTGGTGCGGGTTTTGCCGGAGTGGCAGGCCGAAGCCAATGAACTTTATCTGGTTTATCCCAGCCGCAAGCTGAACTCGCCTGCGCTGGTCTGTTTTATTGATTTTGTCTTGCAGCACGGCGATCTGAAGCGCTATGCGCGGACGATGGACCTATAAGCGGCGAAAAAAAAGCCCGCTTTGCGGCGGGCCTGAGTTTGACGGCAACGCGTTATCGCTACCATCGTCATGCTGAATTACTTGGATATTTTCTTGTACTTGATGCGGTGCGGTTCAAGAGCGTCAGCGCCGAGAGTCCGTTTTTTGTACTCTTCGTATTCGGTGAAGTTACCTTCAAAGAATGCCACTTTGCCTTCATCCTGGTAATCCAGAATGTGGGTGGCGATGCGGTCGAGGAACCAGCGGTCATGGGAAATAACCATGGCGCAGCCGGGGAATTCCAGCAGGGCGTTTTCCAGCGCCCGCAGCGTTTCGATATCCAGATCGTTGGTCGGTTCGTCAAGCAGCAGGACGTTGCCGCCGACTTGCAGCAGTTTGGCCAGATGCAGACGGCCGCGCTCGCCGCCGGATAATTCGCCCACGCGTTTGCCCTGATCAACCCCTTTGAAGTTGAAACGGCCCACATAGGCGCGGCTCGGCATTTCGGTGTTGCCGATACGCATAATATCCTGTCCGCCGGAGACTTCTTCCCATACCGTTTTGCTGTTGTCCATGGCGTCGCGGAACTGATCGACCGAGGCCAGCTTCACGGTATCTCCCAGTGTGATGGTGCCGGCATCAGGCTGTTCCTGACCGGACATCATCCGGAACAGGGTTGATTTACCCGCGCCGTTCGGACCGATGATCCCGACGATCGCGCCTTTCGGCACCGAGAAGGACAATCCGTCGATCAGCTGACGTTCGCCATAGGATTTGCTCAGGCCGGCGACTTCAATCACTTTATCGCCGAGACGCGGGCCGGGTGGAATAAACAGTTCGTTGGTTTCGTTACGTTTCTGGTATTCCGTGCTATTCAGCTCTTCAAAGCGCGCCAGACGCGCCTTGCCTTTAGACTGGCGACCTTTGGCGCCCTGGCGAACCCACTCCAGCTCTTTCTCGATGGATTTACGGCGCGCGGCTTCGGCGGAGGCTTCCTGCGCCAGACGCTGATCTTTCTGCTCCAGCCAGGAAGAGTAATTGCCCTCCCAGGGAATGCCCTCGCCGCGGTCCAGTTCCAGAATCCAACCGGCGACGTTATCAAGGAAGTAACGGTCGTGGGTGATCGCGACCACGGTACCCTCGAAGTCGTGCAGGAATCGCTCCAGCCAGGCCACGGATTCCGCATCCAGGTGGTTGGTGGGTTCGTCGAGCAGCAGCATATCCGGTTTTTCCAGCAGCAGGCGGCACAGCGCCACGCGGCGACGTTCGCCGCCGGAAAGATTGGCGACTTTGGCGTCCCAGTCCGGCAGGCGCAGCGCATCCGCCGCCCGCTCCAACTGGTTGTTCAGATTATGGCCGTCGTGGGCCTGGATAACCTCTTCCAGTTTGCCTTGCTCGGCGGCCAGCTTATCGAAATCGGCATCCGGCTCGGCGTACAGCGCATACACTTCATCGAGCCGCTTCAGCGCGGTGACAACGTCGGCTACCGCTTCTTCAACCGATTCGCGAACGCTGTGTTCCGGATTCAATTGCGGCTCCTGCGGCAGGTAGCCGATCTTGATGCCCGGCTGCGGGCGCGCTTCGCCTTCAATGTCTTTATCAATGCCGGCCATAATGCGCAGCAGAGTAGATTTACCGGCTCCGTTCAGGCCCAGCACGCCAATTTTGGCGCCGGGGAAAAAGCTGAGGGAGATGTTTTTCAGAATATGACGCTTCGGCGGAACGATTTTGCCGACGCGATGCATGGTGTAAACATATTGAGCCACGTTGCGACTTCGCCTCTTTCTGTCTGTGTTGTTATCGATATATTGTTGCGCCACGCGTGGTAGTCGCGCTGGGCTTTTTGCCGCAGAGGATAACGCGTCCCTTTGCGGATCGATCGTGCTGATCCCGGAGTGTAACTGGTTTCCGCGTTCGATCCCAGCTATCCGGCGATTTGCTGCTGACGGCGCGTGAGGAAGATATTCTGAATTCTCTCACTTGGCGTGTCGCAGTCTTGTGTGATGTGCCACACTACATGAGTATAAACAGGCTCATGAGGAGTCTGGAGAGTGTGTTGCACGAATGGTTTTGTGATATCGATGGTTAAACGCATTGTTAAACGGGTCGATATTCGCATCGATAACGGATGAGGTTAACGCAAGTTATGGTCAAAGCGGGTCATTGGTGGTGTGTCATTGCGGCAGTATGTCTGGCAGGCGCTTCCAGCCATGTCAGGGCGGATTCTCTCGACGAACAGCGTCAGCGCTATCAGCAGGTCAAACAAGCGTGGGATAGTAATCAGTTGGACACCGTGGCGCAAATCATGCCGACGCTGCGTAACTACCCGCTTTACCCTTACCTTGAGTACCGCTCGTTGACCCAGGATCTGAGTCAGGTCAGCGTTTCACAGGTGAAACAGTTTATCGCTGCGCATCCCACGTTGCCGCCGGCGCAAAATCTGAATACCAGTTTTGTCAATGAACTGGCGCGCCGTCAGGATTGGTCGGGACTTCTGAGCTTTAGCCCGCAGCCGCCGAAGCCGGTTACGGCGCGCTGTAATTTTTATTACGCGCAGTGGGCTACCGGGCAGCGTCAGGGCGTCTGGGAAGCCACTCGGGATATTTGGCTGACCGGGCGTTCGCTGCCGGCGGCTTGCGACAAACTCTTTACCGCCTGGAAACAGGCGGGCGAACAGACGCCGTTGACGACGCTGGAGCGGATCCGTCTGGCGATCAACGAGGGCAATAGCGGATTGGTGACCTATCTGGCCAAACAGCTGCCGGACGATTACAAAACCATCAGCGATGCGTTGGTCAGGTTGCAGAGCGATCCTGCTACGCTCGAAGGCTTTGCCCGAGCGATAGGACCGACCGATTTTACCCGCAAGGTGACGCTGTCTTCATTTAGCCGGGTGGCGCGCCAGGATGTCGATAACGCCCGTTCCATGCTGCCGGTGATTGCGCGTCTGCAAAAAATGAGCGCGGCGGAACGCCAGGCGATGGAGGAAATCATCGCCTGGCGTCTGATGGGCAATGACGCCACGCCGGAACAGGCGGCCTGGCGCGATAACGTGACGCAACGCAGCAGTTCGACCTCATTGCTGGAGAGGCGGGTGCGAATGGCGCTGGGCAATGGGAATCGACAAGAACTGTCGGACTGGATGACGCGGTTGCCGGCAGACGTTCAGCAGAAAGATGAATGGCGCTACTGGCGCGCCGTTTTACTGCTGGAGCAGGGAAAACGGCAGGACGGCGAGGCATTGCTACGTGGATTGATGGCCGCGCGCGGTTTTTATCCCATGGTGGCGGCGCAAAAGCTGAATCAAGCCTATCCGATAACGATAAAGACCGCCGTTCGTCCTGATAGCTCATTATCACAACTGCCTGAAATCGCCCGCGTTCAGGAACTGATGTTCTGGCAGATGGACAATCTGGCGCTCAAAGAATGGGTCGGTCTGGTCGCCGGCAGCAGCGCGCCGCGACAGGAAGCGCTGGCGCGTTATGCGTTTGAGCAGCGCTGGCCGGAGTTAAGCGTTCAGGCGACGATTGTCGCCAAACTGTGGGATCACCTGGAAGAGCGCTTCCCGCTGGCCTGGAATGACGAATTCCTGCGCGCCACGCAGGATAAGGGCATTAGTCAGAGTTATGCGATGGCGATAGCCCGTCAGGAGAGCGCCTGGAATCCGCAGGCGCGTTCTCCGGTCGGCGCTTCGGGGCTGATGCAGCTTATGCCGGCCACGGCGCAGCATACCGCACAGATGAGTAATATCGCGGAATACAGCAACAGCAGCCAACTTTTTGATCCCCAAACCAACATTCTGCTGGGCACCAGTTATCTGGAGTACGTGTATCAGACGTTCGGCCGCAACCGTATTTTGGCCTCCGCGGCTTATAATGCCGGCCCGTCGCGGGTGAATACCTGGCTGAGAAACAGCGCGGGACGCATCGACCCCGTGGCGTTTATTGAGAGCATTCCGTTTTCGGAAACGCGCGGGTATGTGAAAAACGTGCTGGCTTATGACGTTTTCTATCGCCACTTTTTGCATCAGCCCGACAAGGTGCTGACCGATGAGGAATGGCAGCGGCGCTATTAAGCGTCTGAGCGATCATTTTCATAACTTGTGTTATGCTGCTGTACTAGTTGAATAGTATGGCAGCCTGTTATGAATCCGTTATCTCTTACCGATCCCGCGCTCTCCGAGCAGGAAGATAATGACTGGTTACGCTTTGTGGCTTTGCTACAGCAGTCAATGAATGAAGATCTTCACCAGCCGTTATTGCAACTGTTGCTGACCGCGGATGAGCGTACTGCGCTAGGCACGCGGGTACGTATTATTCAGGAGCTGTTGCGCGGCGAAATGAGTCAGCGTGAATTGAAGAATGAACTTGGCGTGGGAATAGCGACCATTACGCGTGGCTCCAATAGTCTGAAGTCCGCTCCTCCCGCGCTGAAAAAATGGCTGGAAGCGCAATTATTGTCCGCAGAGAAAGCCTCCAGGAAAGAGGGTTAATTGATAATCTGTACCGGCGTTTGATAGATGGGATTATGGAACGGGACGAGCGCCAATAACAGCGCCTGATGATAAACGCTGGCGCGTGACAGTTTGCCATTGGTGAAAATACCTATTGCGCCGCCCTGATGTTTAATATTCTGAATTCCGGTCAATCGAGCCATCTCATCGCCTAATTCTCTTCCCTCACGGATGCCTTGTAATATACTTTCCGGCAGAATCAGGCTGGCGGAACGAGATTCACCGCGCTGGTGGGGGTTTTCAATCACCATCCAGGCGAAGGTCATCTGTTCTTCTATTCCTGCTTCAACGCCAACCCAGAAATTGGCTTCCGGGCGTACCTGGCGGGCCATCATAACCCGGTTTCTGGCGCCGGTTCGGGTTTCAAGCGATCCGAGCGGCTGGCGCGGCACGCCGCTGTCGACATCAACGCCTTCTACGCGGCACTGGTCTGCGCCAAAGACATCGGTGAAAGCTAAGGTTATTGCTTCAATTTTGGCCGGGTTGGTGGTTGCTGCTACAACGTGATACATAACGGTTTTATACTCTTTTAGTTAATTTGACGCAGTATAACGGAAAACAACCATGTTACAGGTATATCTTGTTCGCCACGGCGAGACGGAGTGGAATGTGGCGCGACGTATCCAGGGACACTCTGACAGTTCCCTGACGCCGCTGGGCGAACACCAGGCGCGTCAGGTCGCGCAACGTATGAAAGCATTGGGTATCACGCATCTATTTACCAGCGACTTGGGACGCACGCGCCAAACCGCTGACATTATCGCTCAAGCGTGCGGCGACTGTCGGGTAATCATCGAGCCCGGTTTACGCGAGCTGAATATGGGGGTTTTGGAAACGCGTGATATTGATTCGCTGAGCGCGGAAGAAGAGGGTTGGCGCAAACAAATGGTGGATGGCACGCCGGACGGCCGCATCCCGCAAGGCGAGTCGATGGCGGAAATGGCTACGCGCATGCATGGCGTATTGGAGCGTTGTCTGGCGTTGCCTGAAGGGAGCCGTCCGTTGTTGGTCAGTCACGGCATGGCGCTGGGATGCCTGCTCAGCACGATCCTGGGCTTACCTGCCTGGGCCGAACGCCGGCTGCGCTTGCGCAACTGCTCCTTGTCGCGCATTGATTATCAACAGAGTCCGTGGCTGGCTTCCGGATGGGTTGTTGAAACGGCCGGAGATGTATCGCATCTGGATACCCCGGCTCTGGATGAGTTACAGCGATAACGATGAGCCGCTGATTGGAATCAGGTATTCGCAGCGGATGATGTCCGGCGGCCCGCTTTTGGTTTCTTTCGCCTCATCGGTGGGATGGAAACGTTCGATATCGTGTTCCTTGCGGCGGATAAGCTTGAGCGTCGGCAAACAGGTGTCGTACAGGGTGATAATAAAGTCCTGTAGTCCATCGGTCGGGCCTTCATAGATAAACAGCGCGTACTCCCCGCCGGATAGGGTGATGGGGTCCCCGGGATGTGCGCCTTCGGGTACATGCCCGGGCTCCAGTGCGGTGGTGTAGAGAACATCATGTTCGTCATCTTTTTCTTTACTGGGCCGTGAGTGATGCAGGCCGTAAAGCACCGGCGGCACGGTTTTAGCTTCGCCGAGGAATTGACGCCAGTAGTGAACGCGGATTTCGGTGCGGAAATTACCAATCTGCTCCAGACTACAGTTGTAGGATTGCGTTATCCCCACCAGTTGCGTTTCCGGCAGCGTAACGAATTGCGGTTGCGGCAGGGTAAATTCGCCAAGCCGGATCGGCGGGTGAATACCAAAAGTGTCCCATGTATCAGAGCGCCGATAGGATGCGGGCGTTTGCGCAAACTGCTTTTTGAATGCGCGGGTAAAGGTTTGCTGAGAATCAAAGCGATATTGCAGGGCGATATCCAGGATCGGTCTGCTGGTCAGACACAGCGCTACGGCGGCTTTGGTGAGTCGACGGGCGCGGATGTAGGAACCAATCGCATGTCCGGTTACATCTTTGAACATTCTTTGTAAATGCCACTTGGAGTAACCTGCTTTTGCCGCCACATGATCAAGTGATAACGGTTGATCGAGATGGCTTTCCAGCCAGTTAAGCAGGTCACGTATGATACTGGCTTGATCCATAGAAGATCTTCCTCATAAAACACGCTGAGCACTAAAGGTAGAGACTGCTTGCATCATAGCAATTTTTTTACATTGACACTGCTTAAGATTTTGACCGTTTCCGGTTTATCATGCGGACAAGAAAACCTGGGATCGAGTTTGGGTAGCGTATATAGAGGATAGGGTTTCTTGCCGCTACTTCTATATCTCTCCGTTTTTTCCAGTCGCAGGCGTGACGGCATCCCTGAATTATCGGGATTTTCTCTGAAGCCTGCATCTTCCTGGCCGCGGCAGTCGCATGCAACTTGCTGTTTTGTCGCAGTCTTCCCGCATCTTGTATCATAGATGCCGATAATGAGTGATAGACAATCAGAGAAACAGGAAAATGAATAAAAAGTTCGTAATGGGGGCAGGTCTGCTGATGTTGTCCTGGAGTTCCGTGCAGGCTGAGCAGGTGGGTTCCGTCGATACCACGTTTAAGCTGTTGGGGCCGGACCATAAGATTGTGGTGGAAGCGTTTGACGATCCGGATGTCGATAACGTGACCTGTTATCTCAGCCGGGCGAAAACCGGTGGCATAAAAGGCGGATTAGGACTGGCTGAAGACACGGCGGATGCGGCGATTTCCTGCCAGCAGGTCGGGCCGATAACGCTTAGCGATAAAATTAAAAACGGCGGCGACAAAGGGGAGGTCGTTTTCCAGAAACGGACGTCGCTGGTGTTTAAAAAGTTGCAGGTGGTACGGTTTTACGATCAGAAGCGCAATGCGTTGATCTATCTCACCTATTCCGATCGGCTGGTCGAAGGCTCGCCCAAAAATGCGCTCAGCGCCGTACCCGTGATGCCATGGTAAAAAACAGAGGCCGAGAGTAAAGCCAAAAAACCGTTGCTAGCCGAAGCAGAGTACCTGCTTCGGCGTCGTGGCGTTACTCTTCCAGATCGCCACAGAAACGGTAGCCTTCACCGTGGATGGTGGCAATAATTTCAGGGGTATCGGCTGTAGACTCAAAGTGTTTACGGATACGACGAATGGTCACGTCAACCGTACGGTCATGAGGTTTCAGTTCGCGCCCGGTCATTTTTTTCAATAACTCCGCGCGGGATTGGATCTTGCCCGGGTTTTCACAGAAATGCAGCATGGCGCGGAATTCGCTGCGCGGCAGCTTATACTGCTCGCCGGCAGGGCTGATCAGGGAACGGCTGTTGATATCCAGTTCCCAGCCGTTGAATCGATAGCTTTCAACCAGGCGGCGTTCTTCGGTGCCGCCGCCAAGATTCATGGTGCGCGACAGCAGGTTGCGGGCGCGGATAGTCAATTCACGCGGGTTGAACGGCTTGGTGATGTAGTCATCGGCGCCGATCTCCAGTCCCAGAATTTTATCCACCTCGTTGTCACGCCCGGTGAGGAACATCAGGGCAACGCTGGCCTGTTCACGTAACTCGCGAGCCAGCAGTAAACCGTTCTTGCCCGGCAGGTTGATGTCCATGATCACCAGATTAATGTCGTTCTCTGACAAGATATGGTGCATTTCTGCGCCGTCGGTGGCTTCGTGAACGATGTACCCCTCAGCCTCAAAAATACTTTTGAGGGTATTGCGAGTTACCAACTCGTCTTCAACAATAAGAATGTGCGGCGTCTGCATGTTTGCTACCTAAAATTGCCAACTAAAATTATAAATATCGGAAGTACAGAAGTCGTTGTTATCATTGGAGTTATCGAGGCAGATATCGCCATCTCACTCAACATTGGACTAAAGTACGTAAATGCGTTCCTGATGCACGTTTCACCTGCCAAATAATACGGCAAACAGATGATAGTGGCGCCGGTCTAAACTGCACTCAAAGTGGCGCATAGTTTAACCTTATTAACAGCAACATAACAGCTAGCACTGATTTTGCTTACTGATAAATATACGGTTATGTTGACATATATCAAATTTCATTGTAGCACGTTAACTATTTTGTGAAAAACACTTCAGGATTGCCAGTTTGAGTCACAATTTAGCATTTTTTGTGAACGATTCAGCATAGTCAATGCTGCTGGCAAGGGGAAAAGTGTTCAATAGGGAATTTTCTTATTTAACTATTTGAAATTAAATTAATTTAAATGCTCCCGTCAGCGATTGTCGGTGTGTTTGCGCCAAGCTGTTTTTCTTTTCCAGGACAACATGTCGTTCAATATTTTGTTGTTTTATTGTTAACTCCGAGCGGGGCGAACGATGTTTTTTTTTACTACCGGGCGCGGCGTTGCCGAGTTTTTTGAGAGCGGGCGTCTCTCTGTCCGTCACGCCCTGGGCTGCGGTAAGCGGCGTTAAAAATGGCGTCCGGTAAATTTTTTATGGCGAAGCGGTCATCGCGTGACGTTGAACGCCGCCGAGGAGAGATATGCGGTTTCATATTATTTTGGTCGAGCCAGCACGGGCTGAAAACGTCGGCGCCGCCGCGAGGGCAATGAAGACCATGGGATTCAGCGGGTTAAGGATCGTCGGCAGCCGCGTTCATCAGACGCCGCCGGCTCGCTGGGTCGCGCATGGTTCCGGGGACATTCTGGACGAGGCGGCAACATTCCCGACGCTGGCGGAGGCGTTGGCGGATATCGATTTTACCATTGCGACCACGGCGCGCAGCCGGGCCAGGTTTCGATATTATTGCTCTCCCGCCGAGTTGCTCGGCGTGATGCAGGAAAAACAGCGCTGGGTAACGTCCGCCGCCTTGGTTTTCGGGCGTGAAGATTCCGGTCTGACCAACGAAGAGCTGGCATTGGCGGATGTGTTGACCGGCGTGCCGATGAAGGCGGACTATCCGTCGTTGAATCTTGGTCAGGCCGTGATGGTGTATTGCTATCAATTGGCGGAGTTAATGCAGGTAAAATCCGCTGCCGTTGCGTCGCCGGCGTCAGGGCAGTTATCGGCGCTGCGTCAGCGATTGGAGCGGTTGCTAATCAATCTGGCGGTGGAGGAGGATGAAAAACTGCGGGATTGGATCCATCAACGGTTGGGGCGACTCGAGCAGCGGGACACCGCGATGTTGCATATGCTGCTGCATGACGTCGAAAAAGCGATATCAAAATAAAAAATGTATAAACGATTTTATCTCAGATGAATAAATCGGTTTGTGGTTTCTTATGAAAAAAAATTTTATGCATATGCGGAATTGTGGTTTATTCCACTGCTCCGCATGTTGACTGGATACCATGGAAAAACAGAAATCCGTTGACTTCAAAGCCTAATTGCCCTAACTAATAGGGCAGTTAAATCTAAATTGATTAAGATAAGATCTCAGAATGCGTTATATCAGCCTGATCACCACGATTATTACCATCACCGGTACAACCAGTAACGGTGCGGGCTGACGCATACAGAAGAAACGAAAAAAGCCCGCACTTGAGAGTGCGGGCTTTTTTTTTTATAGCGGACGGCTCCCTGTCCGCCACCGTAACAGGCCGTTGCGGAGCGAGGTTTAAAATCGCGCCAGGCGACTTTTTATGGTGGGCGACCGGTTCACCACCGCGGCATTCAAAAACGCTTCCGGCGTTTTTGTCGGCAGAAATTCAGGAGAAAAGATAAAAATGCGAGTGTTGAAATTTGGCGGGACTTCAGTGGCGAATGCGCAACGTTTTATGCACGTTGCCGATATTATTGAAAACAATGCGCGCCAGGGACAGGTCGCCACCGTACTGTCGGCCCCGGCAAAAATTACTAACCACTTGGTCGCCATGATTGAAAAAACCGTGGCCGGACAGGATATACTGCCTCATCTAAACGACGCTGAAGCTATCTTCTCTTCTTTGCTTACAGGCCTTGAACAGTCGCAGCCCGGTTTTGACGGCGCCCGTCTTAAGTCGCTGGTGGATCAAGAGTTCGCGCAGTTAAAACAGGTGCTGCACGGTATCTCCCTGCTGGGTCAATGTCCTGACAGCGTGAATGCGTCCATCATCTGCCGCGGCGAAAAACTGTCGATCGCGATAATGGAAGCGGTGTTTCAGGCTCGCGGCCATGCCGTCACCGTCATTAATCCGGTGGAAAAATTGCTGGCGCAGGGACATTATCTTGAATCTACCGTCGATATCGCCGAGTCCACTCGTCGCATCGCCGAAAGCGCGATACCGGCCGACCATGTGATCCTGATGGCCGGTTTCACGGCGGGCAACGAGAAAGGGGAACTGGTGGTGCTGGGCCGCAACGGTTCGGATTACTCGGCCGCCGTGCTGGCAGCCTGTTTACGCGCGGACTGTTGTGAAATCTGGACGGATGTCGACGGGGTTTATACCTGCGATCCGCGTCAGGTGCCGGATGCGAGGTTGCTTAAATCGATGTCCTATCAGGAGGCGATGGAGCTTTCCTACTTCGGCGCCAAAGTTCTCCATCCCCGCACCATCGCTCCCATCGCCCAGTTTCAGATTCCCTGCCTTATCAAAAACACCGAAAATCCCCAGGCGCCCGGCACGCTCATCGGCATGGACAGCAGCGACAGCCAATATCCGGTTAAGGGCATCACCAACCTGAATAATATGGCGATGTTCAATATTTCCGGTCCTGGCATGAAAGGAATGGTCGGCATGGCGGCCCGCGTGTTTGCGGCCATGTCGCGGGCGGGGATCTCCGTCGTTCTGATTACGCAATCATCTTCCGAATACAGCATCAGCTTCTGCGTTTCGCAAAATGAGCTGGCGCGCGCTAAAAAGACGTTGGAAGACGAATTCTATCTGGAACTGAAAGAGGGCGTTCTGGATCCGCTGGACGTGATGCAGCGCCTGGCGATCATTTCGGTGGTGGGCGACGGTATGCGCACGCTGCGCGGCCTTTCCGCTCGTTTGTTCACGGCGCTGGCCAGCGCCAATATCAATATCGTGGCCATTGCCCAGGGTTCATCCGAGCGCTCAATTTCGGTTGTGGTCAATAATGATATGGCGACAACTGGCGTCCGGGTCGCGCATCAAATGCTGTTTAATACCGATCAGGTCATCGATGTGTTCGTGATCGGCGTCGGCGGCGTCGGCGGCGCGTTGCTGGAACAGATCCACCGTCAGCAGCCGTGGCTGCGGCAGAAACATATCGACCTGCGAGTGTGCGGCATCGCCAATTCCAAGGCTTTATTGACCAACATCAACGGCATCCCGATGGATAGCTGGCGTGAAGAGCTGGGCAAAGCCCGTGAGCCTTTTAATCTGGGTCGCCTGATCCGACTGGTCAAAGAGTATCATTTGCTGAACCCGGTGATCGTGGACTGTACGTCCAGTCAGGCGGTTGCCGACCAATACGCCGATTTTCTGGCCGATGGTTTCCACGTCGTTACGCCGAACAAGAAAGCCAATACCGGCTCGATGAATTATTACCAGCAAATACGCAATGCGGCGGCGAAGTCCCGCCGTCGGTTCCTGTACGACACCAACGTCGGCGCCGGCCTGCCGGTTATCGAGAATCTACAGAATCTATTGAATGCGGGCGATGAACTGATCCGTTTTACTGGTATCCTGTCCGGCTCGTTGTCCTTTATTTTCGGTAAGCTGGACGAAGGCATGTCGCTGTCTGAGGCGACGCGGCAGGCGAAAGAAAAAGGCTATACCGAACCCGATCCGCGTGACGACCTGTCCGGTATGGATGTGGCGCGCAAGTTGCTGATTCTGGCGCGCGAAGCCGGTTACAAGCTGGAGCTGGAAGACATTGACGTCGAATCCGTGCTGCCGGCCGGTTTTGATGCTTCCGGCGATGTGGCCGCTTTCATGAGCCGTTTGCCGTCGGTGGATGACGAATTCGCCAGCCGCATCGCGCAGGCGCGCGATGAAGACAAGGTGCTGCGTTATGTCGGCGTGATCGAGGACGGGAGCTGTAAAGTTCAGATCAGCGCGGTGGGGAGCAATGACCCGCTGTTCAAAGTTAAAGATGGTGAAAATGCGCTGGCTTTCTATAGCCGCTACTATCAGCCATTGCCACTGGTATTACGAGGGTACGGCGCGGGGAATGATGTTACCGCCGCCGGTGTATTCGCCGACTTACTGCGTACCCTGTCATGGAAGTTGGGAGTTTAATTATGGTTAAGGTGTATGCGCCCGCGTCGATTGGCAATGTCAGCGTCGGATTTGATGTCCTGGGAGCCGCGGTTTCGCCGGTAGACGGCTCGTTACTTGGCGACTGCGTTTCCGTCGTCGCGGCGGATCAATTCAGCCTGCGCAGCGAAGGGCGTTTTGTCAGCAAGCTGCCGGATGATCCGAAGCAAAACATTGTGTATCAATGCTGGGAGCGTTTCTGTCAGGAGATCGGTAAAACCGTTCCGGTCGCCATGACGTTAGAGAAGAATATGCCGATAGGCTCGGGGTTAGGGTCCAGCGCCTGTTCCGTGGTCGCGGGGCTGATGGCGATGAATGAATTCTGCGGCAAGCCGCTGGACGATACCCGCCTGCTGACGTTGATGGGTGAACTGGAAGGGCGGATTTCAGGCAGCGTGCATTATGATAATGTGGCGCCTTGTTTCCTCGGCGGCATCCAATTGATGCTGGAAGAAGAGGGGATTATCAGCCAGCCGGTTCCCGCCTTTGATGATTGGCTGTGGGTAATGGCCTACCCTGGAATTAAAGTATCGACGGCTGAAGCGCGGGCCATTTTGCCGGCGCAGTATCGGCGTCAGGATTGCATCAGTCACGGTCGTTATCTGGCCGGTTTTATTCACGCCTGCCATACCGGCCAGGCGTCGCTGGCCGCCAAGCTGATGAACGATGTCATCGCGGAACCTTATCGGACGAAACTGCTGCCCGGTTTTGCCGAGGCGCGCAAAGCGGCGCAGGATATCGGCGCGTTGGCCTGCGGTATTTCCGGCTCCGGCCCGACGTTATTTTCCATATGCGATGATATGGATAGCGCGCAGCGTCTGGCTGACTGGCTGCGGGATAACTATTTGCAGAACGATGAAGGTTTTGTTCATATTTGCCGTCTGGATACGACCGGCGCACGACTACTGGGATAATGCATGAAACTCTATAATCTTAAAGATCATAACGAGCAGGTCAGTTTTGCTCAGGCTATCAAGCAGGGGCTGGGAAGTCAGCAAGGGCTGTTCTTCCCGCTGGAACTGCCCGAGTTCAGCCGGGCGGAAATCGACGAACTGCTGCAACTGGATTTTGTTACCCGCAGCAGCCGTATTTTGTCCGCCTATATCGGCGATGAAATGGCTGAAGAGACGGTATACCAACGCGTTAAGGCGGCATTTGCCTTCCCCGCGCCGGTTGCTTCCGTGACGGAAGATATCGCTTCGCTGGAACTGTTCCATGGCCCGACGCTGGCTTTCAAGGACTTCGGCGGCCGCTTTATGGCGCAGATGCTGACGGAAGTCGCGGGCGACAATAAAATCACCATTCTTACCGCCACCTCCGGCGATACCGGCGCGGCAGTCGCTCACGCGTTTTACGGTCTGGAGAATATCCGTGTGGTGATCCTCTACCCACGCGGGAAAATCAGCCCGTTACAGGAAAAACTGTTCTGTACGCTGGGCGGCAACATTCACACCATCGCGGTCGACAGCGATTTTGATGCTTGCCAGTCACTGGTTAAACAGGCGTTTGATGACGAGGAACTGAAGCAAACCATCGGTTTGAATTCGGCGAACTCGATCAATATCAGCCGGCTGTTGGCGCAAATCTGTTACTACTTTGAGGCCGTATCCCAACTGCCGCAGGCTGCGCGTAGTCAACTGGTGGTTTCTGTTCCGAGCGGCAACTTCGGCGATCTGACCGCGGGCCTGCTGGCCAAATCCCTCGGCCTGCCGATTAAGCGCTTTATCGCCGCCACCAACGCGAATGATACCGTGCCGCGTTTCCTGAGCAATGGCGAGTGGGCGCCGAATAAGACCGTCGCCACCTTGTCCAACGCCATGGATGTGAGCCAGCCGAACAACTGGCCGCGAGTGGAAGAGCTGTTCCGTCGTAAAAACTGGCCGTTGAGCGCCTTGGGCTTTGGCGCGGTAAGCGATGAAACCACGAAAGAGACCATGCATGAACTCGAATCGCTGGGGTATACCTCGGAGCCGCATGCGGCGATCGCCTATCGTTTGCTGCGCGATCAGCTACAACCCGGCGAGTTCGGGCTGTTCCTGGGTACCGCGCATCCGGCGAAATTTAAGGAAAGCGTAGAGGAAATTCTGGGTAAAAAGCTGGAACTGCCTGAAGCGCTGGCGAAACGCGCCGATCTGGATTTGTTGTCGCATCATTTCCCGAATGATTTCGCTAAATTGCGCCAGTTCCTGATGACGCTGCCGCGGTAAACGCGCGTCGCCGGATTTGGCGTTTGTCATCCCCGCCTACACCTCTGCGGCTGTAGGCGGGCATCTCGGCAACGGCCCTCACTGTTCGCGGCGTTTAAATACCAGTTCATCAGCGGAAGATTCACCGTCGGCGAAGCGGTAGCCATCCAAATTAAATTCTTTCAGCTGTTCCGGCTGCGTAAGGCGATTTTGAATAATAAAACGGCTCATTAACCCGCGCGCTTTTTTGGCATAAAAGCTGATGACTTTAAACTTGCCGTTCTTCTCGTCCAGAAACACCGGTTTGATCAGGCGAGCGTGTAATTTTTTGGGGCGGACCGATTTAAAGTATTCGTCGGAGGCCAGATTAATCAGGATATCGTCGCCCTGGTCACTCAGCGCCTGGTTCAACTTGTCGGTGATGACATCTCCCCAAAAACTGTAGAGATCCTTGCCCGCTTTGTTGCCGAGTTTAATCCCCATTTCCAGTCGGTAAGGCTGCATTAAATCCAGCGGTTTCAACACACCGTATAAACCGGACAGTATGCGCAGATGTCGCTGCGCGAAATCAAAGTCGTCTGCGCTGAAATCTTCCGCCGCCAGACCGGTGTAGACATCGCCTTTAAAGGCCAGCAGCGCCTGCCGTGCGTTATCCGGCGTAAAGTCGGGACGCCAGTCATGAAAGCGGCCGGCATTCAAGCTGCCCAGTTTGTCGCTGATCCCCATGAGGGATGATATTTGCGCCGGCGTCAGTTGCTTGCAGATGGCGATCAACTGGCCTGCGTAATCCAGCAGTTCCGGCTGGGAATACCGTTTGGTGGCCAAAGGACTGGTGTAATCAAGGGTTTTCGCGGGTGAAAGGGTTATTAACATGCGCCATGTCCTATCGAACTGATTTCAATGCCTTACTGTAGCAAAAATCAAACAAGAAAGCGGCGATGGTTATAACAGGGGACGGCAATCATCCGTCATAAACCGCGCTGGCAGTGAAACAATCAACTGGCGAAAAGGTATCGAACAGACCTTTTATCGCCCGCCTGCAATGGCGGCGGAGAAACGCGGCGAGAGAGGTTCGGCCGCTCGACAACACGGATGAAAAGGCTGTCTTGCGCCGTATTGAACGCGTGTTATTATCAGATTCAGGCGACAACATAATGCCATCGGTTCATGTACTAATAATTCATGCTCTCGTAATCCACGCATAAACAATGAGAAATGCCAACATGACGGATAAACTGACTTCCCTACGCCAATTAACAACGGTTGTGGCTGATACCGGCGATATTGCGGCAATGAAATTGTATCAACCGCAAGACGCCACCACTAACCCTTCACTGATTCTTAATGCCGCCCAGATCCCCGAATACCGTAAGCTGATTGATGACGCAATCGCCTGGGCGCGCGCTCAAGGCGGCGACCATGCGCAGCAGATTATTGACGCAACCGACAAACTGGCCGTTAACATCGGCCTTGAGATCCTGAAGCTGATCCCCGGCCGCATCTCGACGGAAGTCGATGCCCGCCTGTCCTATGATACCGAAGCCAGTGTCGCCAAAGCCAAGCGCCTGATTAAACTTTATAACGATGCCGGTATCGGCAACGATCGCATTTTGATCAAACTGGCTTCCACCTGGCAGGGGATCCGCGCCGCCGAGCAGTTGGAAAAAGAAGGCATCAACTGCAACCTGACGTTGCTGTTCTCCTTTGCGCAAGCGCGCGCGTGCGCCGAAGCCGGCGTATTCCTGATTTCGCCGTTTGTCGGCCGTATTCTGGACTGGTATAAAGCCAATGGCGATAAAAAGGAATTCGCGCCGAGCGAAGATCCGGGCGTGGTTTCCGTCAGTGAAATCTACAATTACTACAAGGAGCACGGTTATGAAACGGTCGTCATGGGCGCCAGCTTCCGTAATCTGGGCGAAATCATTGAGTTGGCGGGCTGCGACCGTCTGACCATTGCGCCGGCTCTGCTGAAAGAGTTGTCCGAAAGCGAGGGCGAAGTGGCCCGTAAACTGTCTTACGCCGGCGAGGTGAAGGCGCGTCCGGCTAAATTGACCGAAGCGCAGTTCTACTGGCAGCATAATCAGGATCCCATGGCTGTAGATAAGCTGGCCGAAGGTATCCGCAAGTTCGCCGTCGATCAGGAAAAACTGGAAAAAATGATTTCCGAGTTATTGTAAAAAGCGGTCGGAGAGAATAGCCGGGTTGACGCCTGGCTATTTTTTATCGCATTAGATACCGCCGCTTAAATATCCGCGATATATTTACGTCCGCAATTACCTTGATGCCGGCTACGGCAAAGTTTGTTCGCAGCGGCTCAATGCGCCAAACGGATTGTTATTTAGCGACGGTATTTCGCATTTCTTTGGCGACGTAAAGTTTTTCATCCGCCCGATTCATTACTTCCGTTAACTCTTCTGATTCAATATGGTATTCAACCAGTCCGATGCTGACCGTCAGGCTGACGTCCTTACCCAATATTTCACTGCGGGCTTCGCTGACCCGTAATCTGGCGCGCTCTGCTACCACATAGGCGTCATTCAAGGCGATGTTAGGTAAAATAATGGAAAACTCATCGCCGCCTATCCGGCCAAAAATATCTTCCCGACGGAATGATTTTTTAAACACATCGGCTACCAGTCTTAATGCGGTATCCCCGGCGCTGTGGCCGAAGGTATCATTCACATGCTTAAAATGATCGATGTCGATAAGAATGACGCACAGGGGACGTTTGGAAAAGTTGGCTACGCTCAGCGCCTTATTCGCCGCCATAAAAAACGCATCCCGCCGCAGGCAGCCGGTCAAATCGTCGTACTTTGCCGTTAAAGGCAGCTCTATCAGATACTTTCTGGCGAGAATGGAAAGCAGACTGCCGAGTATGGCGATAAGCAGTACGATGCTCACGACGGCAATGACGGAGGTGGTGGTTGACAGCGTGTCGAATAGCGAAGGGTGAGGCTCGTACGACGTTGTTCTGATCCGAATGCCCAGCAGGTCGTCATGCGACGACAGAATAGGAAAAATGACGGTGAGCGTGTCCTTCCCCGCAAACGCCCCGATTGAGGGCAGTTTATTCTGGCACACTCGAATAATGGTCATGTCATTAAATTTCAACTCTGAGACCGATAATCTATTGATGCATTCACCACGAACGTCGCGGGTATTAAATGCAAAGGTTCTCATTCGTGCGGAAAGATAACGCCCTGTCTTTTCGGTTATATCGGTGTCTGTTACGTCGCCGGAATTATATGATTCATAAGTTTTAATTATTGAATCCAGGTCGTGCTTCTCTACTCTCCAGGTTCTTTTGTTTGATTCATGCATGGCAATGATAGCGACGGAAAAGGAAATAAAACCAAAAATAACAAAAGCGGATATTGGGTGAGAAAAAAGTTCTAATATCTTGTATTTAGCGCCATTCATGAATACTTCCTTGGTGTGACTTTTTTACTTATTATCTTTATATACGAAAATACCTGCTAACTTTACCATATTATCCAAAGACTGGTGAGTGTAATGATGATTGCCGCCTTCTTTTTCTTTGTGTAAGCAGCTATATTGAGAAAACGCCGATGCGTGTTTGATTAGCAATGGTAATCACTCAGCCGCTATTACCTTTTTAAACTCAACGTCAGTGACGCGCAGCTTAAAAAGCATGTATTTCATTTAAAAAACGTATTTCATGATTATTATCATCTACCGGTTTGACCTGCTATCTCAGGTGATGAACCGGGCGTATAACATTTCTCACTATAGGTGCTCAACTCGGACAATATCCTGATAAAATTGGTTTTTATTTTATTAGAGGGTGGTTATGAACGTATTGCGTGTTGGTTTGGTCTCCATTTCCGATCGGGCATCCAGCGGGGTTTATCAGGATAAAGGCATCCCTGCGCTGGAAGTCTGGCTGGCGTCTGCATTGACGACGCCTTTTGAAATCGAAACCCGTCTGGTTCCGGATGAACAATTGCTGATTGAACAAACGTTATGCGAACTGGTTGATGAAGGCGGTTGTCATCTGGTGCTGACGACTGGCGGCACCGGACCCGCGCGTCGCGATGTCACGCCCGACGCGACGCTGGCGATCGCCGACCGCGAGATGCCGGGCTTCGGTGAACAAATGCGTCAAATCAGCCTGCAATTTGTGCCGACGGCGATCCTCTCAAGGCAGGTGGGAGTGATTCGTAAGCATGCGCTGATCCTTAATTTGCCGGGGCAGCCCAAATCCATCAAAGAAACGCTGGAAGGCCTGAAAGATGCTGACGGCAAGGTCATCGTCGCCGGAATTTTTGCCAGTGTTCCTTATTGTATACAACTACTGGAAGGGCCTTACGTTGAAACCGATCCGCAGGTAGTAGCAGCTTTTCGTCCTAAAAATGCCATACGCGAAATAAAAAACTGAAGTTCAGCAATTTCAGGAATAAGATTCAGCTTTGCTGGTGTATAAATATTTTGCCGGTATAGTAATTCTGCCTTTACACTTTACGGCAAGATTTCTTTATCCTCACACTGGCACTGCACGGTAATTTATGGAACGCGAGCATCAGCAACCACATAGTCGATTAAACCGACAGGATTACAAAACGCTTTCTCTGGCCGCGCTCGGCGGCGCGCTGGAGTTCTATGATTTCATCATTTTCGTCTTTTTCGCGGCGGTTATCGGCGATCTCTTTTTCCCCGCCGATATCCCTGAGTGGCTGCGTCAGGTTCAGACCTTCGGCATTTTCGCCGCCGGTTATCTGGCTCGTCCGCTTGGCGGCATTATCATGGCTCATTTCGGCGACCTGGTCGGGCGTAAAAAAATGTTTAGTCTAAGCATTTTGCTGATGGCTCTGCCTACGCTGGCGATGGGGATGTTGCCCACTTATCAATCTATCGGCATTGCCGCGCCGTTATTGCTGTTGCTGATGCGTATACTGCAAGGCGCGGCGATTGGCGGAGAAGTGCCAGGGGCATGGGTCTTTGTCGCGGAGCATGTTCCGCGCGCGCGCATCGGCTTCGCCTGCGGCGTGTTGACTGCCGGCCTGACGGTGGGGATTCTACTGGGATCCATGATCGCCACCTTGCTGAACACTTTCTTTACCCCCGAACAGCTATTGGCCGGCGTCTGGCGTTTACCCTTCTTCATCGGTGGGATTTTCGGTCTGGTCGCCATGTATTTACGGCGCTGGTTGCAGGAAACCCCCATCTTCATTGAAATGCAGGCGCATAAAAAGCTGGCGTCAGAAATGCCGTTGAAATCCGTGGTCGTTAATCATAAGCGGGCGGTCGTGGTCTCCATGCTGCTTACCTGGATGTTGTCGGCCTGCATTGTGGTGGTTCTGCTTATGGCGCCGACTTATTTGCAGAAAGTCTATGGCATCTCCGCTGCGTTGGCATTGCAGGCAAACAGCCTGGCGACGATCACCCTGATGTTCGGCTGCGTCGCTGCCGGTTTGTTGATCGATCGCTATGGCGCCAGCAAGATTTTTATCGGCGGCAGCTTGTTCCTTGGCGTGTGCAGTTGGTTTTTCTACAGTGTTGCGGCAAGCAATGCGGAATTACTGTTCGTCGGGTATGCGCTCGTCGGATTCAGCGTCGGGGTCGTCGGTGCGGTTCCCTACGTGATGGTGCGGGCGTTTCCGGCTGAAGTACGTTTTTCCGGCATTTCATTTTCCTATAATGTGTCTTACGCCATTTTTGGCGGATTAACGCCGATTTTCGTCACCTTGATGATGAAGGCGACGCCGTTGGCTCCGGCCTGGTATGTGTTAACGCTGGCGGGGCTTGGGGTGTTGATGGGGATCTATTTGCACCGCGATCTGAATAGCGAGGAAACGCCCCAGGCTATCGGCGAAGAGGATTCGCGTTCAACGGTCGGCGTTTAATACGCTTTTGTCGCCGAGCATAAAACAGCGCCGGCCCATCCGGGCGGCGCTGTTTTTTACATTCATGCGCGACGTTCGCCTATCGGCAGAATTTTGCGGCCTGATTGTTCGTTGATGACTTCCGCCATCGCCAGATAAATGGCGCTTGCGCCACAGATGATGCCTTCGAAGCCGGCAAAGGTCAGCAGCGCATGGTTGCCGGTAAAATTACCGATTGCCAGTAAGGCGAACAGCACGGTCAGACTGGCGAACACAAACTGTAACGCAAAGTTGGCGCGTAATGTTCCGAAGAACATAAACAGGGTGAAAATACCCCACAGACCGAGGAATACCCCCAGGAAGCGGGCATCGCTGGGTTCCGCCAGACCCATTTTGGGCAGCATCAGAATGCCGACCAAAGTTAACCAGAAAGCGCCATAAGAGGTGAATGCGGTAACGCCGAAGGTATTTCCTTTTTTATATTCCAGTAAACCAGCCAGAATTTGGGCAATGCCTCCGTAAAAGATGCCCATACTAAGAATAATGGAAGAGAGCGGGAAAAAGCCTGCGTTATGCAGATTTAATAAAATCGTCGTCATCCCGAAACCCATCAATCCTAACGGGCCGGGGTTCGCCAACTTGTTCGAGTGCATAAATCCTCAGCAATAACAGATAGTTGATATTCCCTTTCGCACTCGACGTTGATGCCGGGGTAGCGGCGACTTCAAGCACTTTGGGATTTAGGTTTTTTATTACGGTGCGCTTGTCGCCATCACGCCGGGAATGTCCCTTTTTGTGGCGGTCTATCCTTGCCCGCCACCCTCTCGGGCCGTTGTTATGCAACGTCAAAAATTTTTCCTGAAAATTTTTTTGTGGCGGGCGCGGCATCATATCGGGCGGTTTGAAGGGATACAATATGGCGGATCAAGAATAGTTTGATCGAGCAAGGGATAAAGCCCACTTTTTTTTCATCTCCCCCCCTTGATGATGGAATTGTTGACCCCATCTTATTTTCAACCAAAACAGTTTGACCGAATAAAAAGGGTTGTGTCGGGCCGTTGAGCTTGCCGGGTATCATTGAAATATGGGGCCGGGGAAGCGAAAAACGATGTTGTGCAGTTGAAAAACAACATTTCGCCCGCATAGTAGGTTGAACTACCACACCGAATATGACTTTATTAGTGGAGATGTTTAGATGGGTAAGATTATTGGTATCGACCTGGGTACAACCAACTCTTGTGTAGCGATTATGGACGGTACGCAGGTTAAAGTACTGGAAAACAGCGAAGGCGATCGCACGACGCCTTCAATCATTGCTTACACGCAAGACGGTGAGACTCTGGTTGGCCAGCCGGCTAAACGTCAGGCGGTGACTAACCCGCAAAATACGTTGTTTGCAATTAAACGTCTGATTGGCCGTCGTTTCAAAGATGAAGAAGTGCAGCGTGATACCAATATCATGCCGTACAAAATCGTTGAAGCCGACAACGGCGATGCCTGGTTGGAAGTGAAAGGCCAGAAAATGGCTCCGCCGCAAATTTCAGCCGAAGTGCTGAAGAAAATGAAGAAAACAGCGGAAGATTATCTGGGCGAACCGGTCACTGAAGCGGTTATTACCGTACCTGCTTACTTCAACGATGCGCAGCGTCAGGCGACCAAAGACGCCGGCCGTATCGCTGGTCTGGAAGTAAAACGTATTATCAACGAACCGACAGCGGCTGCGCTGGCGTACGGTTTGGATAAAGAAGTCGGCAACCGCACTATCGCGGTATATGACCTGGGTGGCGGTACATTCGATATCTCTATTATCGAAATCGATGAAGTTGATGGCGAAAAAACCTTTGAGGTTCTGGCGACCAACGGTGATACCCACCTGGGCGGCGAAGACTTCGACAGCCGTTTGATTAACTATCTGGTAGACGAATTCAAGAAAGAACAGGGCTTCGATCTGCGCAACGATCCGCTGGCGATGCAGCGTCTGAAAGAAGCGGCGGAAAAAGCGAAAATCGAACTTTCCTCCGCGCAGCAGACCGACGTTAACCTGCCGTACATCACTGCGGATGCGACAGGCCCGAAACACCTGAACATTAAAGTGACGCGCGCCAAACTGGAATCGTTGGTCGAAGATCTGGTTAATCGTTCTCTGGAACCGCTGAAGGTGGCGCTGAAGGATGCCGGCCTGTCCGTTTCTGAAGTACAAGACGTGATTCTGGTCGGCGGTCAGACCCGTATGCCGTTGGTTCAGAAGAAAGTTGCTGACTTCTTCGGTAAAGAGCCGCGTAAAGATGTTAACCCGGATGAAGCCGTTGCTATCGGTGCTGCGGTTCAGGGCGGCGTACTGTCCGGCGATGTGAAAGACGTTCTGCTGCTGGATGTGACTCCGCTGTCGCTGGGCATCGAAACGATGGGCGGTGTGATGACGTCGCTGATTGCCAAGAACACCACGATCCCGACGAAACACAGCCAGGTTTTCTCTACGGCGGAAGATAATCAGTCTGCGGTGACGATTCATGTCCTACAGGGTGAACGTAAGCGTGCGCAGGATAACAAGTCGCTGGGTCAGTTCAACCTGGATGGCATCCAGCCCGCGCCGCGCGGCATGCCTCAGATCGAAGTCACCTTCGATATCGATGCTGACGGTATCCTGCACGTTTCCGCCAAGGATAAAAACAGCGGCCGTGAACAGAAAATCACGATCAAAGCCTCTTCTGGTCTGAATGAAGATGAAATCCAGAAAATGGTGCGCGATGCGGAAGCGAACGCGGAATCCGACCGTAAGTTCGAAGAGCTGGTTCAAACGCGCAACCAGGGCGATCACCTGCTGCACAGCACGCGTAAGCAACTGGAAGAAATCGGTGATAATCTGGCCGCTGATGATAAAACCGCCATTGACGACGCCCTGAAAGCGCTGGAAAGCGCGCTGAAAGGCGAAGACAAAGCGGATATCGAAGCGAAAATCCAGGCGCTGGTTCAGGCTTCCGGTAAACTGCTGGAAGCGTCTCAGCAGCAGGCACAGGCTGGCGCTGAAGGCGCGGCGGGCGCTAACGATACTTCTGCTCGTAAAGACGACGATGTAGTCGATGCCGAGTTTGAAGAAGTAAAAGATAAAAAGTAATCGCCCTTAAGCGGGCGCAGTAACGGTGACGAAGGACTGTTGCTGGCAACCAGCACGGGCGTTGAGGAAACTCTGCGCCCGTGCACGCATGTTGAGGGCAGGAAAAAAAGAATGGCGAAGCAAGACTATTACGAGATTTTAGGCGTTGCTAAAGATGCCGATGAGCGTGAAATCAAAAAGGCTTATAAGCGTCTGGCGATGAAGTTTCACCCGGATCGTAATCCTGGTGACCAAAATGCCGAAGCACGGTTCAAAGAGATTAAAGAAGCTTACGAGATCCTCACCGACTCGCAGAAACGTGCCGCCTACGATCAGTACGGCCATGCTGCATTTGAACAAGGTGGTATGGGAGGCGGCGGCGGTTTTGGCGGCGGCGGCGCCGATTTCGGTGATATTTTTGGCGACGTGTTCGGCGATATCTTTGGCGGCGGTCGTCGTCAGCGCGCGAGTCGCGGTTCCGATCTCCGCTATAACATGGAACTGACGCTGGAAGAGGCTGTCCGCGGCGTCACCAAAGAGATCCGTATCCCAACCTTGGAAGAGTGCGATACCTGCCATGGCAGCGGATCCAAGCCCGGTAGTTCGCCCGTCACCTGTCCGACCTGTCATGGTAATGGTCAGGTGCAAATGCGTCAGGGCTTTTTTACTGTCCAACAGGCTTGTCCGCACTGTCATGGCCGCGGGAAAATCATTAAAGATCCATGCACGAAATGTCATGGTCATGGCCGCGTAGAAAAGAGCAAGACGCTATCGGTGAAGATCCCCGCCGGGGTGGACACCGGCGATCGGATCCGCCTGTCCGGAGAGGGGGAAGCCGGGGAGCATGGCGCGCCGGCGGGCGATTTGTACGTTCAGGTTCAGGTAAAAGCGCATCCGATCTTCCAGCGTGAAGAAAATAATTTGTACTGCGAGGTGCCGATTAACTTTGCTATGGCCGCACTGGGCGGAGAAATTGAAGTCCCGACGCTGGATGGGCGCGTGAAGCTGAAAGTGCCGGCTGAAACGCAAACCGGGAAGCTGTTTCGCATGCGCGGCAAGGGCGTGAAGTCGGTACGGGGCGGCGTACAGGGCGATCTGCTGTGCCGGGTCGTGGTGGAAACGCCTGTCAGCCTGAACGAGCGGCAACGGCAGCTGCTGCAAGAGCTGGAAGAGAGTTTTGGCGGCCCATCGGGCGAAAGAAACAGTCCGCGCTCTAAAAGCTTCTTCGACGGCGTGAAGAAGTTTTTTGACGATCTGACTCGCTGACGCGCTTTTTATTGCCAGTGGGATAAGACGGAAAAACCGGTCGGCGAATCAGCGGCCGGTTTTTTTATGGCGGGCAATCCCTGCCCGCCACCCTTCAGGCCGTCGCAAGCGACGTTTAAAAACGTTCCTGACGTTTTTTTATGGCGGGCAATCGCCGGAAATGACAGGCACAAAAAAACCGGCCAGAGCCGGTTTTTTCAACAACAATATGCAAAATCGCAATTATTGCATAGCGTTGATGCGCGCAACCAGATTGGATTTATGACGTGCAGCTTTGTTCTTATGGATCAGGCCTTTGCTTGCCTGGCGATCCACGATCGGTTGCATATCATTAAACGCATTCTGTGCCGCTTCTTTATCGCCAGCAGCGATCGCCGCGTATACTTTCTTGATGAAAGTACGCATCATGGAGCGACGGCTTGCGTTATGCTTGCGGCGCTTCTCAGATTGTACGGCGCGTTTCTTAGCTGATTTGATATTAGCCAAGGTCCAACTCCCAAATATATTCTATCGAGGACAATTCAAAGGCCGAGGAATATGCCCTTTTAGCCTTCGTTTGTCAATGGATTTGTGCAAATAAGCGTCGTTTGTACGTCAACGCTTGTTACGTTGTGATGGCGCAGGATTTTAACAGCTTCACGCGGTGGAATACAGCTTTTCACGTCATAAATTTACCCGGAGGTGATTAATCGCCGGTAAAACAGATCATCGCCGAGAAAACCCCGGCGCAATGCCTGCTCTCTTGCCGGGAAGACGCCGATGGGCGGCGGCAAAACGTCAAAAATAGCGACGGTATCGGCCCCGCCGGCTGCAAAAGGCGCGAATCGCGGGTTAACCTTACTCGCTGTACAAGGTATAATCCGCCGATTTCCATTATTTTAACCCATTTGTTCTGAGCCAGCTATGCAGCTAATTCGCGGTATACACAATCTTCGGGCGCGCCATTATGGTTGTGTGCTCACTATTGGTAATTTTGACGGCGTACACCGCGGACACCAGATGCTGCTGGAACGCTTGAAGCAGGAAGGTCAGTCCCGCGGTCTTCCTGTGATGGTCATGATCTTTGAACCACAACCCCAGGAACTGTTCTCAGCCGAGAGAGCGCCGGCGCGGTTGACGAGTCTGCGCGATAAAGTGAATTATCTGAAAAAAGCGGGCGTCGACTACCTGCTGTGCGTCAAGTTTGACGCTCGCTTCGCCGCCAATGATGCGCAAACTTTTATTTCTACCTTACTGGTGGAAAAGCTGGGTGTCAGGTTTCTGGTGGTCGGGGATGACTTTCGTTTCGGGGCTGGTCGACAAGGGGATTTCCTGTTATTACAGAAAGCTGGCGTCGATGCTGGATTTGAGGTTATCAGTACGGCTTCATTCTGTAATGATGGTAAACGAGTCAGCAGCACGGCCATCCGTGAGGCGCTCATGAACGATGATTTAACGCGGGCGGAAAACCTGTTGGGACACCCTTATAGCATTTCCGGGCGAGTGGTTCATGGTAATGCTCTGGGGAGAACGATAGGTTTCCCCACGGCCAATCTGCCGTTAAAGCGGCAGGTATCGCCGGTCAAGGGCGTCTATGCCGTCAGCGTATATGGGCTGGGTGATGAGCCGGTGCCGGGCGTGGCCAATATTGGCTCGCGTCCGACGGTAACCGGCGACAAGCGCCAGCAGCTTGAGGTACATCTGCTGGATACGACGATGAATTTATACGGTCGTCATATAGAAGTGGTGCTGCGTAAAAAGATACGTAATGAACAGCGGTTTGCTTCGCTTGAGGCGCTAAAGCGACAAATCGCTGACGATGTGGTGACGGCCCGGATGTTTTTCGGGCTAAAGACACCGGTTTAATTTTTCTAGCCGAAGACGAAATCGAGAATCTAATGAGTGACTATAAGACTACCCTGAACTTGCCGGAAACAGGGTTCCCGATGCGTGGCGATTTGGCCAAGCGTGAACCTGGCATGCTGCAACGTTGGTATGAACAGGATCTGTACGGGATTATTCGCCATGCGAAAAAGGGCAAAAAAACCTTTATCCTGCACGATGGCCCTCCCTATGCGAATGGCAGTATTCATATTGGTCACTCAGTTAATAAAATTCTTAAAGATATTATCGTTAAGTCTAAAACCCTGTCGGGCTATGACTCGCCGTATATACCCGGCTGGGACTGCCATGGTCTGCCGATCGAACTGAAAGTCGAGCAGCTTATCGGCAAGCCGGGCGAAAAAGTCAGCGCCGCGGAATTCCGCGCCGAATGCCGTAAATACGCGGCGGAGCAGGTTGCCGGCCAGAAGAAAGATTTTATCCGACTGGGCGTGCTGGGCGACTGGGATCATCCGTACCTGACGATGGATTTTGAGACGGAAGCCAACATCATCCGCACCCTGGGTCGGGTTATTGAAAACGGCCACCTGCACAAAGGCGCCAAGCCGGTTCACTGGTGTGCCGATTGCGGCTCTGCGCTGGCGGAAGCGGAAGTGGAGTACTATGACAAAACCTCACCTTCCATCGATGTGGCTTTTAACGCCGTTGATGCCGACGCCGTCAGCGCCAAATTCGGCGTGAAGCAGGTTGATGGCCCGCTTTCCCTGGTTATCTGGACCACCACGCCGTGGACGCTGCCGGCTAACCGCGCGATTTCACTGAATGCGGGATTTGTCTATCAGTTGGTGCAGATCGAAGGGCAGGCGCTGATCCTTGCCGCCGACCTGGTTGAAAGCGTGATGAAGCGTATCGGCGTCGACCATTGGCAAGTCCTGGGCGAATGCCAAGGCAGCGATCTTGAACTGTTACGCTTCCAGCACCCGTTCATGGGCTTCGATGTGCCGGCGATTTTGGGCGATCACGTTACGCTGGATGCCGGTACCGGCGCGGTGCATACCGCGCCCGGCCATGGTCCGGACGACTATGTCATCGGACAGCAATATGGGCTGGAAGTCGCCAATCCGGTCGGGCCGAATGGTTGTTACCTGACCGGCACCTACCCGGAACTGGATGGTAAATTCGTCTTCAAGGCCAACGATATCGTTGTTGAGATTCTGCGCGAACACGGCGCGCTCCTGCATCTGGAAAAGCTGCTGCACAGCTATCCGTGCTGCTGGCGTCATAAAACCCCGATCATCTTCCGTGCGACGCCGCAGTGGTTTATCAGTATGGATCAGAAAGGGTTGCGCAAGCAGTCGCTGTCTGAGATCAAAGGCGTTCAGTGGATCCCGGATTGGGGTCAGGCGCGTATTGAAGCGATGGTCGCCAACCGTCCCGACTGGTGTATTTCCCGTCAACGCACCTGGGGCGTGCCGATGTCGCTTTTCGTCCATAAAGAGACGGAAGAGCTGCATCCGCGCACCAAAGAATTGATTGAAGAAGTGGCGAAACGCGTTGAGCAGGATGGGATCCAGGCATGGTGGGATCTTGACCCGAAAGAGGTGCTGGGCGCCGATGCCGAGAATTACGTTAAGGTTCCCGATACGCTGGACGTCTGGTTCGACTCCGGATCGACCCATGCCTCCGTGGTTGACGTTCGTCCAGAATTCGGCGGCCATTCGGCGGATATGTATCTGGAAGGTTCCGATCAGCATCGCGGCTGGTTTATGTCCTCTTTGATGATTTCTACGGCGATTAAAGGCAAGGCGCCATATCGTCAGGTATTGACGCACGGTTTCACCGTGGATGGTCAGGGACGCAAAATGTCCAAATCCATCGGCAATACCGTCAGCCCGCAGGACGTGATGAACAAACTGGGCGGCGATATTCTGCGTCTGTGGATCGGTTCAACGGATTACTCCGGCGAAATCGCCGTGTCCGATGAGATCCTGAAACGTTCCGCGGACGCCTATCGCCGTATCCGCAACACCGCGCGCTTCCTGCTGGCTAACCTGAACGGGTTCGACCCGAAAAAGGATAGCGTAAAACCGGAAGAGATGGTGGTGCTGGATCGCTGGGCGGTCGGCTGCGCGCAAGCGGCGCAGGAAGAGATCGTCGAAGCCTACGACAGCTACGATTTCCACCGCGTGGTGCAGCGTCTGATGCAGTTTTGCTCTATCGAGATGGGCTCATTCTATCTTGATATCATCAAGGACCGTCAGTACACCGCGAAGAGCGACAGCATCGCCCGTCGCAGCTGCCAGACGGCGTTGTATCACATCTCCGAGGCGCTGGTGCGCTGGATGGCCCCGATTCTGTCCTTCACCGCGGATGAGATCTGGGGATACCTGCCGGGAGAACGCGCGCAGTATGTGTTTACCGAAGAGTGGTATGACGGTTTGTTCGGTCTGGATACGGCTGAGAGCATGAACGACGCATTCTGGGCCGATATCCTGAAAGTCCGTAGCGAAGTGAATAAGGTGATCGAGCAAGCGCGTAACGACAAGCGTATCGGCGGATCGCTGGAGGCGTCCGTCACGTTGTATGCCGATGCCGCTCTGGCGGATAAGCTGAATCAGTTGCAGCAGGAATTGCATTTCGCTCTGCTGACCTCCAAAGCCAAGGTCGATCTGTATGAAAATGCGCCGGCCGATGCGCAGAGCACTGAACTACCCGGATTGAAAATTGCCTTAAGCAAGGCGGAAGGACATAAGTGTCCGCGGTGCTGGCATTATGAGTCAGATATCGGTACTGACACCGATCATCCCGACATTTGTGGTCGCTGCGCGACCAACGTCGGCGGCAAAGGCGAAGAGCGTAAATTTGTCTGATGAATAAATCGATCTGTTCGAGTGGGTTGCGCTGGCTGTGGCTGGCGCTGTTGGTTCTGGTTGTCGACCTGGGCAGCAAACAGTGGATTTTATCGAACTTTGCGCTGGGAGAGACGCAGCCGCTGATTCCGTATCTGAATCTGCACTATGCCCGTAATTACGGCGCGGCGTTCAGTTTTCTGGCGGACAAGGGCGGTTGGCAGCGCTGGTTTTTCGCCGGCATCGCCATCGCCATCGTTATCGCCCTGCTGGTGATGATGTATCGCGGCAGCGCGCGCCATAAGCTCAATAACATCGCCTATGCGCTGATTATCGGCGGCGCACTGGGCAACCTGTTTGACCGGATGTGGCATGGTTTTGTCGTCGATTTTATCGACTTCTATGTCGGCAACTGGCATTTCGCCACCTTCAATCTGGCGGACAGCGCAATCTGTATTGGTGCTGCGCTCATCGTGCTGGAAGGTTTTGTCAATAAGCATGATGATTCGGCTAAGCAAAAGGGTCACTGATGTCTGAGACTGTACAGAGCAACAGCGCCGTGCTGGTGCATTTCACCCTGACCCTGGAAAACGGTACGGTGGCGGAATCCACCCGTGAAAGCGGTAAGCCCGCGTTGTTCCGTCTGGGGGATGACAGTTTGTCCGCAGAGCTGGAACAACATCTGCAAGGCTTGAAGCGCGGCGAGCAACGGCGATTCACCTTGCCGCCGGAATCGGCTTTTGGCCCGGTAAACCCTGATATGATCCAGTTTTTCCTGCGTCGCGATTTTGCCGAAACGGGAATACCGGACGTGGGAACGATTATGTTGTTCAGCGGCGTCGGCGGGAATGATATGCCGGGTATTATCCGTGATGTGACGGAAGAGTCCGTTACGGTGGATTTTAACCACCCGCTGGCCGGCCAATCTATTACGTTCGATCTGGAAGTGTTGGATATTGATCCATCTCGGCAGGAGGTTCCGCATGCAGATCTTGCTGGCTAACCCGCGCGGCTTTTGTGCCGGGGTTGATCGTGCCATCAGTATTGTTGAACGGGCGCTGGAGATATTCGGCACGCCGATTTATGTGCGCCATGAAGTGGTGCATAACCGCTATGTCGTCAACGGACTCCGTGAACGTGGCGCGATATTTATTGAACAGATAGATGAAGTGCCGGACGGATCGATTTTGATTTTCTCCGCGCACGGCGTATCTCAGGCCGTGCGCAATGAGGCTAAAAGTCGGGATTTGACGGTCTTTGATGCGACCTGTCCGTTGGTGACGAAAGTGCATATGGAAGTGGCGCGAGCGAGCCGGAAAGGGGTGGAGGCTATCCTGATCGGCCATGCCGGACACCCGGAAGTGGAAGGCACGATGGGGCAGTACAGCAATGCCGAGGGCGGTATGTACCTGGTGGAGTCGCCGGATGACGTGTGGCGGTTGCAGGTAAAGGATGAAAACAACCTGTGTTTCATGACGCAAACCACGCTGTCGGTGGATGATACTTCTGCAGTAATCGACGCGCTGCGTGAGCGCTTCCCGCGTATTATCGGCCCGCGGAAAGACGATATCTGTTATGCCACCACCAATCGTCAGGAAGCGGTGCGCAACCTGGCCGCCATGGCTGACGTGGTGCTGGTGGTGGGGTCAAAGAACTCGTCTAACTCCAATCGGTTGGCGGAGCTGGCGCAGCGCGCCGGTAAAGCCGCTTATCTGATCGATACCGCGGAAGATATTCAGGAAGACTGGCTGGCGGGTATCGGTCATGTCGGCGTGACGGCCGGCGCATCGGCGCCGGATATTCTGGTGCAGCAGGTGCTCAGTCGTTTACAGGCGCTGGGCGGACAGGTGACGGTTGAAATTCAGGGGCGGGAAGAAAATATCGTTTTTGAAGTCCCGAAAGAGCTTCGCGTTGAGGTGAAGCAAATCGATTAAGTTTATTGCGGCGGAGAAACGGTCTTCTCCGCCGTTTTTTTGCTGACGGACGCCTGGCGCGTCTCTTCCCCCCGTCTGAATCGCCCTCATCGCCGATTGATAATACGCCGATAAAAATGCATGTTTATGCGTTATTGCCGGTGAGATTTTCGTTTGGGCGAACGGTTATGACGGTTTTTACTGATATAATTTTCCCACTGACATAAATTTCTAATCCGCTTATAAATGCGCTGGCGGTAGAGCTTCACGCCCGTTAACCTACTGTGCATGTCATAGCGGAAATAGCAGAGAGAGATAAAAATGAAGGATTCAACGATCCGTATCGCGGTTGCCGGCGCCGGCGGCCGCATGGGACGTCAGCTGATTCAAGCGGTTGCGCAAATTGAAGGCGCCGTACTGGGCGCGGCGTTGGAACGCCAGGGTTCGTCGCTGCTGGGCGCTGATGCCGGCGAACTGGCGGGGCTGGGCAAATCCGGCGTGACGGTGAGCGATAGCCTGGATGCCGTTCGTGATGAATTTGACGTGCTTATCGATTTTACCCGTCCTGAAGGTACCCTGACTCACCTGGCATTTTGCCGTCAGCACCGCAAATCCCTGGTCATCGGCACCACCGGCTTTGATGATCAGGGAAAGGCCGCGATTCGCGACGCCGCACAAGATATCGGTATTGTTTTCGCCGCGAATTTCAGCGTCGGTGTGAATGTCATGCTGAAACTGTTGGAGAAAGCCGCCAAAGTCATGGGGGATTACACCGATATCGAAATTATCGAGGCTCACCATCGCCATAAAGTGGATGCGCCTTCAGGAACGGCGCTGGCGATGGGCGAAGCAATCGCCGGCGCGCTGGGGCGGGACCTGAAAACCTGCGCCGTTTACGCGCGGGAAGGGCATACCGGAGAGCGCGATCCGCAAAGCATTGGTTTTGCGACCGTGCGGGCCGGTGATATCGTCGGCGAACATACCGCCATGTTTGCGGATATCGGCGAGCGGGTAGAGATTACCCACAAGGCTTCCAGCCGCATGACCTTTGCAAATGGCGCGGTTCGTGCTGCAATATGGTTGAAGGATAAGAAAAGCGGCCTTTTTGATATGAAAGATGTGCTCGGATTGGAAGATTTATAAAAAAATATTTTTTTAATGTATTGATACAAGTAGCGATTATATGTCTCTACTTGTATTTTTTTATTTTATCGTTGTTTTTTTGTTTAGTCTGTTATTTTTGTGTGTTTTCTTGTTTTTTCAGGCCGATTGCGCGCACGGAAAGCATGAAATTGTCCGTGTTGGTTGATTGTTGCGCTTTTTTTCAGTCACATGAGTTGGCAACCGTTTTCTTTCCCTAGTTAACATCCCTTTTTAAGGGCGAGGGAGAGGTTTTAAGGTGTAAAGCAGTAAAAGAAGAGAAAAAGTGCGGTTGAAGTGGACAATTCAGCCGGCCGTCATTAAAATGCGCCCAATTTGCCAAAAATTTACCTTGAAGGTGGTTTTTGCGTTGATTTAGATCGATTAATCTGAATTAATATGCAAATAACATGATTTTTTATTCCTTGGAGGGTGTTTTGATTAAGTCAGCGCTATTGGTTCTGGAAGACGGAACCCAATTCCATGGTCGGGCCATCGGGGCTGAAGGGACGGCAGTGGGGGAAGTGGTCTTCAATACGTCGATGACCGGATATCAAGAAATCCTTACTGATCCATCCTATTCCCGCCAGATCGTCACTCTCACTTATCCCCATATCGGTAATGTCGGCGCCAACAAAACCGATGAAGAATCTCCATCCATCCAGGCTCAAGGTCTGGTAATCCGCGACCTGCCGTTGATCGCCAGCAACTACCGCAGTGAAGAAAGCCTGTCGGAGTACCTGAAGCGCAATAACGTTGTCGCCATCGCCGATATCGATACCCGCAAACTGACCCGCCTGCTGCGGGAGAAAGGCGCTCAGAACGGCTGCATCATCGCGGGCGACGAGCCGAATGCCGAGCTCGCGCTGGAAAAAGCGCAGGCTTTCCCTGGGCTGAAGGGGATGGATCTGGCGAAAGAGGTCACGACAACGGAGAGCTATCGCTGGTTGCAGGGGAGCTGGACATTGGAAGGCGATTTGCCCGCCGATACGCAGGAAAGCGAACTGCCGTACCATGTGGTGGCCTACGACTATGGCGTCAAGCGCAACATTCTGCGCCTGTTGGTGGACAGAGGCTGCCGACTGACGGTGGTGCCGGCGCAGACCCCGGCGGAGGAAGTGTTGAAACTGGATCCGGACGGCATCTTCCTGTCGAACGGTCCGGGCGACCCGCAGCCTTGCGACTACGCCATTCGGGCGATTAAAGCCTTTCTGGACACCGATATCCCGGTATTCGGCATCTGCCTCGGCCACCAGTTGCTGGCGCTGGCGAGCGGGGCGAAGACGGTCAAAATGAAGCTTGGCCACCACGGCGGCAATCATCCGGTAAAAGATCTGGATAATAATCGCGTGATGATCACCGCTCAGAACCACGGTTTTGCGGTGGATGAAAACGATCTGCCCGCCACTCTGCGGGTGACGCACAAATCGCTGTTCGACCACACGGTGCAGGGGATTCACCGCACCGACAAAGCGGCGTTCAGTTTTCAGGGACACCCGGAAGCCAGCCCCGGCCCGCACGATGCGGCGCCGTTTTTCGACCACTTTATTGAATTGATCAAGACTTACCGTTCTTCAGCGAAATAATCAGGAGCGAGAAAATGCCAAAACGTACAGATATTAAAAGCATCCTGATTCTGGGCGCCGGCCCGATTGTTATCGGCCAGGCCTGTGAGTTTGACTACTCCGGCGCGCAGGCGTGCAAAGCGCTGCGCGAAGAGGGGTACCGCGTCATTCTGGTGAACTCGAACCCGGCCACCATCATGACCGACCCGGAAATGGCCGACGCCACCTATATCGAGCCGATTCATTGGGAAGTGGTGCGCAAAATAATCGAAAAAGAGCGTCCGGATGCGGTATTGCCGACCATGGGCGGTCAGACGGCGTTGAACTGCGCGCTGGAGCTGGAGCGTCAGGGCGTGCTGGCTGAATTCGGCGTCACCATGATCGGCGCCACCGCCGACGCCATTGATAAGGCCGAAGATCGCCGCCGCTTTGACGTGGCGATGAAGAAAATCGGTCTGGATACCGCGCGTTCCGGCATCGCGCATAATATGGAAGAGGCGCTGGCCGTCGCCGCCGATGTCGGTTTCCCCTGTATTATCCGTCCGTCCTTTACCATGGGCGGCACCGGCGGCGGGATTGCCTATAACCGCGAAGAGTTTGAAGAAATCTGCGAGCGCGGTCTGGATCTCTCTCCCACCAAAGAGCTGCTGATTGACGAATCGCTGATTGGCTGGAAAGAGTATGAAATGGAAGTGGTGCGCGATAAAAGCGACAACTGCATCATCGTCTGCTCGATAGAAAACTTTGACGCCATGGGGATCCACACCGGTGATTCGATAACCGTCGCGCCGGCGCAAACCCTGACCGATAAAGAGTACCAAATCATGCGTAACGCCTCGATGGCGGTACTGCGTGAAATCGGCGTGGAAACCGGCGGTTCGAACGTGCAGTTCGCGGTAAACCCGAAAAATGGCCGTCTGATCGTTATCGAGATGAACCCGCGCGTTTCCCGTTCTTCCGCGCTGGCGTCCAAAGCGACCGGTTTCCCGATTGCGAAAATCGCCGCCAAACTGGCCGTCGGCTATACGCTGGATGAACTGATGAACGACATTACCGGCGGACGTACGCCGGCATCGTTCGAGCCTTCCATTGATTATGTCGTCACGAAGATCCCGCGTTTTAACTTTGAAAAATTTGCGGGCGCCAATAACCGTTTGACCACGCAGATGAAATCCGTAGGCGAAGTGATGGCGATCGGCCGTACGCAGCAGGAGTCGCTACAGAAAGCGCTGCGCGGTCTGGAAGTCGGCGCGACCGGGTTCGATCCGCAGGTGGATCTGGACGATCCGCAGGCATTGACCACAATCCGCCGCGAACTGAAAGATGCGGGCGCCGATCGGGTTTGGTATATCGCCGATGCGTTTCGCGCCGGCATGTCCGTCGACGGCGTCTTTAATCTGACCAACATCGACCGCTGGTTCCTGGTGCAAATTGAAGAGCTGGTGCGTCTGGAAGAACAGGTGGCGGAAAAAGGCGTGACCGCGCTGGATGCGGCGTTCCTGCGTCTGCTCAAGCGCAAGGGTTTTGCCGATGCGCGTCTGGCGACGTTGGCCGGCGTGGCGGAAAGCGAAATCCGCAAACTGCGCGATAAGTTCGACCTGCACCCGGTTTACAAGCGCGTAGATACCTGCGCGGCGGAATTCGCCACCGACACCGCCTATATGTACTCCACCTATGAGGATGAGTGCGAAGCCAACCCGAATCAGGATCGGGATAAAATCATGGTGCTGGGCGGCGGGCCAAACCGTATCGGTCAGGGCATCGAGTTCGACTACTGCTGCGTTCATGCCTCGCTGGCGCTGCGCGAAGACGGTTATGAAACCATCATGGTGAACTGCAACCCTGAAACCGTTTCGACCGACTATGACACCTCCGACCGTTTGTACTTTGAACCGGTTACGCTGGAAGACGTGCTGGAAATCGTGCGTATCGAGCAGCCGAAGGGCGTTATCGTGCAATACGGCGGGCAGACGCCGCTGAAGCTGGCGCGTGCGCTGGAAGCGGCCGGGGTGCCGGTCATCGGCACCAGCCCGGATGCCATTGACCGCGCGGAAGACCGCGAACGTTTCCAGCAGGCGGTTAACCGTCTGGGACTGAAGCAACCGGCCAACGCCACCGTGACGGCGATCGAGCAGGCGGTGGAAAAAGCGCGCGACATCGGCTATCCGCTGGTGGTGCGTCCTTCCTATGTGCTCGGCGGCCGGGCGATGGAAATCGTCTACGACGAGATTGACCTGCGTCGTTACTTCCAGAATGCCGTCGTGGTTTCCAACGACGCGCCGGTGCTGCTGGACCATTTCCTCGACGATGCCATTGAAGTCGACGTTGATGCCATCTGCGATGGCGAGCGGGTGCTGATTGGCGGCATCATGGAACACATCGAGCAGGCCGGCGTTCACTCCGGCGACTCGGCCTGTTCTTTGCCGGCCTATACGCTGAGCAAAGAGATTCAGGACGTGATGCGCCGGCAGGTAGAGAAGCTGGCGTTTGAGCTGTGCGTTCGCGGTCTGATGAACGTGCAGTTCGCGGTGAAGAGCAATGAAGTCTACCTGATTGAGGTCAACCCGCGTGCGGCGCGTACCGTGCCGTTCGTCTCCAAAGCGACCGGCGTACCGCTGGCGAAAGTGGCTGCCCGCGTGATGGTGGGGCAATCGCTGGAGCAGCAGGGGGTGACGCAGGAAGTGATCCCGCCCTACTATTCGGTGAAAGAAGTCGTGCTGCCGTTCAACAAGTTCCCCGGCGTCGACCCGATTCTGGGGCCGGAAATGCGTTCAACCGGTGAAGTGATGGGCGTGGGCCGGACTTTTGCCGAGGCGTTCTCCAAAGCGATGCTGGGCAGTAATTCACAGATGAAGAAATCCGGCCGGGCGCTGTTGTCGGTGCGTGAAGGCGATAAGGCCCGCGTGGTGGACTTGGCGGCCAAGTTGCTGAAACATGGCTTTGAGCTGGATGCGACGCACGGCACGGCTATCGAGCTGGGCGAGGCGGGAATCAATCCGCGTCTGGTGAACAAGGTGCATGAAGGGCGTCCGCACATTCAGGATCGTATCAAAAACGGCGAGTATACCTATATTGTCAACACCACGGCGGGGCGTCAGGCGATTGAGGACTCCAAGCTGATCCGCCGTAGCGCATTGCAATACAAGGTGCATTACGATACGACCATGAACGGCGGGTTCGCCACGGCGATGTCGTTAAATGCCGATCCGACGGAAAAAGTCACCTCGGTGCAGGAGATGCACGCCTTGATTAAAGGCCGTTGATCGTACGGCGTTAACCGTTTCAGCCGGCGTTTGTGATTCACAAACGCCGGCTGTGTTTTTCCGGGACCGGAAAATGAAATAAGGCGCGAAGCCGCGCGCCGATGTCATCACGCCGCTTGCCGCGTTGATTCGTTTTTCCTGCTGCATAATCTCATTTCCCTTTTCGTCTTTTCCCGCCTTCCCTGATGAATGCCAGATAATCGTCTACACTTATTATGTTGTTTGAATTTTTATGCCGTAAATGTTGTTCAGCAATAAGAGGCGACCATGAGTTTTAATGAAAAGAACCAACCTGTAACCAAAGAAACGCGATTGCCAAAAGCCATCAACGATCCATTGACGGCTTATCCACGGCCCCCTTTTGAGCATCAGCCGCAACAGGCGCCGGGGCTAGCCGGTAAAATGAAACCGCTCCCCGATCACGGCGAAAAAAGCTATCAGGGCAGCGGGCGGCTGAATGGCCGTAAAGCGTTGGTCACCGGCGGGGATTCTGGGATTGGACGCGCTGTCGCCATTGCTTACGCCAGAGAAGGCGCGGACGTGGCGATTAACTATCTGCCGGAAGAGGAATCCGATGCGCAGGAAGTGATTGAGCTGATCCGCGCCGAAGGGCGTACCGCGGTCGCCATCCCCGGCGACATCCGCACGGAGGAGTTCTGCCAGCGTCTGGTCAAGGAAGCCGTTGAAAAACTGGGCGGGCTGGATATTCTGGTGAATAATGCCGGACGTCAGCAATTTAATGAGTCCATTGAGACGCTGAGCACGGAAGATTTTGACGCGACCTTTAAAACCAATGTGTATGCGCCGTTCTGGATCACAAAGGCCGCGCTGGCGCATTTGCAGGCCGGCTCCGTCATCATTAACACCTCGTCCGTGCAGGCGTTTATCCCCAGTCCGATCCTGCTGGATTACGCGCAGACCAAAGCCTGTAACGTCGCTTTCACTAAAGCGTTGGCTAAACAGCTGGGGCAAAAGGGCATTCGCGTCAACGCGGTGGCGCCGGGGCCTTATTGGACGGCTTTACAGCCGAGCGGCGGCCAGCCGCAGGATAAACTAAGGGAGTTTGGCGGCGATAGCCCGTTGGGCCGCCCCGGTCAGCCGGTGGAAATCGCGCCGCTGTATGTGACGCTGGCCTCGGCCGAAAGCAGCTATACCTCAGGACAGGTATGGTGCTCCGATGGCGGGACAGGGACGCTCTGAGCCATATAAACGGCCCGCTCGGCGGGCCTTAACCAGGTTAACCCAGCGCCACCTTGATGCCGAGCGCAACCAACACCGTCCCCAGCAGTTTATCCACCAGCTTATGCGCCTTTTCCAACGCATGACGCACCGGCCCGCTTTGGAACAGCACCACCAGCAGCGGCCACCAGATAACCGACAGTCCCCAGATGATCATCGCATACCAGAGTTTCTCGCCGACGCCGGAATCGACGCTGAGCACCTGAGTGAAGACGGCAAGAAAGAACAACGTCGCTTTCGGATTCAGCAGATTGCACAAATAACCCTGCAAAAACGCTTTTTTCAGACTGACGCGCTGCGGCGATAAATGCGCAAGGTTCATTTTACTTGCGCCGCGGGACAACAGCGCCTGAATCCCCACCCAGATCAGATAAGCGGCGCCGGCGTATTTCAGCAGATTAAACAGCCATGGCGTCGTGGTGATGACCACCGCCAGTCCCGCTACGCAGTACGCCATATGCGTCGCCACCCCGCAAATCACGCCGCACGACGTCATCAGCGCGGCGATGCGCGGATAGCGAACCGAATTCTTGATGACCAGAAAGAAATCAGGGCCGGGAGAAAGCATGCCCAGCGTGGCAATGGTGGCGACAAATAGCGATGTTTCGAGCATGATGTGTTCCAGGTGGCGAAAATAGCAAGATAAAACGGTTAGAATGATAGCGCCGTCGTCATTATTTAGCATCACCAATATTGGCTATTGGCCTGCAATATGTTAACAAGTTGCCTTGCCTTCTTCAGGGTTATTCTTCCGTGCGTAGAATCGGGATAAAAACATGGTCAGTGATATAACACAGCAAAGGGATATTACCCGGTTGTGTATTCAGTGCGCGCTGTTGCTGCTACAGCATGGCGCGGAAAGTATGGTTGTGGAAAAGTTATCTTCCCGTCTTGGCGTGGCATTGGGGGTTGATAGCGTTGAGAGTTCCATCTCGGCCAATGCCATCGTGCTCACCACGATAATGCAGGGGCATTGCCTGACCACCACGCGCAATAATATCGATCGCGGCATCAATATGCATGTGGTGACCGAAGTGCAGCATGTGGTGATTATGGCCGAGCATAACTTGCTGGATGTGGCAGGCGTGGAAAAACGTTTAGCCCATATCAAACCCCTGCGCTATCCGCGCTGGCTGATGGTGACGGTCGTGGCGCTCTCCTGCGGCTGCTTTAGCCGCTTGAATGGCGGCGGGTGGGATGCCTTCCTGGTGACGCTGATTGCCAGCGGACTGGCCATGTATGTCCGGCAGATTTTGACCGGGCGTCGATTTAATCCATTGATTAATTTTTGTATTACGGCGTTTGTGGCGACCTCGGCCTCCGGGTTGCTGATGAAGCTGCCCCTGTTCCAGCAAACTTCAACCGTGGCGATGGCGGCCAGCGTATTGCTGCTGGTGCCCGGTTTCCCGCTGATTAATGCGGTGGCCGACATGTTCAAAGGACACGTCAATACCGGGCTGGCCCGTTGGATGGTCGCCAGCCTGCTGACGTTGTCGACCTGTATCGGCGTGGTCATGGCATTGGCCGTGTGGGGGTTACGCGGATGGGCTTAAGTCTGCTGTGGGCGTTGTTGCAGGATATGGCGCTGGCGGCCGTGCCGGCGTTGGGCTTTGCCATGGTTTTTAATGTTCCCCTCAGGGCGTTGCACTATTGCGCGGCGCTCGGGGCGCTGGGTCATGGCGTGCGGTTTATCGCCATGTATTTCGGCCTGAACATCGAATGGGCGTCTTTTCTGGCCGCCATCACTATCGGGATTATCGGTATTCGCTGGTCGCGCTGGCTGCTGGCGCATCCCAAGGTGTTTACCGTGGCGGCGGTGATCCCGATGTTCCCGGGGATTTCGGCCTATACCGCCATGATTTCCGTGGTGGAGATTTCGCATCTTGGCTACAGCGAAGAATTAATGAGCGTCATGGTGACCAATTTCCTGAAGACCAGCTTTATCGTCGGCGCGCTGTCTATCGGCCTGTCGTTGCCGGGAATATGGCTCTATCGCAAACGGCCCGGCGTGTAATTCTCATCGGAGCCTTCTTATATTGTTATTTGGCCGGTAGTGCGTATCGACGAGGGCGGGGGCTTTCCGTATAGTGTCAGCAATTTTCTGACCTACAGGGTTTCACCATGGTTATTAGTTTGATTGCCGCATTGGCTGTGGATCGTGTGATCGGCATGGAAAATGCCATGCCGTGGCATTTACCGGCGGATTTGGCATGGTTTAAGCGCAATACATTAGGGAAGCCGATCATCATGGGTCGTAATACCTTCCGCTCTATCGGCCAGCCATTGCCCGGCAGACTGAATATTGTCGTCAGCAGTCATCCCGGCGATGATGAGCGCGTCACCTGGGTCTCTTCACTGGATGACGCCATAGCGGCCGCCGGAGAGGCGGAGGAAGTGATGGTGATCGGCGGCGGAAGTATTTATCAGCAGATGTTGCCGCTGGCCGACCGTCTGTACCTGACCCATATTGACGCGGAAGTGGAAGGCGATACGCATTTTCCGGATTATGAACCTGATGAGTGGCAGTCCACGTTCAGCGAATTTCATGATGCGGATGAGCGCAACTCTCATAGCTATTGTTTCGAAATTCTGCAAAGAAACTAGAGATTTTTGTCCGAGGCGCAGTACGGAGACTGCGCCCAGTCATTATGGCTGACGGATTATTGGATATTATCCGCATCGGAATGAGACAGGGATTGCTGCGTAAAGTATTGCTTATCTTCCCAACGCAGCATCGTCAGTTCTCCCCCCCAGCAGCAGCCCGTATCCAGCGCGTAGATATTATCCGGCGTCCCCTTGCCGTTCAGCGATGCCCAGTGGCCGAAAGCAATGGCATATTCCCCCGCGACCTGGCTGGGCAGCTCGAACCAGGGTTTCAGCAAAGAGGGCGCCTGAGTCGGCGGCTCCTTGCAGATCATATCCAACTGACCGCCGGCGAAGCAGTAGCGCATGCGGGTAAAGACGTTGGTGCTGAAACGCAGGCGGGGCAGGCCGCTGAGTTTAGGGCTCCAGTGATTCGGCATGTCGCCGTACATGGCGTCGAGGAACAGCGGATAGCTATCGCTGCTCAAAATAGACTCCACTTCGCGCGCGCACATTTTGGCGGTTTCCAGATCCCACTGCGGCGTAATCCCCGCATGCGCCATCACCAGCTTTAACTCTTCATCAACCTGCAAAAGCGGCTGCCGACGCAGCCAGTTAATCAAATCGTGGACGTCCGGCGCATCCAGCAGCGCATTGAGCCGATCCTTGGGTTTGTTGCGGCTGATCCCCGCGTAGACGGCGAGTAGATGCAGATCGTGATTGCCCAAAACCACCCGGGCCGATGCGCCGAGCGAGCGGACAAAACGCAGCACCCCAAGCGAGTCAGGGCCGCGGGCGACCAGGTCGCCGGTCAGCCATACCGTATCTTGTTCGGGGTTAAAGGAAATTTGCGCCAATAGCGCTTCGAGTTCAACCAAACAGCCGTGAACATCGCCAATCAAATAAGTAGACATAATTAATGTATCAGTGAGGGAATAGCCAGACGGAATACGGGAATACTGACCTGAAAAGCGTCGCCTTGATGATCGAGCATCTGGTAATGCCCTTCCATCGTCCCCAACGGGGTTTCCAAAATCGCGCCGCTGGTGTACTGAAATTCGCTTCCCGGCTGGATGACCGGCTGCTTGCCAACCACGCCTTCGCCCTGAACTTCGGTCTGACGTCCATTGGCGTTGGTGATCAACCAGTAACGACCGCAAAGTTTGACTTCATGCCGCCCCAGGTTGCGGACAGTAATCGTGTAAGCGAAGACGAAACGTTCTTCATCAGGCTGTGACTGAGACTCGACGTAGAAACTCTGAACCTGTACACAAACGCGGGGCGCATTAATCATCACGACAACTCCAGTTATTCCTGTGCTGTAGGATGCTCGGTCAGCCAGTTCGCCAATCGGCAGTATTGCTCAACCGTAACATTTTCGGCCCGACAGCCCGAATCGATATCCAACTCAGCCAGTTGCGCGGGCGTAAAGAGATTACCCAGGCTATTGCGCAGCGTTTTACGACGCTGGTTAAACGCTTCAGTCGTAATCCGGCTCAATACGCGAATATCGCTCACCGGATACGGAACCTGTGTATGAGGAACCAAACGGACGACGGCTGAATCGACTTTCGGAGCCGGTTTAAACGCCGTAGGCGGTACTTCCAACACCGGGATCACCTGGCAGTAATACTGGGCCATCACGCTTAAGCGACCGTAAGCCTTACTGTTGGGGCCGGCGACCAGACGGTTAACCACTTCCTTTTGCAACATAAAATGCATGTCGCGAATAGCTTGAGTATAGCTGAACAGGTGGAACATCAGCGGTGTGGAAATATTATAGGGCAGATTACCAAATACCCGCAGCGATTGCCCTGCCTGTTCGGCTAATGCCGAAAAATCCACCGTCATGGCATCCTGCTGAATGATGGTCAGCTTATCTTTCAGCGTCGGATGGGTTGCCAGCCGAGCGGCCAGATCGCGATCCAGTTCGATCACGGTAAACCGATCCATGCGTTCGCCGACCGGTTCCGTCAACGCGCCCAGGCCGGGGCCGATCTCAACGATGGCCTGACCGGGTTGCGGATAAATCGCCGAAACGATGCTGTCGATCACGAAACGATCGCTCAAAAAGTTTTGCCCAAAGCGTTTACGGGCGAAGTGACCTTGGTGTACTCGATTATTCATTAATGTGTGTTGTCATTTTGATGGCAAGGTTTAATGCCGTGGTAAAGCTGCCGGGATCGGCAGCGCCGGTAGCGGCCAGTTCCAACGCGGTGCCGTGATCGACCGAAGTTCGAATGAACGGCAAGCCCAGCGTGATATTGACCGCGCGGCCAAATCCCTGATATTTCAGAACCGGCAGCCCCTGATCGTGATACATCGCCAGCACCGCGTCGGCATGTTGCAGATATTTCGGCTGGAACAGCGTATCCGCGGGTAACGGGCCAATCAAGGCGATGCCTTGCCGGCGTAGTTCGTCTAACGCGGGTGTGATGACGTCCAGCTCTTCACGGCCCATATGACCGCCTTCACCGGCGTGAGGATTCAAACCGCAGACGTAGATTTGCGGCTGTGCGATACCAAACTTGGTCTGGAGGTCATGATGCAGAATAGTAACGACTTCGTGCAGACATTCCCGGGTAATCGCGGCGGAAACGTCGGCGAGCGGCAGATGCGTGGTCGCCAGGGCGACGCGCAACTCTTCGGTCGCCAGCATCATGACGACACGTTTACAATGGCTGCGATCGGCGAAAAACTCGGTATGTCCGCTAAACGGCACGCCGGCATCGTTGATAATGCCTTTGTGAACCGGCCCGGTAATCAGGGCGGCGAATTCCCCGTTCAGGCAGCCATCGCAGGCCCGCGCCAGCGTATCGACGACATAAGGGCTATTGTTGACGTTAAGCTCTCCCGCCACCACGGTCGCGGGGGCGGGGATCGCCAGTATCGTCAGACTCCCGGCCCGCTGCGGCTGCGCGGGTTGCCCCGGTTGGTAGTACTGCAACGTTAACGGTAAGCGTAGTTGCAGCGCGCGGCTCATCAGCAGGTCAGGGTCGGCGCAAACAACCAACTCCACCGGCCATGACCGTTGCGCCAGCGCAATCACCAGATCGGGGCCGATCCCGGCCGGTTCGCCGGGCGTAATCACAACGCGTTGCGTACTGCTTTCAGTGTGCATTAATTATTTGCGCCATCAATAATTTTCACATAAGCCGAAGCGCGTTGTTCCTGCATCCAGGTCTGCGCCTCTTCGGCGAATTTCCGGTTAAACAGCATCCGGTATGCACGTTCTTTTTGCGCCGCGTCGGTTTTATCAACCTGACGGGTATCCAGCAGTTGAATCAGGTGCCAGCCAAAGGCGGAATGAACCGGTTGGCTGATCTCGCCTTTTTTCAATTTCACCAACGCATCGCGGAAAGCCGGATCGTACATGTCGGGGGAAGCCCAACCCAAATCGCCGCCCTGGTTGGCTGAACCGGGATCCTGCGACAATTGTTTCGCCTGGGAAACGAAATCGGCTCTGCCGCTTTTGATCTGCTGGGCCACTTCCGCCAGTTTCTCCCGTGCCTGGTCGTCGGTCATCACCACAGACGGCCGCAGGAGAATATGACGGGCATGGAATTCAGTGACCGATACCGTTTGATTGCCGCCGCGAATATCGTTGACGCGCAAAATGTGGAAACCCACGCCGGAACGGATAGGGCCGACAATCTGCCCTTTCTCGACCTGCATCAGTCTTTCGGCAAACAGCGTCGGGATCTCTTGCAGTTTACCCCAGCCCATCTGCCCGCCGCTCAATGCCTGAGAATCCGCGGAATAGGCGATAGCCAGTTTACCGAAATCAGCGCCTTCGTTGAGTTGTTTCACCAGCGAATTGGCCAGGGTCTCCGCCTCATCCACCTGTTGCTGCGTGGGGTTTTCCGGCAACGGAAGCAGGATGTGGCTTAAATTCAGCTCGTCATCCTCACCCGTCTGGTTGGCGATCTGTTTCGCCAGCGCATCGACTTCCTGCGGCAGAACGCTGACGCGGCGACGAACCTCATTATTGCGGACTTCGGCGATCAGCATCTCTTTGCGAATCTGTTCGCGATAGGCGTTGTAGTTAATGCCTTCATAAGCCAGTTGGCTTTTCAACTGATTAAGCGTCAGGCGGTTCTGGGACGCGATATTGGCGATGGCTTGTTCCAGTTGCTCATCCGTAACCTGAAGACCCATCTTTTTCGCCATTTGCAGGACGATGTTATCCATAATCAGACGATCGATAATCTGATGACGCAACGTGGCGTCATCCGGCAATTGCTGACCCGCATGTTGCGCGTTCAGCTTGACTGACTGAAAAAGACTGTTCACATCGCTTTCTAATACAACGCCGTTATCCACTACAGCGGCAACTTTATCAACCACTTGTGGCGCTGCGAACGCGGTAGAGGCTGTCAGTGCCAATCCGAGAATAAGCGTTCTCCAGTTATTCATACCTTTCCCATTTATTTCATCCGCAAGGCGGGCTTAGAAGTTTCATTGACACAGTCTGTCTGTCGCAACGGTTTCTTTCCGCGCGCCGTTCTGTTTATCAGAACGCGCGTTGATAAGGCAAAATGCCTGAACGCAGCATTTTTTCGGAGCCCAGACTGTAATTATTGCTTAAACCACGTAATTCGATATTAAACGACACTTTGTTGTCGTAAACGCTGTTGGCTCTGGCGCTGTCCCAGTCGGTAATTTTACGTTCATAGCCGATACTGACGGCCCAGCAGCAGGTATTATATTGCACGCCAATCAACTGGTTGGCGGGCTGACTGGCCTTGGTGTCATAGTAGTAAGCGCCCACAACGGCCCAACGGTCGGCGATTGGCCAACTGGCGGTGACGCCCACCTGCGAAATTCCCTGCTGAAAACCGGGATTCTGCACGTTCGGCAGCATTGCCCGAATATATTCAGGGCTGGCGTAGCGATAGTTCAACTGTACCAGCCGTTCAGCGTCTTTGCGATATTCCACCACGGCATCGCCCAGCGCCACCTTATTGATGCGGGCGTCGTACTGCAACCCTCCTCGTAAGCCCCAACGGTCATCGACCTTCAGATAAGCGTCGCCGGCCCATACCATGCTGCCGTTATCATCGCTGCGGTCAAGCGACATATTGCTATCGCCGGTGCGAGGGCGATTAAAATAATAGATTTGACCTACAGAGGCATTAAAACGTTCAACCAAAACGTCATCATAAATTCGGGAGGTGACCCCGGTTGCGATTTGGTTTGCCGACGCGATGCGATCCAGGCCGCTGTAACTCCGATCGCGGAACAGACCGGAGTAGTCGGATTGCAACAGCGTGGAATCATACGTATGGATATCGCTTTGATTGCGGTACGGCACATACAGGTACTGCGCCCGCGGCTCCAGCGTCTGGGTGTATCCCGCCGCCCAGTCCATTTCGCGATCGAACACCATTTTGCCGTCAACTTTGAACTGCGGCATTACGCGATTGACCGAATCCTTCAAATCATTTTTAGCGCTGTCGGCAACCGACGAATCGGCCTGGTAACGCTCAAGGTTGGTCTGCTGATAATGCGTCGCCAGCAATTTGGCTTCGCTGTTCAGGCTGCCCCAACGGTTGACGAGCGGAAGGTTGATCGTCGGTTCAAAATGCAGACGCGTCGCTTCCGGCCGGTTGGTATTCACGTTGGTGAATTTTACCGCCTGACCGTAAAGGTGCATATCGAACGGGCCGATATCATTCTGGTAATAATTGATATCGAGCTGGGGTTCGGCGCGATAGACGTCCCGGCTGCTTGAGCTGGAAAGCAGTTGGAACTGCTTGACGGATAGCGTGGTGTCCCAATTCTGATTGGCGTAGCCCGTGCTGAATTTCTGCGTCAGGTAACCGTCGGTGCTTGAGCCGTATCGCGAGTCCAGATCGGTGAAGTAGCGATCGTCGCTGACTTTGGTATAGTCGGCGTTGAAGCGCCATACCTGATCCAGCACGCCGTTGTGTTCCCAGTGGAACAGCCAGCGAGTATCGTTGTCGTCATCGGGGACGTCTTTGGCGTATTCGTCGTCGCTGGGCAACCAGTCGAACTGGATGGTGCCGGCGCCGGGCGCGGTCAGATAGCGGAATTCGTTTTGCAACTGCATACCGCGTTTGGTTTGCAGATGCGGCGTGATGGTGGCGTCGAAATTCGGGGCGATATTCCAGTAGTATGGCGTGATAAGCTCAAAGCCGTTACTGCTGCCGTACTTGGCGTTGGGGATCAGGAAGCCTGAGCGCCGCTTGTCGCCAATCGGTAATTGCAGGTAAGGACTATAGAATACCGGTACGTTGCCGATCTTGAAGCGCGCGTTCCAGATTTCGGCCACCTGTTCTTCCCGATCCTGAATCACTTCCGAACCGACGACGCTCCAGCTATTATCTCCGGGCAGGCAGGAGGTAAAGGTGCCGTTTTCCAAAATGGTGTAGCGACTATTGTCGCGCATTTTCATTTTGTCGGCCGCGCCGCGCCCTTGACGACCAACCATCTGATAGTCGCCTTCATACACATCCGTGTCTTTGGTGTTAAGGTTCGACCAGGCTTTAGGGCCTTTCAGGATGACCTGGTTGTCATCGTAGCGGACATTGCCCGTCGCGGTCACGGTGCGGGTGGGCGAGCGTTGGCTATCGGATCCGATCTGGTCGAGCTCCACCTGCTCGGCGGTCAGGACGCTGTTGCCTTGCTCGATGTTGACATTGCCGATGAATCGGGCGCTGTCGGGATAGCTGGCTTCGGTTTTGTCGGCCTGAATATTGATCGGTAATTGATTCGGATCGCCTGTGACCAGCGGCCGGTTGTACGTGGGGACGCCCAGCATGCACTGTTCGGCGAGATCGGCCAGCGATTGTTGACTGTATAGCGCCGACCAAATCAGGGTGGCCAGCAGGGTTGGAAAACTTTTTTTCATACGCTGTATCAGGTATTCCGTTATCGGAGGCATCACGCCGGCAAACGGTCAGAGACTATATCAGTCATCAGCGTTGCGCCAGTGTTAAATCCCCACTGTTTTATAAGCGCTGCCGTTAGGTGCAAAGATAAATGACGGGTATGATAAAGCAATTTTTAGCCGACGGCATGAGGATTTGAGGAGTATATGCGGTATTGGGGAAAGTTGCTGGGGCTGGTGCTGGGGATTATGTCCAGCGGCGGCATCTGGGGGATCGTGCTGGGACTGCTGATGGGACACATGGTCGACAGGGCCAGGGCATCGCGTCGCCGTGACTTTTTTTCCGCTCAATCCACTCGCCAGTCACTGTTTTTCCTCACGACTTTTCAGGCGATGGGGCATCTGACCAAAGCCAAAGGGCGGGTTACGGAAGCCGATATCCGGATTGCCACCCAAATGATGGATCGGCTGGAGCTGTTCGGCGCCGCGCGAACGGCGGCGCAACAGGCCTTCCGCGAGGGGAAATCCAGTCATTTTCCGCTGCGTCTTAAATTGCGGAAACTGCGTGATGCCTGTCTGGGGCGTTTTGATTTAATTAAGATGTTTCTGGATATTCAGATTCAGGTCGCTTTTGTCGACGGGGCGCTGCATCCGAACGAAAGACGTATGCTGTATGTTATTGCCGACGAACTTGGCGTAAGCCGCGAGCAGTTTGAATTTTTTCTGCGCAATATGGAAGGCGCGGCCAGCCAGTCCGAATCCGGCGCCGGACAGGACGGAAAGTCTTATCAGCGGCGCGGTCAGTCGTCCGGCGGATACTCCTATGGCGGGCATCGCCAGCCCTCGCCCCCGCGCGGCCCCACGCTGGAGAGCGCCTGCCGTACGCTGGGCGTGCATCGCAATGACGATGCGGCGACGATTAAGCGCGCCTATCGTAAGCTGATGAGCGAACATCACCCGGATAAACTGGTGGCGAAAGGGGTGTCGCCGCGCATGATGGAAATGGCCAAACGCAAAGCTCAGGATATTCAGGCCGCCTATGAATTGCTGAAAAGCGCCAATCAGTTTAAATAATTCCCTGTCCCCGCCGTTTCGCCTTTTCTTGTTCTGTCCGCACAGCCTTCCCATCGGCCAATGATAAAAATCCTAAAAATCCGCTTCGCAGCGAAAATGCATCGGCGTGTTGAATTCGGGATGCGTGATGCGCAGTTCCTGCGCGTGGAGCAGCAGGCGCGGCGCTTTGGCTCTGGCTTGCTCATGGGCATAGAAACCATCCCCCAGAATCGGGTGGCCCAGGGCCAGCAGGTGGACGCGCAACTGGTGGGAGCGTCCGGTGATCGGCATCAGTTTGACGCGCGTGGTGCCGTCGCCGTCGCGGGCCAGAACCTGATATTCGGTTTGCGCCGCTTTGCCCTGTTCAAAACAGACTTTCTGTTTCGGCCGGTTCGGCCAGTCGCAAATCAGCGGCAGGTCAATTAAGCCCTCATCCGATTCCATCCATCCCCAGACGCGGGCAATGTAGGATTTTTTGGGCTCTCGTTCACGAAACTGGCGTTTTAATTCACGTTCGGCGGCTTTGGTCAGCGCGACGACGATGACGCCGCTGGTCGCCATGTCTAAACGATGCACGGACTGGGCGTCAGGGTAGTTCGCCTGAATACGGCTCATCACGCTGTCGTTGTGTTCCGGCGCGCGGCCGGGAACCGAGAGCAGGCCGCTGGGCTTGTTCACCGCCATGATGTGCCGATCCTGATACAGAATGTGCAGCCAGGGATCGGTGGGGGGATTGTAAGGTTCCATCGATAATGCCTTTCTCCAGGCTATTGATAACGCGTCGCGCTTTATCGCTAACCCCTTTCCGACCCACCCTTGCGAAGGGGAGGGCCGGAAAGGGGTGGCCAGACAACATACCGCTACTGATGCGTAACCACCACCAGACGGATAGCGTCCAGACGCCAGTTCGCCTCATGAAGATTGGTTAATACCTGCTCACGCTGATTTTCCAGCGCGCTCAATTCATCTTCACGGATGTTGGGGTTGACGGCCTTGAGCGCTTCCAGGCGCTCCAGCTCACGGCGCAACTGCCGATCGGCCTGAGCCTGCGCGTCGGTAATCAACTGACGAGCCTGCGCCTCCACCAGCGGTTCGGCCTGCTGGAGCATGGCATGGACATCCGCCTGTACGGCATTCACCAGCTTGCTCGACGTATGACGATTCACCGCGCTGAGCTGGCGGTTGAAGCTTTCGAACTCCACCTGACCGGCCAGGTTGGCGCCTTTGCGATCCATCAGCAGCCGAATGGGCGTCGGCGGCAGGAAACGCGTCAGTTGCAGGTGTTTCGGCGCCTGCGCCTCCACCACATAGATGAGCTCGGCCAGCAAGGTGCCGACCGGCAACGCTTTGTTTTTCAACAAGGATACGGCGCAACTGCCGGTGTCGCCGGACAGGATCAGGTCAAGCCCGTTGCGGATCAGCGGGTGTTCCCAACTGATGAACTGCGCATCTTCGCGCGCAAGCGCCTGATCGCGATCGAAGGTGATGGTGCAGCCGTCCTGCGGCAAACCGGGGAAGTCGGGCACCAGCATATGATCGGACGGCGTCAGGATAATCAGGTTATCGCTGCGATCTTCCTGATTGATGCCGACGATGTCGAACAGATTGAGGGCGAAGGTGACCAGATTGATGTCGTTATCCTGTTCGGCGATAGACTGAGCCAGTATCTGCGCCTGTTCGCCGCCGTTGGAATGCATTTCCAGCAGACGGTCGCGGCCTTGTTCAAGCTGCTGTTTGAGCCGATCGTGCTGTTGTCGGCAGGCGCGAATGAATTCATCCAGACCTTGCTGTTCGCCCTGGGTGGTCAATCGTTCAATCAATTCATCGTAGTGCGCGTCATAGATGGCGCGGCCGGTCGGGCAGGTGTGCTCAAAAGCATCCAGCCCTTCGTGGTACCAGCGGACCAGCATCGCCTGCGCGGTATGCTCCAGATAGGGGATCATAATCTGGATTTGCCGTGTCTGACCGATACGATCCAGACGGCCGATGCGCTGTTCCAGCAGATCGGGATTGAACGGCAGATCAAACATGATCAAATGGCTGGCGAACTGGAAGTTACGGCCTTCGGAGCCGATCTCCGAGCAAATCAGAACCTGCGCGCCTTCTTCTTCCGAGGCGAAATAGGCGGCCGCCCGATCGCGTTCGAGAATCGATAATCCTTCGTGGAATACGGCGGCGCGGATGGCTTCCCGGGTGCGCAGCACCTGTTCCAACTGCAACGCGGTCGCGGCTTTGGCGCAGATCACCAGCACCTTTTCGTCGCGATTCGCCGTCAGATAATTGAGCAACCATTCAACGCGGGGATCGAAGTTCCACCAGGTGGCGTCATCGCCTTCCAACTGCTGATAGATCTGTTCCGGATAGAGCATTTCGCGCGCGCGCGCCTCGGGCGCTTTTTTCGCGCTCATGATGCCGGAAACTTTGATTGCCGTCTGATACTGAGCAGGCAGCGGCAGGCGGATTTGATGCAGAATGCGCTGTGGGAAACCTTTCACCCCTTGACGGGTATTGCGGAACAGCACGCGGCTGGTGCCGTGCCGATCCATCAGCATGGTAATCAGTTCCTGACGGGCTTTCTGATTGTCGTCGCTGTCGCTGTTAATCGCTTTCAGCAGCGGTTCGATATCCTGTTCGCCCAGCAATTCACTCAGCGCATTGAGTTCGGCGCTGGTGGCCTTTTCCCCGGACAGCAGCGAGGTCACCGCATCGGCGACCGGACGATAGCGGCGCTGTTCATCGACGAATTCACGATAGTCATGAAAGCGGCTCGGATCGAGCAGACGCAGACGGGCAAAGTGGCTTTGCTGACCCAACTGTTCCGGCGTGGCGGTAAGCAGCAGCACCGCCGGGATATTTTGCGCCAGTTGTTCAACCGCCAGGTACTCCGCGCTCGGACGGTCTTCGCTCCAGGACAGATGGTGGGCTTCATCCACCACCAGCAGATCCCAGTTGGCATTGACCAACTGATTAAAACGCTGCGCGTCGCGTTGCACAAAACTCAGCGAGCAGATAACCAGTTGCTCGGTTTCAAAAGGGTTGCTGCTGTCCAGTTTGGCTTCAGCGTAACGCTCGTCGTCGAACAGCGAAAACAGCAGGTTGAAGCGGCGCAGCATTTCCACCAGCCACTGGTGCTGCAAGGTTTCCGGGACGATAATCAGCACGCGTTCGGCACGTCCGGCCAGCAGTTGCTGATGGATAATCATCCCGGCTTCAATGGTTTTGCCCAGACCGACTTCATCCGCCAGCAAGACGCGCGGCGCGTGGCGCTGGCCCACTTCGTACGCAATGTGCAACTGATGCGGGATCAGGCTGGCGCGCATACCGCGCAGTCCGCCCCACTGTTGCAGCGCCTGCTGGTGCTGATTGGCGCGCGCGCGATAGCGCAGGGCAAAGCGGTCCATGCGGTCAATCTGGCCGGCGAACAGGCGATCCTGCGGTTTGTTGAACGTTAGCTTGCTGTCCAGCAGAACCTCACGCAGCTCGGCCGCCGAGTCATCATCCAGACGCCGACCGATATAGAGCAGCAGACCCTTCTCATCGCGTACCTCTTCTACCTGGAGCTGCCAACCTTCGTGGCTGGTGACGGTATCGCCGGGATTAAACATGACGCGGGTGATGGGGGCATCGCTGCGGGAATAGAGACGGTTTTCACCGCTGGCCGGGAAAAGCAGGGTAATCATGCGGGTGTCGACGGAAACCACTGTTCCCAATCCAAGTTCGCTTTCCGTATCGCTGATCCAGCGTTGACCAAGTGTAAAAGGCATAAATTCTTTGCTCGATTTTTGTCTGTGTCGGGATAGTGTCGGGTCATACCGTAGGAATACGGACAACGCGGATTAATGCGGCGTTGCGGTATTCCTCGCTGTCATTCCTGTTCCGCATTGTCATTCTGGCTTTAGCGGTACGCGGGAATGACCATGGCGATAAATCATGTCATCGGTCTGATGCGTATTGGCAATTATCTGATAAGAGATGGAACTGATGATGCCAATCCAGAAAGGGCGCTATGGTAATGGATGGCGGCGCGTTCGTCACCTGATCAAACGCCCGGACCCGCCGCGGATTATCAAAATAGCCCCATTTGGCCGGTGACCAGGGTGGAGAAATCATCGTGCAAAAAGGGAAGAATGGCGTCCGCCACCGGCTGTAGCTGGCGCTCGACATAGTGTTGATAATCCAGCGGCGAATGGTAGGTTTCCAGCGGCTCCGGCCCGCTGGCGGTGATCACGTAGCTAATCCAGCCGCCGTTCTGATATTGCAACGGCCGCCCCTGTCGACGGTTATAGTCATCGGCGATTTTGGCTGCCCGGGCATGGGGCGGCACGTTGCGCTGATAATCGTCAAGACGACGACGCAGCCGTTTGCGATAAATCAACAGCTCATCGAATTCGCCGTTCAGGGTTTTGCGCACATAATCCCGCAGCCATTCCTGATAAGGCTTTTGCTGAAAGATAAGCAGGTAGAGCTGCTGTTGAAACCGTTGCGCCAGCGGCGTCCAGTCAGTACGTACCGTTTCCAGCCCTTTAAATACCATTTGCTCGCCCTGGTCGGTCATGATCAGTCCGGCGTAGCGTTTTTTACTGCCTTGTTCCGCGCCGCGAATGGTTGGCATCAGAAAGCGGCGGAAGTGGGTTTCAAACTCCAGCTCCAACGCGCTGCTTAACCCGTGGCTTTGCCGTAAATGGTCTTTCCACCACTGATTGACCTGTCGCACCAGTTGCTTGCCGATTCGGGCTGCCTCTTCTTCCGCATGCGCGCGTTTGAGCCATACAAAGGTGGAGTCCGTATCGCCGTAGATCACCTGATAGCCCTGATCTTCAATCAGCTCGCGTGTCTTGAGCATGATTTCGTGACCGCGCAGGGTAATGGAAGACGCCAGACGGGGATCGAAGAAGCGGCATCCGCTGGATCCCAGCACGCCGTAAAAAGCATTCATGATGATTTTCAACGCCTGGGACAGCGGCTTGTTGCTGCTGCGTTTGGCGGCTTCCCGCTCCTGCCAGATATGTTCGACAATCGCTGGCAGGCAGTGACGATCGCGGGAAAACCAGGCGCCGCGAAAACCGGCGACCGCGTGACGTTCGTCGGGCTGTTGCATGCCGACGGCCAGACCCACCGGATCGATCAGAAAAGTGCGGATGATCGACGGATACAGGCTTTTGTAATCCAGCACCAGCACCGAATCGTATAAACCGGGGCGCGAGTCCATCACAAATCCCCCCGGACTGGCTTCCGGCGCGATTTCACCCAGATTGGGCGCCACATACCCTATCCGGTGCATGCGCGGCAGATAAAGATGGGTAAACGCCGCCACCGAACCGCCGCTGCGGTCGGCCGCCAGACCGGTGACGTTCGAACGCGCCAGCAAAAAATGCATCAGCCCCGTTTGGTCAAAAATGCGCGTCACCAGTTCGCAGTCCTTGAGATTGTAGCGGGCGAGCGCGGGCTTATCTTCGGCGAACCGGCGATCGATCTCGTCCATGCGCTGATAGGGGGTATCAATCGCTTTGCCTTCGCCCAGCAGCGATTGCGCGACGAATTCCAGACTGAACGAGGCGAAATTCCAGGTCGCCGATTTCAGCGCTTCGATGCCGTCGATAATGAGCCGTCCCGGCGCGTCGGCAAAAAAATGCCCCGGTTTGAAACCGTGCTCGCGCCACGTCACCTCGCTGCCGTTGCGCCCCAGCTGCAGCGGGATACGGTAACGTTCGGCGTGTTTTTGCAACACCCGCAGATCGAACTGCACCAGATTCCAGCCGATGATGGCGTCGGGATCGTGCAATTGCAGCCACTGATTCAGTTTTTCCAGCAACAGCGGACGGCTGGCGACATACTCCAGCGCAAAATCGTCCGTCCCGGCTGGGCGGCCATTCGCCGGGCCGAGCATATAAACCTGACGTTGACCGCAGCCTTCCAGCCCGATGCAGTAAAGCTCGCCGTGGCGATTGGTTTCGATATCCAACGAGACCAGCCTGAGGTTGGGGCGATAGTCCGCACTGGGTTTCATGCGCACCTGAGTCAGCAGACCGGAAGCCGTGGGTTCGCCGCTCAGCCAGACGGGGGCGGTAATAAAACGCTCCATCAGGAAACGTTCGGGCGGGCGAATATCGGCCTCGTAAACCTGAACCCCGCCTTCACGCAGTATTTTTTCCAGTTTCAGCAACTGGCGGTATTGGCGGCAGTATAAACCCAGCAAGGGCTGGTGATGGAAGTCCTGTAGCGACAGCGGGCGCAGTCGCCAGTGCTTTTCACGGCGCAGCAATGCCTCGGCCTGCGTCTGTTGCGACGCCGGGATAAAGGCGACCGCCTGTTGCAACGGCAGGCGGGCCTGTAGCGGCCCTTCATCGGTCGCCAGCCAGAATTCCACCTGTGTGCCGTCAGGGGTATCGTGCCAGTGACGGGTGAGGATAAAGCCCTGACGAGTCTGGGTCACTAAGGCGGCCTTTTTCAATACGATAATGCCATAAAGTATGGTTATTTATACAGTCATTGTCCAGCCGTTTGCTAACCGGTTGGTCGCAGGGATGGCGGCGGCGCGCGGGGATTAAACCCGATCCCGGCCGACTCGGACGGATTCAGCCGCGGTAACCACCCGGTTGCGTCCCGCCTGTTTGGCCTTGTACAACGCTTCGTCCGCTTTTTTAAAGGCTTGTTCGATGGTGATGTTATGTACGCCCGGCGACCACTGTGACACGCCCAGCGAGATTGTGATGCGCCCGACTTGCGGGATCATGGCTTCCTGCGTCGCGTTGCGCAACCGTTCCGCGATACCGGACGCTATCTTTAGCTCGGTTTCAGGCAGCAGGATGAGAAACTCTTCCCCCCCGCTACGGCATAAAATGTCGGATTCACGGGCGCTGGAGCGAATGATCTTAGCCATATATTTAATGGCGCTATCGCCAATATCATGTCCGAACGTGTCGTTAACGCGTTTGAAGTGATCGATGTCCAGCGTGATGATGGCGAAGCGTTTCTGCCCGACCAGCCAGTAGCGCAGAATGCCTTCCAGCCCGCGGCGATTGAGCAGACCGGTCATCGGGTCGGTTTGGGCCTCCGAACGCAGTTTGCCGATTTGCTTCTGTAGCAGATCGATGCCAATCAACATGGCCTGCTTGAGTTGCGTCGCCTCAAAATACCAGGAATGAATTTTCCTGATATCGTCGGAAACGTTGAGCGAGTCCATCTTATTGGCGCTGCGGGCCAGCAGCCACAGCGGCTGGGCAATGAGGCGGGCCAGCAGCCAGACGCCGAGTATGGTCAACACGGCCAGAGGGAGCGAATGACGCAACACGTTCATCATCAGGCTATCCAGCGGTTTTAACGTTTCCCTGGTCGAGCGCACCACCACCACTTCCCAATTATTTGCCGGAACAATGCCGTATCCGGCAAGCATTTTGTGACCCTGGGTATTGAGAATTTCCTGGCTGCCGTTGCTGTCGGTCGAGGGATTGATCGTCAGGTCGTTGTTGACGGTTTCGCCGATCCGCCCGATGTATTTGTGGTACAGCATCTTGCGGTTTTTGTCGGTAACATAAATGTAGGAACCGTCCCGATAGTAATGCTGATCAAGTAATGTATTGAGAATACTGGGTTTCTTTAGATAAATGGAGGCGCCGACAAATCCCTTGTACTGGCCGTCGCGGTTAAATATCGGCGATGAAATCAGCACGATAAGGTTATTGGCCACGGAGACATAAGGTTCGCTGATCAAGCGTTGTTTTTCCCGCAGCGCTTCCTGTACGCCGGGTGTCGTCAACCTTTGTCCGATAAAGTGAGGCGCATCGGGAAACGCGGCTTTGATCACGCCATGTTCGTCCACGATAATCGCGGTGTTGAAACTGTGGCTTTGTAATCCGATGCGTTCGGTTTCCTTCACCAGGCTTGACGTATCGTCAATCAGGGGGGAGACGATGTCGGCGCTATAGGCTAATTGTTGCAGCGCCGAGTTAAAGAAAAGATCCGTCATCGCGGCCAGTTTTGTGGCATACACGCGATTGGCTTCCAATGTGCTATCGATCAGGAGCTGGCGCTGAACCCGGTAACTGGCATAAAAACTGTTAACGAGCATGATTAACGCGCTGGCGATAGCCAGAAGCAATATTAGTCGACGCAATCCGATGTGATTGAATGGTCTTAACAGCATACGTGTTTTTTTGGCAGATTGACGCAGTGATGAGAAAATGGCCGCTATCATAGGTGCAGATGTATGGCCTGTAAAATAATTATCCTGAAAACTATTATCAATGTAATTATATTATTTAGTATTACATAGCCTGACAGGGATAACGCGATGTGTTGAGTCCAGAATCCATAGCGTGGTTAAAAGCGCGAGATGAGAAAATCTGAAACCAGCGAGAGTTTATTATAGACACCCTGCGCGGGAATTATAAATTTTTCTATAACGTCTGGTATACAGGTATCCCGGCGCGCTGTTTTTGGCATAAAAACTGGAAAACGGCTTATTTAAAGAAATTATCACTATAAAAACAGGGTTTAAGGCGCTATGGGTAGAATATAAATAATCTCTTGCGCTCGCAAAGGCGTTATATGGCCAGGCCGCGATGGGTGACTGATTTACTTATAAAATTTTGCTATTTATGCCAACGCACTTTTTAAAAGCAACGACGAAACAAATTGGTGCATCCCGCTTCTTTTACTCTCTTCCCGCCTATTTTATCAAGTTCAATAAATCAATTTTTCTGTTGTTTATTAATCTGTTAATCGCGATTTAATGGTTTTGGCACATTTATTGCTGAATTTAATTCGGCCAACAGAATATATCCCTGTGGCGCTTTGGGGATTCTTACCGTCAGGCATACGGCTTTATTTCATTACTGGGATTTGCATCACTCATCATTAAAGAGGCGATCATGAATAAAAAATTTGTCAGGATAACTGTAGCTGCAGCATTCGTTTCCTCTGTCATCGGTGCCGGCAGCGCAATGGCTGCGGAAGTGAAAATCGGGGTGGTGCTGCCTTTAAGCGGGGCGCTTAGCGGTTATGGGCAACCTTCTCAGAAAGGCGTTGAGTTGGTAAACAGCATGGAGCCGACGCTGAAAAACGGCGATACGATCAAATTGGTGATTATTGATGACAAAAGCGACAAGGTCGAAGCGGCTAACGCCATGCAGCGTCTGGTCTCCAGCGATAAAGTCGATGCGGTGATTGGAGAGGTGACCTCCACCAATACGATGGCGATGACCAAAATGGCGGAAGACACCAAAACGCCGCTGGTTTCTCCGACCGCGACCAATGACCGTGTTACCCGCAACCGCGAATACGTCAGCCGCGTGTGCTTTTCCGATAGTTTCCAGGGGGTGGTGGGCGCCAACCTGGCATCGCGTGATTTAGGCGCGAAAACCGCCGCCATCATGTTCGACAGCAGCAACGATTACTCTGTCGGTCTGGCAAAATCCTTCCGTACCCAGTTCCTTAAAAACGGCGGCACTATCCCGATCGAAGTGCAGGCGCCGGGGGGCAGCAAGGATTTCAAAGCCCAGCTTTCCACCATCAAAGCTAAAAATGTCGACATGATCTATATGCCGATTTATTACACCGAAGGCGCATTGATCGCCGTGCAGGCCAAACAGTTGGGGCTGAAAGTGCCGGTCGTCGGCGGCGACGGTCTGGCGGCCGATCCGGTATTCTTCAAGCTCGGTCAGGACGCGGTTGAAGGCTACATGACCACCGATTACTACTCGCCGAATGCCAAAGAACAGACCCCGGAAGGCGAGAAATTCATCAAGGCCTGGGAAGAGAAATATAAAGAGCCTACCCACACCTGGGGAGCGATGACCGCTGACGCTTACAAGATGATCGTCAACGCGATGAACCAGTGCAGCGATCCGAAAGACCGCGTTTGCGTCAATGAGAAAATCCGCGCAACCAGTAACTTTTCCGGCATTACCGGCACGTTGACGCTGAAAGATGGCGATGCGATCCGAAACGCCGTTATCAATGAAGTCAAAAACGGCCAATTGGCCTTTAAAACGGTTGTTAACCCTTAATTTATACCCTTCATCTTTCACGTTGCCGTGATGTCGGCGTCTTTTTATCCGGCTCCTCCGTGGGGCCGGGTTCAAATCCGCCGTGCCGCATCGTGAAAAACGCCGGGAGCGGGTTCGACAACGCGCAGCGTTGGCCCCGGAAGCGGGCAGGATAGTCCGCCATAAATCCATTGGGTAGAAAGGTCACTAAGGATTAAATCTATGGATGCTGCCATTTTCTTTCAGCAAGTGGTTAACGGCATGAGCCTGGGCAGTATGTATGCGCTGATTGCCATCGGTTACACCATGGTGTACGGCGTATTACGACTGATCAACTTCGCGCATGCCGACATCATGATGGTTGGGGCGTTTTTGGCGCTCTTCGGCTCAACCACCTTTGAGCTGCCTTTCGGGGCCGCGATTTTATTCGCTATTCTCTTTTCGGCGCTGCTGGGCGTCTGTATCGATCAGATTGCCTATCGTCCTCTGCGTCAGGCCTCCAAGATCTCCATGCTGATTACCGCTATCGGCGTGAGTTTCTTTCTGGAGAACCTGTTCAACGTGCTGTTCGGCGGTAGCCCGCGTTTCTTTGCCGCACCCGAGTTCTTCAATCGCACCGTGACGTTCGGCAGCATCATTATCACCAATGTGGCCTGGCTGGTGCCGTTAGTCACTCTGGTGTTGCTGGGCTGCATTCTTTTCATCCTGTACCGGACGCGTCAGGGGATGGCGATTCGCGCGGTCGCCTTTGACGTCAATACCGTTCGTCTGATGGGGGTGGACGCCAACCATATTATCGCCTTTGTTTTCGCTCTCGGCAGCGCGCTGGCGGCGCTCGGCGGGATTTTTTACGCCACCAGCTATCCGACCATCGATCCATTAATGGGCGTACTGATTGGCCTGAAGGCATTTGCCGCCGCCGTATTAGGGGGGATTGGCAGCGTCACGGGGGCGGTGATCGGCGGCTTTATTCTGGGGTTCACCGAAGTGGTCGCCGTCGCGGTATTTCCTGAGCTGGGCGGATATAAAGACGCCTTTGCATTTATGTTTTTGATCCTGGTTTTATTATTCAGACCGGTAGGCATTATGGGTGATGAAAGACTGGAAAGGAGCCGCTTTTGATGAGAATGCCAACAAATTCATTTTCGTTGTTAATAGGCTATATCGGGTTATTTGTCATCATGCTGCTGATGCTGTTCGCTTTGCAGAATGTATTTGACGATTATGTTCTCCGCATAGTCTGTAATATTTTTATTTTTATGATTCTGGCGGTGAGTTATAACCTGATAAATGGGGTAACCGGACAGCTTTCACTCGAGCCCAATGGTTTTGTCGCCGTCGGCGCTTATATTACCGCGCTGCTGCTATTAAGCGCGGATACTAAAATGGATATGTTCGAAATGGCTTCACCCAGCCCGCTGATACTGGCCGTACATACCACATTTTTACCTGCGTTGATTATCAGCGGCGTTTGCGCGTCGATACTGGCGGTATGCCTGGCATTCCCTGTATTCCGGGTGCGCGGCGATTATCTGGCGATTGTGACATTGGGCTTCGGCTTTATTATTAAAATACTGGCGATTAATAATCCCCAGATCACCAATGGCGCCATCGGGCTGAATGAAATTCCGCAGGCCAGCCATATGCTTTATTGGTGCGGCTTTATTGCCCTGATTGCCGTTTTGCTTATTTTGCAAATCGTGTATTCGAAATACGGGCGGGCCATGAAGGCCGTGCGCGATGATGAAGATGCGGCGATAGCGATGGGGATTAATACCTTCAAAATTAAGACCTGCGCCTTTGCCACCAGCGCCTTTTTAGAAGGCGTCGGCGGCGGATTATTGGCCTCGCTGCTGACGATCATCTCCCCCGATCTGTTTGACTTCATGCTGACGTTCCAGCTGTTGATCATCATTGTACTCGGCGGGCTGGGAAGCACCACCGGCGCGATTCTCGGCACCATTGTGGTGGTGGGCAGCGGCGAATGGCTGCGGTTCCTCGACCAGCCGTTAAGTTTCTTTGGCGAGGATTTAGGGTCCTATCCCGGTTTACGCATGGTCGTATTCTCACTGGTGCTGCTCGTCATTATGCTGTTCGCGCGTGAAGGGTTGCTGGGTAAGCAGGAGATTTGGGAAGTGAACAGGAAGCGCCGTTATGGAAAATAAAACTATTCTCAGCGTTGATAATATCATCATGCAATTCGGCGGATTGCGAGCCATCGATGGCGTCAGCTTCACGCTTAATCAAGCTGAAATATTTGGCCTGATCGGCCCGAATGGCGCGGGGAAAACCACGTTATTCAATGTGATTACCTCCAACTATAAACCGACCTCGGGAACGGTGATGCTGGGGGATAATAAAATTACCGGATTAAAACCGAATCAGGTGGTGAATCGCGGTATTGCCCGTACCTTCCAGAATATTCGCTTGTTTAATTCGATGACGGTGCTGGAAAACGTATTAATCGGTTTCGATCGCGCGATTCATTATTCGTTTCTTGAGGCGGCATTTCATATGGGCCGTTTTTTCTCGGCGGAAAAACAGGCTAAAGCGCAAGCGATGGAGATTCTTGAATATATCGGTATCGCCGAACATGCCCAATCGCTGGCGACCAACCTGAGCTACGGCAATCAGCGCAAAGTCGAGATCGCCAGAGCATTGGCGACGTCGCCCGCGCTGCTTTTGCTGGACGAACCGGCGGCCGGTATGAATCCCCGCGAGACCAATGAATTGGCGCAACTGATTTTTAAAATGCGTGAGGATTACAAATTAACGGTTTTGCTGATTGAACATGATATGTCTTTCGTGAATACCCTGTGTGAACGGGTGTTGGTGCTGGATTACGGCAAACCGTTATTCAGCGGCGCCACTCATGAGGCAATTAATAATAAAGAAGTGATTGCCGCGTATCTTGGAGATGTCGATTATGCTTAAAGCCGATGATCTACAGGTATTTTACGGGCTGATTCAGGGATTAAAGGGCATCGACATTGAGGTACGAAACAGTGAAATCGTTACCTTGATCGGCAGCAACGGGGCGGGAAAAACCTCAACGCTGAACGGTATTATCAACCTGGTGAAATCAACCGGGCAGGTAAACTTCCTGAATGAGGATATTTCCAATAGCCTGACGCACCAGATCGTCAGGAAAGGACTGGCGCTGGTTCCTGAAGGGCGCAAGGTTTTCACCAACCTGACCATTGAAGAAAACCTGCGTATGGGCGCCTACAATAACCCGGTTAACTTCAACTATCTGAAAGACAAAATGTATACGCTGTTTCCTCGTTTAAAGGAACGTCGTAGCCAGTTGGCGGGGACGATGAGCGGCGGCGAGCAACAGATGCTGGCGATTGCCCGTGCGTTGATGAGCGAGCCGGTATTGCTGATGCTCGATGAGCCGAGTCTGGGGCTCGCGCCGAAGATAGTCGGCGAAATGTTCGGCATCATTAAGCAGTTGCAGAAGGAGAATATCACCATCCTCTTGGTCGAGCAGAACGCGACCGCCGCATTGAAGATCGCCGACCGCGCCTATGTGCTGGAAAACGGCAAGATAGTCCTGAAAGGAAACGCGCAGGATATTCTTGCCAACCCCGAGGTGAAGAAGATGTATTTGGGGGGCTAGGTTTTCCTCTGGCGTCGCGGGCTGGACGGGCAGAGGCTGTCAGTACGAGCTGCATGGATGCGGTTCAAGCCGGTGCCGTGCTCCCTTATCATTCGGAAAATGACCAGTTGACGGTTGCCGCCAAGATCCAGACAATCCCATCTTTCATCAATAATGGGCAGGGCTCTATGGAAGCATGGCTGGATCATCTGGTGACTCAATCATTAACCTATGCGCTGATCGCGGTCATGCTGGTCGCCTTTCTGGAGTCTCTTGCCGTCGTGGGGCTGTTGCTGCCGGGTACGCTGTTGATGGCGACGCTGGGAGCATTGATCGGCAGCGGCAAGCTGGGACTGTATCCGGCGTGGGGCGTGGGCATTATCGGCTGTCTGCTGGGCGACTGGATCTCGTATTATATCGGTCGGCGTTTTAAGGGGCCGCTGCACCGATGGTCGTTCCTGAAGAAACACCAGACGATGCTGCGCAAGACGGAACATGCGTTGCATCAGCATCATATGGCGACGGTGCTGATTGGTCGCTTTGTCGGCCCGACGCGTCCGCTGATCCCGATGGTTGCCGGCATGCTGGAACTCCCCCCCTGGAAATTCGCTTTGCCGAACATCATCGGCAGCCTGACCTGGCCGCCGGTCTATTTTTTTCCGGGGATTCTGGCCGGCGTCGCCATTGATATTCCAAGCGCGGCCAATAGCGGCGGTTTCAAATGGCTGTTGCTGGCGGCGGCGCTGCTGGCGTGGGGGACGGCGTGGTTGTGCTGGCGCTGGTGGCGGGGCGATAAACGTAAAAAGCGCGACTGGTTCGCTCAATGGCTGCCGATGAACCGTTTACGCTGGGCGGCGCCGCTATCGCTGGCGGCGACGGGCGTGAGCCTGGCGTTGCTGATACAGCATCCGTTAATGCCGGTTTATTGCCACCTGTTGTGGCAGGTGCTGAATGGGTGAAATCCAGCGAACGATGCGCGCAGTTTAAAGAGGCGGCAGATCCGGGCGAGGTCTGTTACGGCCTCTCCCGGGCGGCTTCGGCGCAGCGCGTTCAGCAACTGCTGAACGTGAGAAACCGAAACCATCGTCGGCATTATATTGAATCCGCCAGCGCCTCAACCCGTGCAATCGCCTGATACAGCGCCGCCGCTGTCACCACCCCAGGCATGTTTGCCATATCCGGGGCATGCAACGACGCTTGCACGATACTATCAAGCTCCTCTGAATTCAGTTGCGCAATTTCGCGCAGACGCAGCGGAACCGCACAGGCATGCGCCAGTTTGATCGCTTCCCGCAACTCTTCATCGCTGCGGTTTTCCAGCGCCAGCAGGCAAAGATTACCGAAACCAACCAGCAATCCGTGGCCGAAGGCGCGGGTTTTATCGCAGACGGTAAAACCTTCATAAATTGCGTGGGAAGCGGCGGCATGGGCGCCGCTGCTCATCAGCGAGGTCAGACCGGCGAACATGAAAATAGCGTCGAGCACCTGGTCCAGTTCGGCGCCGGGTTTACCGGCGCGAACGGCGTCGCAGGCCGATGCGCCGTAGGATCCTATCAGGTCGTAGCAAATCCGGCTGTTGGCGCAGGAAGAACGCGCCACGCCGCTCTGTTGGCCGAGATGATCGCTGATGGCGCGGAATTCGTACCATTTCGCCAGCGTATCGCCGAGGCCGGCGGCCAGCCAGCGCAACGGCGCGGCGGCGATGATTTCGCTATCGATGATGACCGCCGCCGGAGCCTGCGGCAGGGGGAATAAATCACGAAAGCGGCCGTCGTCGTGATAACGGATGGTCAGTGGCGTAACGGCGGCGCAGGTCGCCGCAATGGTCGGGATGGTCACGACGGGTACGTTGGTTTCCACACCGACGGCTTTACCGGTATCGAGGGATTTACCTCCGCCGACGCTAATCACCATATCCGCTTTCTGGTCTTTGACCGCCTGCGCCAGACGGCGGATATTCTCTTCGCTGCTTTCGCCGCCAAACCATGCGCTGCCCGCCAGTTCTACTGCGGAATCTTCCAATTGGCGACGAATTTTATCATTTACCGCGGCCAGAGACTGATGCCCGCCAATCACCAGCGCGCGTTTACCCAGTAACGCGCAAATATCGCCAAGCTGAGAAATAACGCCGGGACCGCGCAGGATTTGCGCCGGGAAAATGATGTTCTGTGCCTGCATGACTGCCTCTCCGTAATTTTTGTGTCTGGCTGGTTCTGGTTAAAAATCTTCTGAGTATGCTTATCGTTATGACTTATTGATACCTATGGCGGAAGACGCCGTCCATGCGGGTACGGTCGCGCAACCGATATACAACCCGACAAATTTCACACGGCTTCCGCCGCCAGAATCTGTTTCAGGCTGTCCATAAACTGCCGGTTATCCTGTTCGTTGCCGACAGATACGCGGATCCAGTTTTCATAGCCGGTTTCCCGCCACGGTTTGATAATGACGCCATAAGTTAGCAATCGCCGTGCCAGTTCGCCACTCGGCCGGCCGCAATCGAAGAACAGAAAATTAGCGTAAGACGGCGCCACGTCGAAACCCAGCGCCGCGAGTTCCGCCGCCATCATCCCGCGTTGGGCGGTTGTCAGCGCAATGCTGTCGATAACGTGCTGTTTGTCCTGTAACGCCGCCACTGCCGCCGTTTGCGCGCAACGGTTGATGTTGAACGGCGTACGAACGCGATCCAGCAAATTCACCAGCTCCGGATGGCTGGCTAAGCCATAGCCGACGCGCAGCCCCGCCAGACCGTACGCTTTCGAAAAGGTTCTCAGCACAATCCACGGGAGCGGCTGTTGCGCCAGAATGCGCAGACTGTCGGGATAATCAGGATCGCTTTCGCAATATTCGAAATACGCTTCGTCGATCGCCAGCAGACAATCCTGCGGCGCCGCATCGATAATTCGGGCGAATCCTTGCTTGTCGAGCATGCAGCCGACCGGATTGGATGGATTGCTGAAAATCACCATTTTGGCCGGCGTCGAAAGCGCCGTTTCCCAGGCTTCGACATCGAACCGCCGCTGCGCATTAACGCCAACCAGGGTGACGTCCGCTCCCATCATGCGTGGGAAAATTTCGTGCAGACCAAAGGATGGCATCAACGTGACCACGCGGTCGCCGGGGTTGAGAAAGGCCAGCGCCAGCATGTGCAGAATGTCTTCCGAACCGTTGCCAACCACAATGTTGTCCGCCCCCACGCCGGTATGTTCCGCCAGCGCCTGGCGCAGCGCCGCACTCGACGCATCGGAATAAACCGCGCTGAAACAGGCATCCGCCTGAAGTGCGGCCACGACCTGCGGGCTGGCGCCCAACGGGTTTTCGTTGCTGGCGAGTTTCGCCACATGCGCGACGCCATATTTTTGCTGCACGCTATCCGCGGAAAGCCCGGCATTATAAACCCCCAGTGAACGCGAGGCTGCTCTTGCCAGGTTTCTCAGACCTTGTTTTTCCGTATCAACATCTGCTGCATCGAATACTGCCAAATCTGAAGCCATCTTCCACTCCGTGCTGTTATATGCCGTCGAGCATGATTGTTTTACGTCATTTTTGATTAATTTTCAGCGTGTTAGGGTGATAGGGCGCGCAATGCCCGCGCCGCTGCCCATGTTCATTGCTGCGTTTACTTTCCTGCTGAATGCGTCGCTTATCACCCCTGATTGCGCAGCATCGGCAAGTTAAGCCCGTTACGGTCAGCGCATTCTTGCGCCTGCTCATAACCTGCATCCGCATGCCGCATCACGCCAGTCGCCGGATCATTCCACAAAATGCGTTCAAGGCGAGCATCCGCTTCCGGGGTTCCATCGCACACAATGACCATCCCGGCATGTTGCGAGAAGCCCATGCCGACGCCGCCGCCGTGGTGCAGACTCACCCAGGTCGCGCCGCCGGCGGTGTTCAACAGCGCATTGAGCAGCGGCCAGTCGGAAACGGCATCGGAGCCGTCTTTCATCGCTTCGGTTTCGCGGTTTGGCGAGGCGACGGAACCGGTGTCCAGATGGTCGCGGCCGATAACGATAGGCGCTTTCAGTTCGCCGTTGCGCACCATTTCGTTGAAGGCCAGACCGGCGATATGACGTTCGCCCAGACCAAGCCAGCAGATGCGAGCCGGCAAACCCTGGAAGGCAATACGTTCATGCGCCATGTCCAGCCAGTTGATCAGGTTGGCGTTATCCGGGAACAGCGCTTTCAGTTTGGCGTCGGTTTTATAAATATCTTCCGGGTCGCCGGAGAGCGCCACCCAGCGGAACGGCCCTTTGCCTTCACAGAAAAGCGGGCGAATATACGCCGGGACAAAGCCAGGGAAATCAAAGGCATTGACAACGCCTTCGTCTTTCGCAACCTGACGGATATTGTTGCCGTAATCGACAGTCGGAATGCCCATCGCATGGAAATCGAGCATCGCCTGAACATGTTTCGCCATGGACGCGCGTGCGGCCTTCACCACGGATTGCGGGTCGGACTGACGCGCTTGCCGCCATTTTTCCAGGCTCCAGCCTTCCGGCAGATAACCGTTCAGCGGATCATGCGCGGAAGTCTGATCGGTGACGATATCAGGGCGCAGGCCGCCTTCTTTTGCCCGCGCAACCAACTGCGGCATCAGCTCCGCGGCGTTACCCAGCAGACCGACGGAAATGGCTTTCTTCTCGGCGCAGGCTTTTTCGATCATCGAAAGCGCCTCATCAATGTCGTGCGCTTTGTAATCCAGATAACGGGTACGCAGGCGGAAATCAATGCGCGATTCCTGACATTCAATCGCCAGCACGCAGGCGCCGGCCAGTACGCCCGCCAGCGGTTGAGCGCCGCCCATGCCGCCCAGACCGGCGGTTAAGATCCATTTGCCGCGCAGGTCGCCGTCATAGTGCTGACGCCCGGCTTCCGCGAAGGTTTCGTAGGTACCCTGCACAATGCCCTGCGCGCCGATGTAAATCCATGAGCCGGCGGTCATCTGGCCGTACATCATCAGACCGGCTTTATCCAATTCGTGAAAATGCTCCCAGCTCGCCCAGTGAGGCACGATGTTGGAGTTGGCGATCAGCACGCGCGGCGCGTCGGCATGGGTGCGGAACACGCCAACCGGTTTGCCGGATTGCACGAGCAGCGTTTCGTCTTCTTGCAGTGCGCGCAGGCTTGCGAGGATGCCTTCAAAAGCGGGCCAGTTACGCGCCGCTTTACCTATCCCGCCATAAACCACCAGATCTTCCGGACGTTCCGCGACATCCGGATCAAGGTTGTTTTGGATCATGCGGTAAGCCGCTTCAATCAGCCAGTTCCGGCAACTCAGTTCCGTGCCGTGCGGTGCGCGAACAACGGCGGTTTTTTGTGGCGCGTTCATCGTTGTTTCCTTATCTAAAATTGAGAAATTTATAAATAGCCAGGAAGTGATAAATAGACAGTTATCAGGCGAAGCTCGGCAGCAGCGCTTCAATCGCCGACGGCCAGCGTTCACGGCAAGCCCACCGGCGCATCACTTCGATGTCCGGCGCCATCAGGCGATCCTTTTCCAGGAACGCGACGTTTTCACGGATGGCTTTTATTTCATTTTCCAGCGTCGTCGAGCTTTGCAGAGGACGGTGGAAATCAACGCCCTGCGCGGCAGCCATCGCTTCGATGCCGACCACCACGCTGGTGTTGAAACACATGTCGCCCAGACGGCGTGCGGCATAAGTCGCCATCGAAACGTGATCTTCCTGATTCGCCGATGTCGGCAGGCTGTCGACGCTGCCCGGATGCGCCAGTGATTTGTTTTCCGACGCCAGCGCCGCTGCGGTGACCTGGGCAATCATAAAGCCGGAGTTCACTCCGCCGTCGTTGACCAGGAACGGCGGCAACCCGGAAAGGCCGGTATCGAGCAACAGCGCCATACGCCGTTCTGAAATCGCACCGATTTCAGACACGGCCAGCGCGATAATGTCGGCGGCAAACGCCACCGGTTCCGCATGGAAGTTCCCGCCGGAAATCACATCGCCGTTTTCGGCAAACACCAGCGGGTTATCGGAAGCCGCATTGGCTTCAATACGTAAAATGCGCGCGGCGTGGTGCAGGTTGTCGAGGCATGCGCCCATCACCTGCGGCACACAGCGGATGGAATACGGATCCTGCACGCGGCCGCAATCGGCGTGAGACATGACGATATCACTACCAGCCAGAACATCGGTTAACGCGGCGGCGACGGCAATCTGTCCCGACTGGCCGCGCGCTTCATGAATGCGGGAGTCCAGCGGTTTAATCGAACCTCTGATTGCTTCCAGAGACAGCGCTCCCGCCACCAGGCCGGCGGAAAATACGCGTTCGGCCTCAAACAAACCGGACAGCGCCAGGGAAGTTGAAACCTGCGTACCGTTCAGCAGCGCCAGACCTTCTTTCGGACCCAGTTCAAATGGCGCCAGCCCCGCGGTTGCCAGCCCTGCTATCGCCGACATTTTTTCGCCTCTGACCGTAACCTGACCTTCACCGATCAGCATCAGGGAAAGGTGCGCCAGCGGGGCTAAATCGCCGGAAGCGCCGACCGATCCCTTTTCAGGAATACACGGATAAACCCCGGCGTTAAACAATGCAATCAGCGCATCGATCACCTCGATACGGATACCTGAATGTCCGCGCGACAGGCTGAGAACTTTGGTCGCCATCACCAGACGCACCACGTTATCCGCCAGATCTTTGCCGATACCGACACTGTGCGACAACGCCAGATTACGTTGCAGTTCGGCCAGACGTTCAGCCGGAATGCGCGTTTGCGCCAGCTTGCCGAAACCGGTATTGATGCCGTACACCACTTTGCCCGACTCCACGATGCGGGCGACCGTTTCCTGCGACGCCAGTATGCCGGCGCGCGCCTCCTCAACCAGTTCAAGGCGGACATTGCCCTGATAAATCTTACGCAGCATCGGCAGGTCGACATGACCCGGTTGCAGGCGGCAAAGGGTTAATTCGGTGGATGAAAAAGACATAATCTATTCCTGTATAGACAACTTGAGCTGGAAGTAACCCCGGCCAAGGACTCAGCCCGCCGGGCGTTTATGCATATATGCATGACCTGACGCTAAAACCGCACAATTTTGTGCTCTGAGAGCAAATCAGTGCTCCAGCGCCTGCATCGTCTCTGTACGAATTTCTTCGGTAATCCGCGCTTTCAGCGCCATAAATTCCGGCGATGTTTTCAGGGTATAATCACGCGGATGCGGGAAATCAACGGCGACTTCGGTTTTAATCCGCCCCGGTCGCGCACTGAAAATCGCTACTTTGTTGGCCATGAAAATCGCCTCGTCAATGTCGTGCGTCACGAACAGCACGGTCTTGCGGGACGATTCCCAAATCGACAGCAGCAGTTCCTGCATCATCACGCGAGTCTGGTTGTCGAGCGCGCCGAAGGGTTCATCCATCAGCAGAATTTTCGGATCATTCGCCAGCGCGCGGGCTATCGCGGTACGTTGCTGCATGCCGCCGGAAAGCTGGCGCGGAAAATGCCGCTCAAAACCACGCAGCCCGACCTTGTTGATAAAGTAATCGCTGCGCTCTTTTTGTGCCGCTTTAGCGACGCCGCGCTCCTGCAAACCGAAGCGGATGTTCTGCTCGACTGTCAGCCACGGGAATAAGGTATAGCTCTGAAATACCATGCCGCGGTCAGCGCCCGGGCCGTCGACCAGTGCGCCATCAAGCCAGATTTCGCCGTGCGTCGGTTGATCCAGCCCGGCGACGATGCGCAACAGCGTGGATTTACCGCAGCCCGACGGTCCGAGGATGGTGATGAAGTCATTTTCATCGACCTGATAATTCACCGGCAGCAACGCCTGGGTTTGCTCGCCTTTCGGACCGCTGAAAATGCGCTCCACCTGACGGATGCTCAGTTTGGGATATCTCATTACAGCGAACTCCATACAAACAGACGACGGTTGGCCGCTTTAAACAACAGATCGGACAGCAAACCGATGCACCCAATCACGATAATGCCGAAGATCATTTGTCCGGTATTGAGCAGCGCCTGACTGTTGACGATCATATGACCGATACCGCTTGATGAACCAATCAGTTCCGCCACGATGACGTAAGTCCACGCCCAACCCAGCACCAACCGCAACAGTTCGGCGATTTCCGGCGCGGCGCCGGGAATGATCACCCTGCGCACCACACTCTGATTGGTCGCGCCCAGCGTATAAGCCGCTTCAACCAGATCTCGTCTTGCGGCGCCGACAGTCACCGCCACCATCAGGGTTATCTGGAAGAAAGAACCAATGAAAATCACCAGAATTTTCTGCATCTCGCCAATACCCGCCCACAGGATCAGCAGCGGAACAAACGCTGAAGCAGGCAGATAACGACAGAATGAAACAAACGGCTCAAAGAACGCTTCAATGAGTTTGTATGAACCCATCAGAATGCCCAGCGGTATCGCGATAGCGCTGGCCAGAATAAAACCGCCCAGCACACGCATCACCGTCATTGCGATGTCGGTTGCGAAATCGAACTCGGTAAACAGTAAAACGCCTTCCTGCAACATACTGGCCGGGCTGGCGAGGAACGTTGGCGAAACGAAGCCGGTAAACGTGATCAACGCCCAAAATGCGAAAAACAGGACAAAGAAACAGAACCCGAGGAACCAGCGACGCTGTAAAGCGACTGGCCGTAAAGGCACCATCATCGGGTTATGCCAGACTTTTTTGCTTGCCGGCAACGGCGCCGGCTCGCGTAAGGCTGGCTGCGTACTAACGGAATGTTCCGCCGGCTGACGGACAGGACTGTTCATGTCTTGGTCCTTCATGGCTATTTAATGTATTGCGCATCGTATAACGTATTGATGTCCGGCGTTTTACGCAGGATTTTCATCTCAGTCATCAGGCGTGCGGCTTCGTTGCTGAAGGTCACGATTTCGCCGCTGAAAAATTTCTGGTTGTCATCGCGATCCTGCCAGCGCAGATAACTGGATTTTTCCGCAAACTGCTTACCGGTTTCTTTGACTGAGGCGCCCATGATTTCATAGGATTTTTCAGGCTCTTTCCTGATCATATCCAGTGCCTCGAAATAGCTGTTAACCAGCGCCTGCGCGGCGGTTGGATTTTTATCCAGCCAGGCCGGCGTACAGCCAAGGGTATCCGTCACTGCCGGATATTCGATCGTCGTCGCCAGAATTTTGCCTTTGTCCGGACTGTTGCGAATATTGGACAGGTAAGGTTCGTATGACATCGCCGCATCGTTCTGCCCGGCAATGAAAGCGCGTGCGGCCGCGTCGGCGCCCAATGTCGCCAGCTTGACGTCTTTCATCGTCATGCCGTTTTTATCCAGGATCCAGGCGAGCAGGAAGTAGGAGGAGGTTCCCGGCGCATCAACGCTGATGGTTTTGCCTTTCAGATCGGTAATTTTGTTGATGCCGTTGCGCACGGCGATGCCGTCGGCGCCGTAGGATTTATCCAGTTGCACAATCTGTTTGACCGGCACGCCGCTGGCGTTCCAGGTTAAATAGGTTTCGACGGTGGTCGCCGCGCACTGCAATGAACCCGCGGCAATCGCCAGATGGCGGGACTGCTGCGGCACCATTTTCAGGGTGACGTCGAGACCGTTCTTTTTGAAAATGCCAGCCTTATCCGCCAGCGTCAGCGGTGCAAAGCCGATCCATCCTGAAATACCAATAGCAACCGGCGTATCAGCAGCCTGCGCCGCGCCGACGGTCATACTGCCCAGCGTCGCCGCCAGCCCTAACAAAGACAACGAACGTCTCAGTACCGCTCTGGAATTCATGTTGCTCATCTGCCACTCCTGCCAAAGTATCTGTCTCGGTGAGTGCCTGTTGCTGTGAAAGCAGCCGGCAAATCACGCCACTGTATATTCTTGTCTATACAAGTAAGTCGGCAAGGTTTAAGCAAACTATATGCCAGTTTGAAGATCGCCGTTTTACTTCAGGTTTTGCGTCCCATGTGCGGTTTTTTGTTCGTCGGATGAATTAATTCGGTGCGTCGTCTGCTCCATTTTGGCGCAACATTGCGGCGGACTCCGTCCGTGATCGATGCTCACAGCAAAAGGCTATGGTTTTGCTGTGCGGCCATGAGGAGGTTTTCTTCGCTTTTGCCCGCAGGCCAACTGAAGATCTCGTGGGTTTCGCCGCCGCCGTTGCGCCATGGGCTGACCGGAAGAGCGGCAAAGTTGAAATGCCGCCAGCCCTTCATGCCGCATCCTCCGCGAGCGGATCGGCTGGCGCAGGAAATCAGCCGCCGCGTCCGCGATGTCATTCGCCATGTTCGCCAGTACCTGATACGCTTGCTCAAGCGTCACGGCGGCAAGTATTCCGGCAGAATCGGCGTTCGGATGCACATCGTGCGCCCAGCCTTGAGCGAGTAAGTCATATGAAGCAAAATAAGCAGGCATGACAGCATTCCTGGTCAGCAAGGAGAAACATAAATGGGATTTTATGACGACAATGACAACACCTCTATCCGACTTGTCTATACATATACATGCGCCTGATTGCGCTGTAGACTTGCAATAACCCTTTTTATCAATTTAGTTTTCCGTCACGCACTTTCCGTCCGTTTTCTGCTGGAGGACACGCGGGCGTTCAGGGAATTTTTTGAAATACCTGTGAATATTCATAGAGCGAGGTAAAAGACATGTCGGAGTCCACACCACTTTCGCAAAATGGTGCTGCGCACCAGGGCGTGTCCCGGCAGACATTGTCCGAACTGTCTGCCGCGATGAGCGCTGCCCCCGCGCCAATTTATCAGCGTGTGAAGCAGGCGATCGTTGGCCAGATCCGCGCAGGTGTCTGGAGACCGCATCAGCGCGTGCCTTCGGAAAGCGAACTGGTAAACGAACTGGGCGTCAGCCGTATGACCATCAACCGCGCACTGCGTGAACTGACCAGCGAAGGTTTTCTGATCCGTATGCAGGGCGTCGGTACGTTTGTTGCCGAAGCCAAGGCTTACACGCCTATGCTGGAAGTGCATAACATCGCCGATGAAATCGCCCAGCGCGGCCATCGTCATGACAGTCAGATTCTGGTTTGCGAAGCGCGCTCCGCAGATGCCGATCAGGCATTGCAATTGGGGATCGCTACCGGCGACACGCTGTTCTATTCGCAGATTGTGCATTACGAAAATAACGTACCGGTGCAGATCGAAGATCGTTTCGTGAATCCAGCAACCGCGCCGGACTACCTGCGACAGGTAATGAAAAAACAGACGCCCTATGCCTATCTGATGGAGATTGCGCCCCTGACCGCGGGTGAACACCGCGTAGAGGCGATCAGCGCCAGTGATGAGCAGCGCGAGTTGCTGCACCTGAACGAGCATGAGCCTTGCCTCCTGATCCATCGCCGCACCTGGAGCGGCAGCCGTGTGGTGACCTCCGCGCGCCTGATTTATCCAGGCTCCCGCTATCAGTTGTTTGGGCGGTTCACCAGCCACGGCTGATGTTTTTCTCCTGCCTACCCCAATCGCGGCCTGAAAAGGCCGTATCCCCCGGTTTACATTTTGCCGGATGTTTCGTAATAAGAAAAAACTATCGCTGGCCGCCTTGCTGGTTTGTCGGTTATGCGATAGGTTGACTTTAGTTGTCTATACAAGATGAATTCAGCCTGGAGTCCGTCATGCCGGTCGCGTTATCCCCTCAGTTTTCCGCAGCGTTGCCTTCCCGCTGTGACAGCATATGGCGAGGCGCCACGCTTGTGACCATGCAGGACGGGCATTACAACCTGATCGAAAACGGTGCGATTGCCGTTACCGACGGTAAAATCGTCTGGCTCGGCAGCGCGGCGGATTGCCCGGCGTTCCCCGGCGCACGGTTGCATGAATTCGACGGCGGGATCATCACGCCGGGATTTATCGATTGCCATACGCATCTGGTTTTTGGTGGCGACCGCAGCGCGGAGTTTGAACAGCGACTGAACGGCGTGAGTTATGCGGAAATCGCAGCGGCAGGCGGCGGAATTTTATCGACGGTTAATGCGACTCGTGAGGCAACCGAAGACCAATTGCTGGCTCAGGCGTTATTTCGGCTGCAACCGCTGCTGGCCGAAGGCGTGACCTGTGTTGAGATTAAATCCGGCTACGGGCTGAGCGTGGAAAACGAGCTCAAGATGCTGCGGGTGATCCGTCGGCTGGGCGCTATGCTGCCGGTTGAAGTGAAATCCACCTGTCTTGCCGCGCATGCTGTGCCGCCTGAATTCAACGGGGACGCTGATGAATATATACAGCTGATTTGCGAGACATTGTTGCCTGTCGTCGCCAGAGAAAAACTGGCGGATGCGGTTGATGCATTTTGCGAACATCTGGCCTTCTCGCCTGAACAGGTTGAGCGGGTTTTCAATGCGGCACAAGCGTTAGGTTTACCCGTTAAATTGCACGCGGAACAACTTTCCTCCCTGCATGGCAGCGCACTGGCCGCGCGGCATCACGCGTTATCGGCCGATCATCTGGAGTATGCGACCGAAGAAGACGCCAAAGCGATGGCTGCCGGCGGCACCGTCGCTGTTTTACTGCCGGGAGCCTATTATTTGCTGCGGGAAACACAGTATCCGCCGGTCAATCATTTCCGCCGGCATAAAGTGCCGATGGCATTGGCCAGTGATGCCAATCCAGGCACCTCTCCCGCGCTTTCACTACGCCTGATGCTCAATATGAGCTGTACGCTGTTTCGTCTGACGCCCGAGGAAGCGCTGGCCGGGATCACCTGTCACGGTGCGCGTGCGCTCGGTTTACAGGACTCCCACGGTACGCTGGAAGCCGGGAAAGTTGCTGATTTTATTCACTGGCCGTTGTCGCGTCCGGCTGAACTGGCTTACTGGTTGGGCGGTCAGTTGCCCTGTACCGTTATCTATCGTGGAGAAGTTCGAGGCGCCGTTCGTTCATGAACCCGCTGACATCCAACATTACTGCGAACCTTGTCATTTCTCCGCCGGCACAGTATTTCTTATGCCGGCACACGCCTGACAGCGGAAGTCAGGCGTGTGCCGGCAGTCTGAACGATGCGCGCTCCCGCTTTCAGATACTGATTGGCTGAACCCGCAACGGTACGGTTTTCCCCCGCGCTCGTTTGTTGCCGATTAGCGATAAAACTCCGATACCTGATCAAAGATACGCATTTCATCGCCGTGACGGCGTACCTGAAGCACATCCTCTAACTTTTCTACCTGACTGATCATCTGTTGCAGTCGCTGATCGTCCTGCACCAGCAGCCAGATCCGGCTTTCATCGCCGCCGGGCAGCGGCATACATAAGATGCCTTCAACGTTAAACGCCCGACGGGCGAATAACCCGCATACATGAGACATCACGCCGGGATGGTTGCGTACCGATAGCTCCAGCGTCACCTGGGTTGAAGTAGATTGATTCGGCATGGTATTAGTCTCCAATCATATCGATATTGGCGGCGCCCGGCGGCACCATCGGATAAACTTTTTCATTCGCATCGATGAGTACATGGATCAACGCGGGACCGGGGCGATTCAACGCTTCAGACAGCGCGGCGCGCGGATCTTCCGCGGCATTCAGATCGCAGGCGGCAAAACCGAAACCGGCGGCGATGGCCAGAAAGTTGGTGCGGTAGGGATAATCGGCCGCAAAGATGCGCTGCTGGAAGAACAGCTCTTGTTGTTGATGCACCAGACCAAGAGACTGGTTGTTCATCAGAATGATTTTAACGTTCAGCCCGGCTTCCGCGGCGGTCGCCATTTCCTGAATATTCATCATCAGGCTGCCGTCGCCGGAAAAGCAAACCACGGTGCGTTCCGGTTCGGCCAGCGCGGCGCCAATGGCGGCGGGCAAGCCGAAGCCCATGGTTCCCAGCCCGCCGGAGGTCAGCCATTGGCGCGGCCGGCGCAACGGATAGGATTGCGCGACCCACATCTGATGCTGGCCGACGTCGGTGGCGATCACCGCGTCATCGGTCAACGCCTGCGCGGTAGCCCGTATCAGACCGTAATGGCTCAACGGGTTGTCTGCGTCCGGCATGCTGAAAGGAAACTCGCGCTGTAACGCGCAGACCGCATCACGCCAGCCTGTGCGCTGTCGGGGCGCGATCAACGGCAGTAATTGATCCAGCGCCTGTGCGACATCCGCATTCAGCGCGACGTGCGGTTGCCGGATTTTACCCAGTTCGGCCGGATCGATATCAATGTGGATAATACTGGCCTGCGGGCAGAACTGTTCGGCCTTGCCAATCGCCCGGTCATCAAAGCGGGCGCCCAGCACAATCAACAAATCCGCCTGCTGTAAGATCAGATTGGTTGATCGCGCCGCGTGCATGCCCAACATGCCCAGCGACAGCGGATGATCGGCCGGCATGGCGCCGAGCGCCATCAGCGTCATGGTGGTGGGCAAGCCGGCGCGCTCCGCTAACCGGATCGCCTGCTCATGCGCCGATGCATTGATGATGCCGCCGCCCAGGTAGAGCACCGGACGCTGCGCTGCGTTAATCATTGCCGCGGCTTGTTCGATTTTCCCTGTGTCGATAGTCGGCGGCGCGGTGTGCTGAGCGATCGCCGGAAGTTCAGCCAGCTCGATTTCTGCGGTTTGCACGTCTTTGGGAATATCAATCCATACCGGGCCGGGGCGGCCTGACTCGGCAATACGAAAGGCTTCAGGAATGACGCGCGGTAAATCTCTGATATCCCGTACCAGATAGTTATGTTTGGTCACCGGGATGGAAATACCGTAGGTATCCACTTCCTGAAAGGCATCGGTGCCGATCATGCAGGAAGAGACCTGTCCGGTGATGCAGACCAGCGGGATCGAGTCGAGTTTGGCGTCGGCGATGGCGGTCAGCAGGTTGGTGGCGCCTGGCCCGCTGGACGCCAGACACACCGCGGCGCGTCCGCTGGTTCGCGCCATCCCTTGCGCCATAAAGCCGGCGCCCTGTTCATGTCGGGCCAGCACATGACGAATGGTTTTACTCTGGCCGAGGGCATCATAAAGCGGCAGGGCGGCGCCGCCGGGAATACCCGCCACTGTCGTGATGCCCTGCCGTTCAATCAGCCGAACGATCAACTGAGCTCCTGTATAACGCATGATCATATCCTTCATCAGAGCCGGTGCGGGTAGCGGAGCGGGGAGGGTAGAAACAAGAAACCCCGCTCGGCTTGCGCCGGCGGGGTTTGGGAATCTTTGCTTTGATTCGGACCCGTTACGGCGCGCTGCCGACGACCACCACGACCACGCGCACGACGACGACCGCGTCGACATGCGCGGTGCTTAGTAGTGCTGAAGTGGAGGATGGGTGTCTCATGGGGATCCGGTTAATTATTTGATAACCGCTTTATATAAACATGACTTGTGAAAAAGACACAACCCCCATAGGGGATAAAAAGTGAAAATTTATGCTGGATCACACTTGCTGACCGTCGCGTGAGAATGAAAAAACGCGCTGGGATGAGGCATGACGCCTAAATACTGAGTAAGAGAAAAGGCAATGGGCTGCGAGGGAATGCGTTAGCTATGGGCTTATGCGCGATTCCACATAAGCCCATAGCGGTTAATTGCAGACGTTAATCATCAGTTTTTCGCTTTCCCCTTTTTGCCATTGGTCGTGGACTTGGACTCATCAGCCTGTTTAGCCGCACTGGCGGCGATATCGCCGTAGGCGCGACCGTAGTAGGTATCCAACAGGATCTGCTTCAGTTCGGAGATTAACGGATAGCGCGGGTTGGCGCCGGTACACTGGTCGTCGAACGCATCCTCGGACAGTTTATCCACTTTGGCCAGGAAATCCGCTTCCTGCACGCCGAAGTCGCGAATGCTGGCCGGCACATCCAGCGCCGCTTTGGTTTCTTCCAGCCAGGCCAACAGTTTGTCAATTTTCTGACCTACATCGTCGCCGGGCGCGCTGAGGGCAAGATAATCGGCGATTTCCGCATAGCGTTTGCGAGCCTGCGGATAACCGTATTGGCTGAAGGTCGCCTGTTTGGTCGGCTTATCGGTCGCGTTATAGCGAATGACGTTGCAAATCAGCATGGCGTTGGCCAACCCGTGCGGAATATGGAATTCCGAGCCCAGCTTATGCGCCATGGAGTGGCACACGCCCAGGAAGGCATTGGCGAAGGCGATGCCGGCGATAGTCGCCGCATTATGCACTCGCTCGCGCGCCACCGGGTTTTTCGCGCCTTGCTGATAACTGGTGACCAGATTGCCGTGCAGCAGTTTCAGCGCCTGCAAGGCTTGCCCGTCGCTGAATTCATTGGCCAGCACCGACACATAGGCTTCCGTTGCATGGGTGACGGCATCCAGACCGCCGAATGCGCACAGCGATTTCGGCATACTCATCACCAGATCGGCATCCACAATCGCCATATCCGGCGTCAAGGCATAGTCCGCCAGCGGATATTTTATCCCGGCGACATCATCGGTCACGACCGCGAACGGCGTGACTTCGGAACCGGTGCCGGAGGTGGTGGGAATGCAGATCATCCGCGCTTTGACGCCCATTTTCGGGAACGTGTGGATACGCTTGCGGATATCCATAAAGCGCAGCGCCAGATCCTCGAAGCGGGTTTCCGGGTGCTCATACATCACCCACATCAGTTTGGCCGCATCCATCGGCGAGCCGCCGCCCAGCGCGATGATCACGTCCGGATTGAAGGCGTTTACCTGCTCCGTCCCCTTACGCACGATGCTCAGCGTCGGGTCGGCTTCCACTTCGAAGAAGACTTCGGTGGCGACGCCGTGTTTTTTCAGACGCGAGATCACCTGATCGGCATAGCCGTTGTTGAACAGGAAGCGGTCGGTGACGATAAATACGCGTTTCGCGCCATCGCGCACCACTTCGGCCAGTGCGACGGGAAGCGATCCGCGCCGGAAATAGATGGATTTGGGAAGTTTATGCCACAACATATTTTCCGCTCGCTTGGCTACGGTTTTTATATTGAGAAGGTGCTTCGGCCCCACGTTTTCCGATACGGAGTTGCCGCCCCAGGAGCCGCAGCCCAGTGTCAGAGAAGGCACCAGCTTGAAGTTGTACAGATCGCCGATACCGCCGTAGGAGGTCGGCGAGTTGATCAGTACGCGGGAGGTTTTCATTCTTTCGCCGAAATAGAGCACGCGATGGGAATTATTATCCTGATCGGTATACAGACAGCTGGTGTGGCCGATGCCCTCCATATTGAGCAGTTTTTCGGCGATATCGACCGCTTCGCCGAAATTTTGCGCCTGATACAGCGCCAGCGTGGGGGACAGTTTTTCGTGGGCGAAGGGCTCGGATTCGTCAGCCTTGGATACTTCGCCGATCAGCACCTTGGTATCCGGCGGGACGCTGATGCCGGCCATCTCGGCGATTTTCACCGCTGACTGGCCGACGATGGCGGCATTCAACCCGCCGTTTTTCCTCAGGATATTCCCCACGGCGGCCAGCTCTTGCCCTTGCAGAATATAGCCGCCTTGAGCGATGAAATTCTCACGAACTTCGTCATAAATGCTTTTGACGACGATGGCGGACTGCTCGGATGAACAGATCATGCCGTTATCGAAGGTTTTCGACATCAGAATGGAGGCCACGAAGCGTTTGACGTCGGCGCTTTCATCCACCACCACCGGCGTGTTGCCGGGGCCGACGCCCAGAGCGGGTTTCCCGGAGCTGTAGGCCGCCTTCACCATGCCCGGTCCGCCGGTGGCGAGAACCAGGTTGATGTCCGGATGGTGCATCAACTGGTTGGTCAGCTCGATGGTGGGTTCGGCAACCCAGCCGATGATGTCCGCCGGGGCGCCGGCGGCGACCGCGGCCTGTAGGACGATCTCCACCGCTTTGTTGGTGGCGTTTTTCGCGCGCGGGTGCGGCGAAAAAATGATGCCGTTACGCGTTTTCAGGCTGATCAGCGCTTTGAAAATCGCGGTGGAGGTTGGGTTGGTGGTGGGGACGATGCCGCAGATCAGACCGACGGGGGCGGCGATGGTAATGGTGCCGTAGGCGTCGTCTTCCGACAGAATGCCGCAGGTCTTCTCGTTTTTGTAAGCGTTGTAGATGTATTCGGAGGCGAAGTGGTTTTTGGTCACTTTGTCTTCCACGACGCCCATACCCGATTCCTCAACCGCCATTTTCGCCAGCGGAATGCGTGCGGCGGCGGCGGCGAGCGCGGCGGCGTGGAAGATGTTATCCACCTGTTCCTGCGTGTAATCGGCATAAATGCGTTGGGCCTTTTTCACCCGGGCAACCAAGGAATCAAGATCATCAATTTGTGTAACGGCCATGGTGGTCTCCAATTTAGCAATATATCGTGCCAGGGGCTTTCCCTGAATAAGGCGACAAGAGTCCATGAGGCTGATAACAACGTACCGCATACTCTTGCCAGGGCTCTTGCTTCCACCTCTACGGCATAGGCTTGGAAACGCATGCCGAGAGAAATATATTCCGTATCAAATTGGTGACTTTGATTGAGATTGATAACAACGATATGGCTGGCGATGCTGTTGACTGACGACTCTTTATTTTGAGCGGTAATTAACAATAGCAGGCTTATTATTTCAATGTTGCTATTGCGAATAGCCATGACATCAGAGAAAAACAGATCTTTTATTATCAATCTCTATCAAAGTAATTGTTGTTTTTGTGTTAATTAAAATTAATTTTTATGTAAAAAATAAGTTGTAAGTAATACTGATGCGATGTGGTTAAATTTCCCCTAAGGCAATAAAAAATAATGAAAACAGGATCGGTAATATAAGGGCGACACGATGTTTCTTTTGATTTCCTCCTATAAATAAATAGTAAAATCAAATAGATATTTGTTTTTTAACAAAAAATAATATTTCATTGCTATTATTTGTGACAGCGCTCTCATTAGTGCCGTAAGTAATATTTATGTTACCAATATTGATTATTTAGTAGCTTATTTTATTTTCTGTCTTGTTTCACGCATCAATTCAATTTTTTTCCCAGAATAACCGGATAGATCACAGTATGGCGCGAGCTGTGACGCGCCATGTCACAAAATATTCCCGTTATACATTCCTGAGCGCCATGCTTTAGCGTGAATGCTGAGAATAGTTATGCCGGAAATAAATAATAAACGGGTTAATTTGTCAGGCGACTGTCGCTAATGCAGCCGTTATTCACGGTTATTGCCCGGCTGGCGATATAGTTGGCATCGTCCAGGTTGTGCGACACCATCAGCAGCGTCAGTTGACGTTCATCGCAGATTTTCTCCAGCAGTTGCAGCATTTCCTGCCGTAGTGCGGGATCGAGCGCGGAAAAGGGTTCATCCAGCAGCAAAATTGGTTGGCGGCGTACAAGACAGCGCGCCAGCGCGGCGCGCTGGCGTTGGCCGCCGGACACTTGCGACGGCAGACGGTTGAGGAGTTCGGTGAGTCCGACCTGTTGGGCAATCTCTTGCAGCGTTTCACGCTGTCCGGCATTAAGCCGCAGGCCGGGGTGCAGTCCCAGCGCGATATTTTTTTCCAGCGTCAGGTGGGGAAAGAGATTGTTTTCCTGGAACAGGATGGAGACCGGTCGTTTCGACGGCGGCGTATGGCGGTGATCTTGCCCATTCAGGCGTAACTCGCCGCTGTCGGCGATCAAAAAACCGGCGATCAGATTCAGCAAGGTGCTTTTCCCGGCGCCGCTGGGGCCAAGTATCGCGATACGTTCCCCAGCCTGAACGTTTAAGTCAAAGCGCATGGGAAAGTCTTGATAGAGATAGGTCAGTTTATCGAGAAAGATCATCGCGATCCGCCAGTTTTTCAATGAGGGTGAACAGCGTAAAGCAGAGCAACATCAGTAGCAATGCGGTGACGGCGCCGTCAACGCTGCGATAGGCGCCAATCTGCTGATAAAGATAAAAAGGCAAGGTGCGGAACTGTTCATTGCCGAACAGGGCGATGACGCCAAAATCGCCGATAGACAGCACGCTGGCAAACGCCAGCGCCTGAACCAGCGGCTGTTTCAGCGCTCGTAACTCAATGATTTTTAACCGTTGCCACCCGCGAAGATCCAGCGACAGACAGAGTCGGTTATAGCGTTCGGCGACGTCCAGCATGGGGTTTTCCAGCACTTTGAGCGCATAAGGAATGGCCATCAGCGCGTTGGTCATCACCACCAACCCATAAGGCGACGTCGGCAACCCGATGGTATTGTTCAGCAACAGGAAAAAACCGGTCGCCAGCACGATACCGGGCATGGCGAGGATCAGCATGCCGCTCAGGTTCATCAACTGACCATAAAACTGTCGCTGACGCAGCTTAAGCTCCCGGCTGCTCCACAGCAGCATCATCGTCAGGATGACGCAAATGACGCCTGCCGCCAGCGCGATACGCAGCGAGGTGAATAAGGTTTGCCACAGCGCGGGCTGTTGCAATACCGCGAACAGGGAAGGATTCACCCCGTCGACCACCACGGCCAGCAGCGGCGGTACGATCAGGAGTAACGCCGCGCCGATCAGCAGGCTATCGCATACCCGGCTGAACAGACTATCCTGCGGGTTGCGCCACGCCAGTTGCTGCGTGCCGCCAACCGGCAGAACCCTCCCCAGACGCTGACTCAGCAGCACCAACCCCAGACAGCACGTCATCTGAATCAGCGCCAGCAGCGCGGCGCGCGACGGATCATAGTCAAAGCTCAGCGCCTGATAAATCGCTAACTCGATGGTGGTCGCCCTCGGGCCTCCGCCCAGGGATAACACGGTGGCGAAACTGGCGAAGCAGAGCATAAAAATGAGTGAGGACACCGGCAGGATCTGCCGGCGCAGCGAGGGCCATTCGACGATGCGAAAGTGCTGCCAGCCGTTCATGCCCAACTGGGCGGCCAGTTGACGCTGCTCGGTGGCGATGCCCTCCAGCGATTGCAGCAGCAGACGGGTCGCCAGCGGCAGGTTAAAGAAAATATGCGCCAGTAGAATGCCCTGTAGTCCATAAGGGGAAAAAGGGTACGGCAGGCCAACGATCTCCAGTAGATGCGCCAGCCATCCCTGACGACCATATACGCTCAGCAGGCCGAAAACCGCCACCAGCACCGGCAGCACCAGCGTCATGGCGCACAGGCGTAAGAGCAGACGATGGCCGGGAAAGCGCCGGCGATAAAGCGCTCTGGCCAGAAAAATCGCCGGGACGGTGGAGAGCAGGGCAGATAACAACGCCTGCCAGAAAGTGAAGCGGACGACATGCCACAAATAGCTGTCATGCCAGAGGGTTTGCCACTGGCTTTCCGGCGCCTGTAGCCATAAGGCGCCGAAAGCCAGCGTCGCCACCGTAATGAGCAGGGCTGCGGCCAGTCCTCCCGGCCACAGACTGCCGGCACTCAGCGGCTGACCGCGCGCTGCCATTCCTGGATCCAGTTATTGCGCTGTTCTGCCACCTGTTGCGTGCTGTATTGCAACGCTTTGGCGGGAATGGCGATATTGGCGAACCCGGCCGGCAGATCGGTTTTGATCGCCGGATACATCCAGTTCGTGGTGGGGATCGCCTGCTGGAAGGCGGGGGTCAGGATGAACTGCATAAAGCGTTTCGCCAGCGCCGGATTCTTGCTGGCGGCAAGCTGTCCGGCGATTTCAATTTGCAGATAATGCCCTTCGCTGAAATCCGCCGCCGCGTAATTGTCTTTCTTCTCTTCAATGATGTGGTATGCCGGAGAAGTGGTATAGCTGAGCACCAGATCGGCTTCGCCTTTCAGGAACAACCCATAGGCTTCGCTCCAGCCTTTGGTCACGGTGACCGTTTTTTTAGCCAGCTTTTGCCATGCCTGCGGCGCCTGCTCGCCGTACACGTTCTGCATCCATAGCAGCAGGCCCAATCCCGGCGTGCTGGTGCGCGGATCCTGATAAATCACTTTCCAGGGTTCAGGGCCGTCGACCAGTTCATGCAGGCTTTTGGGCGGATTTTTCAACCGGTCTTTATTGTAGACGAAGGCGAAGTAGCCGTAGTCGTAAGGGATAAACGTCGCATTGTCCCAGCCGCCGGGGACATCAACGACGGCCTGGGTATCCAGGTTATGTTTGGTGAATAACCCGGTCTGTTCCGCCGCCTGCAACAGGTTGTTATCCAGCCCCAGAATGATATCCGCCTTGCTGTTTTTCCCTTCCATGCGCAGGCGGTTCAGCAGTGCGGCGCCATCGGCGAGCGCGACAAAATTCAGCTCGCATTCGCACTCTTTTTCAAAGGCGGTTTTAATGACCGGTCCGGGTCCCCACTCCGAGGCGAAAGAATCATAGGTATAAACCGTCAGCGCCGGCTTGGCGAACGAGGAAGCCGACACCAGCAACAGGCAGGGCAGGATTTTTTTCAATATTGACGTTGAACGCGGGAACCGCGATTGTTTGCGTAATGCGATATTTAACACTTTGCACTCCTGTCGTCATAGGGTGGCAAAGGTCTTTGAGTCAGCGATGAGCACTCTCAAATCCCTTCGCCGGTATTAACCGGATCAGGTTCGACGGGTATTTTCTCAGCGAAAAACGAGTCGCACAGGCGTTAAACGTTTTCCGCACCCCGCTGAGAACGCTCTATTGTAAAGACTTATAGATAGTTGTGAAAGCAAGAAGCCTAGTTTTCCGGCGGCGCGAACCAGGCGGATTTGAAGTCGAACCAGCCTAAGGTATTCATGCGGATGCCGCGCATACTGCGTTGCCCCTCAAGTTGCAGCCAGTTGTGAAACAACGGATGCAACTCGCTGTCGCTGACCAGTTTTTCACTCCATTCGGCCATGGGCAGCGCCTTGTTGCGCCACAGGGCGGCATCCTGCAACAGATTTTCATTAAGGCAATGTTGTATCAGCGGTTGTTCGTAAAACAGGGCGAACAGCGAGAACTCCAGCGGTAGATAACAGTTGTTGCTGCTTAGCCAGATGTCGCTTTCCGCTTCGCCGCGGTACCATTCTTGGTAACCGACCGTCTGTAAATCGAGTTGAACGCCCTGTTCCGCCAGCACCTTTTTCATGAGGCCGCCGATCACCTTGTATTCAGGATGTTCCCGGTAGATTGTCAGGGTAATCCGCTTCAGATCGTCGGGTTTATCCTGGGGTTCGATATGGTTCCGGTGATGCCAGCGCGGCAGCAGACCATAAGCCGGCGACCAGTCTCGCTGGTGCGAAAGATCCGCATAACGCAGCAGGGCTATGGGATTGAATATCTGACACAGCCAGCGGCGCACGGCCAATTGGCCGGCCTGCGCCGAACGCCTGTCGAACAGCAGGAAATAACAACCTTCCTCCATGCGGCTTTCCAACTGATTATGGGACGAATCATCTGATTCCAGATGCAGGGAGTAGGGGTACATCTCGGTCGCGTCGGGAATCACCCAGATATTGACTTCATCAATCAGCGCCCGATAACCGAAATAGTCATCAAATGCTTTTATTTTCAATTGATTATCATTATTTCGCGTGACTGCGTACGGACCCGTGCCGACAGGATTTTGGGCGAAATCAGGCAGGGTGCGCCACTCTTCCGGCAAAATCATCGCCGACACGCTGCCAAGCAACCACGGCAACCAGTCGTCGGAACTGGTCAGTCGGACATCGATCACAAACGGCATGGGGGAGGTCACCTTGTCGATATGTGCAAACAGCGGGGACTCGGCGAGCCGGGTGAGCGAGGTAATGACGTCCGTCATCGCGAGTTCCCGACCATGGTGGAAACGAATGGAAGGGCGCAGATAAAAGCGCCAGTGCAACGGCGACAACATTTGCCAGTGATGGGCTAAATCAGGTTTTAGTTCCCCGTTTTCCTCATTTATGTTGGTCAGTCCGCTGAATATCTGACGGACAATGTGCATTTCCGAGCGACGCAGGGCCGATCCCGGCAGCAGATTACGCAGCGGACGATAATAAAGAATACGCAGAATGTGTTTGCCCTGACGAAAACTGCGGCCAAGGTGCGAAAGCAGCATCTGTCGTACGGTCGCTTTATCGCCCACCAGTTGCACGAGTTGATCGATGCGGTCCTGTTCCAGCAGGTCTTCAGCCCGCTGCTGTTGCAGCGCCAGCCCGGTATAGATGAAGGTAAGCCGCGAACGCTTGCTCCGTCCGGCTTCCGCCTGCCAGATAAGCCATCCCTGTTTTTGCATCGCCCCGAGCAGCGAGCGGATATGGCGGCGGGAACAGCTTAATACTCCTGCCAGCTCTTGCAGCGTCGTTTCGGTGGTTTGCCCTTGATAGCGCTGCCACAGGCGAATGAACTGTTGTTGCAGACGAGATGAAGACATAAAAGAGGAACTCCCCGCGCTAAAGTCATCAATTTATCTTTCCTTATATTACGTTGATACTTTTATGCAATGAAAGCGGGGAGGTGGATTATGAAAGTTTCGTCATTGTATCGGTTCTATCAAGCCTATCTTGCTGCGGGCAAATCTAAATGGTTAAGCGGGATATCGGCTCAACAGCGGCTGGCGTTATTGCAGCAGGCGACGCAGTGGCAAATCGAGGAAATGCCGGAAGATGCCTATCGGCACTGGATTTAAGGGTAAGTCGCCGAGCGGTAAGTGATGGTTAAAGAATAATTCTGAGTAATGGTGCATTTCACCAGCCAGCGGATCTTCCGCTGGTTTTTTTTATGCTTGTTCAATAAAGCGCGGTCAGCGGCAATACATACGCATCCAACGCGTTGCTGTCATTAAGCAACGCGCTGAAATTATGGCGGAATCGACAGCCGTCCCGCCGCCTACTCGACGGCTTCCCCGCGCGCGTAGGCGGCGGCCCGGGCGAGCTGCTCGTCGGTTGGACGTATGCCGGTGTACAGCACAAACTGTTCCAGCGCCTGTAGCGCGATCACTTCCGCCCCGGTAATCACCTGCTTGCCTTTTTGCCGCGCATAACGGATCAAGGGGGTTTCCGCCGGCAAAGCCACCACGTCGAATACGATTTTCGCGGCATCGATGATGGCGGGTTCAAACGGCAACTGTTCGGATTCCTCTCCCCCCGCCATACCGATAGGCGTCACGTTGATTATCATCTCCACCGGTAAAACGCCCACTTCGGGTTGCCAGGTATAGCCATATTGTGTCGCCAGCGCTTTGCCTGTGGCTTCATTACGGGCAATGATGTATCCGTTTTTGAATCCCGCATCGCGTAGCGCCGCGGTGACCGCCTTTGCCATGCCGCCGCTGCCGCGTAGAGCAAAGGTTGTCGCTGGCGGCACCTGGTGTTGATCCAAGAGTTTTGCGATGGCGATATAGTCGGTGTTGTAGGCGCGAAGGAAACCATCGTCATTGACGATGGTGTTTACCGATTCAATCGCTTTGGCGGAAGTATCCAACTGGTCTAAAAAAGGGATACAGCGCTCTTTGAACGGCATGGACACGGCGCAACCACGGATTCCCAATGCCCGCACGCCGCCCACCGCCGCCTGTATATCTTTTGTGGTAAAGGCCTTGTAGATAAAATTCAGGCCCAGTTCCTGATACAGATAGTTATGGAACCGGGTGCCGAAATTGCCGGGACGCCCCGACAATGACATGCACAGTTGAGTATCTTTGTTAATTTCACGACTCATGGGGATTCCTCAGTACATTGACAGGCATCTATGCCTTTCAGCCTACGCCCAATAGCGGCGGATTCAGATGGCTGGCGCCTGATTGAGCACAAAATCTTCCGCGGCTTTCGACCACAGACCGTCATTTTCGCGCAGCAACACCTGCAATTGCCGGGTAAATTCCGTTTCCTGCTGTGCCTGAGCTAACGTCCTCAGGCTAAGCAGCGGAAGGGATTTCCCGGTATAGACCAACTTTTTTCCGCCAATAATTTGTGGAAGATTCAGCGTGGTTTCCGCCGCAGCATTCAGACCCAGTATATGAGAAACCACTTTGCTGACATCGATCTTTTTACCCTCAATGAGTTTCACCGCGGCGCGCATGTCTGCGGTATTGCCGCCGGACGTGCCGACATAATGGGTAAATGCATAGTGCATATCGTAAAAGTTAATGGGCGCGCTGAATGATTTGTCCTGTGGGCCGGCGAAGAAATTCATACAGCCGTCGGGGGCCAGCAGCGAAGAGGCGAGGGCGACCAATTCCTCAGACGGCACGAAGACAAAGATGTCGTCATAGCCAGCGCCCTCGGTCAAACCAAGCAGATAACCGCGTTGATCCGCTAAGGTTTTCACATTGATGTAGTTCACCTGCGTATTATTATCGGCGGGATACAGATGTTCGGCATAACGGACCTTTTCTTCATGGCGATCGGTTACTACCAGACGCCGTGGCTGGATTGGGCCGTGCAGCGCATAGTCGATCGCCAGCAGCCCCATTGGTCCGGTGCCGCCCAGAATCAGTAGATTGCCTCCCGGTTTGATGCCCATCGTGTGATCATAGCCGCCGGCGGTCAGGTGATAATTGGCGTTGAATGCGCCAATGACGCATGACAGCGGTTCAACCAGAGAGCCTTCGAAGTAGCTGTCGCCTTGATAAGCCAGCAGGCAATCCTGCGCCATCACCTCATTGGGGATCAGTACGTGTGTCGCTTCTCCGCCGATATAGGGAAAGGAATAGCCCGGACAGTCCGGGCGATCCGGTAGTTGCAGATTGGCCTGGATAACATAGCGGCTGCCGGGCTTGAATTTGTGCTGCCATTTTTTACCGACGCGCAGGATATCGCCGCAGAATTCATGGCCGATGATAATCGGGTTTTCCGCCACGTTATCCGGCACCTTTTTATGGTTAGCCCCCTGATTGGCCTCTTTCCAGGAAGAGAGGCAAATACTGTCGGTGACGACGGTCGCTAAAATTTCGTCGTCAGCCATTTCCGGTAATTCAAATTGCTCCAGACGCAGGTCGTTTTTACCATACAGGCGCAGTGCGGTCGTTTTCATCATGTCCTCATCATCGAAGGTGAAAGATTAAGAAAGAATGCCGAGCCAGTAGCCGAAAATGCCAAGCCCAAACAGCGAGAAAATCAGCCAGATCGGGTTTATCTTGCGTTTCAGCAAGCGCATCATCAGTAGCGTCAGCCCTAGCGCCAACAAGCCGGGACACAGTTGGTCGAGGATGTTCTGTACCGTCATCACGACCGGTTGGCCTTGTGGGTCGGGCGTTTCGGATACCACCAGCGGCACGTTGATGGTGGTCCACTTGGTGACCAATACGCCCATAATGAACAGGCCGAGGATTGAAGCGCCTTCCGTCAGTTTTTGCAGCAGGTTGCCCGCCATGTCCTTGACGATATCTACCCCTTTGCTAAAACCGTATTGCAGACCAAACCATTTCAACGCCAGCCGCACCAGATTGAAGATCAGGAAGAACAGTATCGGCCCCATGACGTTGCCGCCGAGCGCCAACGAAGCGCCCAGCGCGGCGGTGATTGGCCGTAGCGTACCCCACACCAGCGGATCGCCGACCCCGGCCAGCGGCCCCATCAGGCCGACCTTCAGGCTATTGATTGCGCCCTCATCAATGTCGGCGCCGTTGGCGCGCGACTCTTCCATCGCGGCCGTTACGCCCAGTACCGGGCCGACCACCGCAGGCGTGGTGTTGAAAAACACCAGATGGCGTTTCATCGCCGCGATCTGATCCTCTTTTAACGGATACAGACGTTTGATGGCCGGGATCATGTCGTAACAAAAACCCAGACCGTGAATGCGTTCGTAGTTAAACGACGCCTGTTGCAGGTTCGATCTGAGGAACATTTTGAATAGATCGGCGCGGGTTAAGCGTTTTGGTGAATTTTCCATCATCGTTCTCCTAATCTTCCAGTTCGTCTAAGCGCTGGTTGTGTTCCTGCGGGGCGCGGCGTGCTGGCTGGTAGTTCGGATTCAGTTGGATGTAAATCAGCGCGATAATCAGGCCGACGCCGCCGAAGGCCAGCAGGCTGAAATTGAGGTAGCCGCCGGCCAGGAACCCGAGGAAGAAAAACGGCATCAGGTATTTGACGCCCATCATGTTCAATACCATGGCGTAACCCACCACCACGATGAACCCGCCGGCAATTTGCAGACCGCGCGTCACGACTTCCGGGATGGCGCTCAGCATCTGGCTGACCATATCGGCGCTGACGAATATCGAGACAAACAGCACCGGAATGGCGACCCGTAGCGCTTGTACGCCCAGCGCGGAGACGTGCAGCAGATCGACCATGGCGAAGTTGGCTTTTTCCGCCGCTTTGTCGGCGGCATGCTGGAAAATGACGGTAATAGTCCGGGCGAACACCGTCAGCACCTGTCCGGCCGCCGCTACCGGCAGCGCAATGGCGATACCGGTGGGGATGCTTTGGTGGCCGACGACGACCAGAATGGTGGAAATGATACTGGCGAGCGCGGAATCCGGTGATTGCGCCGCGCCGATGTTCATCCAGCCCAGCGCAATCAGTTCCAGCGTGCCGCCGAGGATCACGCCGGACGTCATGTCGCCCAGAATTAATCCGGTGACGGTGCAGGCGATCAACGGGCGGTGCGTCTGGAATTCATCCAATACGCTGCCCATTCCGGCAATACAGGCAAAAATAAATATCAGGATAATTTGTACGATGCTTATTTCCATGATGGTGCGCCTTACTTATTTTGTGTAAAACAACCCCATGTTTCATGCGAGGACATGAAACGCTGTCGGTGATGAAATAAAGCGTTTGGTTAAGCGTTAACTGAATTCAACGGCGTTAATCTTATTAATAAAATCTATCGGCGGGTCGGAAATGACGACGCGTAAATCCAATTCAACCCCGGCGGATGCCAATTGCTGAAAAGCATCAACATCCTGTTTATCCAGCGAGACGGCTTTGGTTAACTGTGTTTTGCCGATACGATAAGCCATACCGCCGATATTTATTTTTTTAATTTTTACGCCGGCATTAACCATGCGCAGTACGTCGTTCGGATTGGTAAATAAATAAAATACCGTATCGTTGGCATATTTTTCGTTGTGATAAACGGCCACGGCTTTTTCAATATTCACCACGTTAACTTTGATCCCCGGAGGAGCCGCTTGTTTTAATAACGTTTTGCGTAGCTCATCGTGATAAACATCGTCGTTGCAGATCATGATGCGTTCCGCCTTCGCCTCTTTGGCCCAAACGGTGGTGACCTGACCGTGGATTAGGCGATCGTCGATTCTGGCTAATTTAATGATCATTGGAAATCCGCCTCTTCTTCTTCACAGGTGTGCAGATCGCGCAAAGAGCAGACGCACGCCTTGCCGATCTCCGTTAGATGTACGGCCAACTGTCTGGCGCTCATTTCCTGCTGGTTGTCGGCTATCTCCAGGCACAGCGGCAGAGAGATGCCGGTAATCACTTCCAACTGCGGATTTTTCAGCGCCAGCATCGCGGCGGCGTTGTATGGGCTGCCGCCAAATAGATCGACGGCAATCAGCCACGGCTGCGGCGGCAACTGCGCCATGATTTGCTGCATGTTGCGCATGATGTCATCGGCATTTTGCCCTTTACTGAAGATCAGCGGGTGGATCGGCCCGGTTGCGCCGTACACCATATTGACCGAATCAAGTAGCGCAGGGGCCAGCTTGCCATGGGCGCATAAGATCACGGGAGTGGTCATCTTCAGCCTCCTAACCGCGGATTTTGCCGCCGGCGAGGCAGTCGCATGCATCCGTGACGATAATCATTATTTGAACAGTCCTGCATATTCTTGCTCCTCATTATTGGTTGGTTGTTTTTCGGCAAGGGGAGGCCGTAAACGACGAGTCGCCGTTTAAAATCGTTATTTTTCTTTGGTTCTGTTATGGCGTAATAGTTAGCAGTTTTTCCGCCGTCTCCTTGGTTGTAACCAGACAATTAATATAGCCGCCGTTAATGGCGCCGATAATGCCGGACAACTTTTCATAGGAATGCGCTACGCCTATGGCGTAATTGGCGCGTTTAATTTTATCCAGCGTAATATTGATGGTTTTCTCGGAAAGATAAGTCGTGATGCCTTTTCCGTCCGAGTCGTAAAAACGGGAGCATATGTCTCCGGCAACCAGTGCTGTATTAACGTGTTCAATAACATCGCTGCCATAAAAAGCGCGCCAGATAGAATGTCCAGTAATATTGGGCGAGCCAATGCCGAAAACGGCAATATCCAGTTTGTCCCAATATTCGGAAATAGCGCGATAATGCTGTGATTCCATGATGCCGTCGCGAATCAGTTTCTGCTCAAGAATAGCTGGAAAATCAATCAGCTTTGATTCTGCCCGCATCTTGCTTGCCGCGCTGTAAACGATGGTATTGACGTGGTAGCGGCTTTCCAACTTGCCGGATGGGCCGCCGACCATCGGCACGCAGGTGACGGTTTTTTTGCCGCAGCCGTCGGCCATCTGGTCTACGACCGCTGCCAGCGCGCTGCCCCATGAGAAGCCGATCACATCACGATCTTCAATAATGCCATTGAGAAAATTGGCGCACAGTAACCCCATGCTATTGAGTTGTTCCTGCATCGACTGCCCGGCATCCACCGGGGATACAATGGCTTCTTTTAGTCCAAATCGCTGTTTTAACCGTTGTTCCAACAGCAGCGTTTCATTGAACTGGTAATTGATGGCGATAGTAACAATGCCTTGCTGACGGATCTTTTTCAGCATCCGGCTGATGGTGGTGCGATAAATGCCGAGCGATTTCGCGATCTGCGACTGGGTCAAATCCTGCTCATAATACATTTGTGCAATTTTGATCAGCAAACGCAGGTCGTCATTGTTCTCCATTGGCCACCCCAGTATATTTGCACATTTGTGCAGGCGTTAATCGGCTATTTCTGATTTGATATAATCATGTTCATATCAGCCTGTCAAAATGTCGACTGGCGATAAATTTGTTTTTTCTGGTTTTATTTACCAATAAATTTTATTTACAAAGCATTAAATAACGCACAGTTGTGCATTATTGGCTATTTAATTGATATAGCTTACGTTTGTGGCGCGCGGTTTATTTTGCACGAGTGAGCGGAAATCGGTAGCTCGTCACATTTTTATTTTCGTAAAAATAAAATTTTGCACATTTGTGCAAATTAAGGAAAGGCGGTAGAGGCAGTCGAAATATATTGATTACCGCATTTGACGATCGATCTGCCAGGATGGCGTTATTTCCGATCTTAATCGCCAGATAAAGGCAAAAAAACGCAGCGCTTCCTCGGGGAAGCGCTGCGTTTACGTGATGTGGGAAATACCGAGTCCGGTATTTCCGGTAGTCATCAATGCAGGAAAGAGGGCTGATTCTTTTCGTAATCGGCGATTGCCGCCTCGTGCTGCAATGTCAGGCCGATGTTGTCCAGACCGTTGAGCATGCAGTGACGGCGGAAGCTGTCGATTTCAAACGGATAGCTTTTGCCGCCGGCCAATACGGTCTGCTTTTCCAGATCGACGGTGAAGGTGATGCCTTCTTCGCCGTCGACCAGCTTGAACAACGTATCGACGTCCGCTTCGCTCAATCGGACCGGCAGCAGCTGGTTGTTGAGCGCGTTGCCGTAAAAGATATCGGCAAAGCTCGGCGCAATCACCACCTGAAAACCGTAATCGGTCAGCGCCCAGGGGGCGTGTTCGCGTGAAGAACCACAGCCGAAGTTTTCCCGCGCCAGCAGAATGCTGGCGCCTTTATAGCGCGGTTTGTTCAGCACAAAATCAGGGTTGGGCTGCTGGCCGGACTCGTCCAGAAAACGCCAGTCGTTGAACAGGTGCTGGCCGAAACCGGTACGCGTCACCTTTTGCAGAAACTGCTTGGGAATGATCGCGTCGGTATCAACGTTAGCGGCGTCCAGAGGAACCACCAGACCTGTATGTTGGGTAAATTTAGCCATGTCGGTTTCTCTCTTAATTCAACTCGCGGATATCGGCAAAACGGCCGGTAACGGCAGCCGCGGCGGCCATCGCCGGGCTGACCAGATGCGTGCGGCCGGCGCGGCCCTGACGGCCTTCGAAGTTACGGTTGCTGGTGGAGGCGCAGCGCTCGCCGGGGTTCAGGCGGTCGTTATTCATAGCCAGACACATGGAGCAACCGGGCAGGCGCCATTCAAAGCCGGCTTCGATAAACACTTTATCCAGCCCTTCCAGTTCCGCCATGGTCTTCACCGGGCCGGAGCCGGGTACCACGATAGCCTGCACGCCTTTGGCGACCTTGCGGCCTTTGGCGACTTCCGCCGCCGCGCGCAAGTCTTCGATACGCGAGTTGGTACAGGAGCCGATGAAGACTTTATCGATCGCCACCTCGGTCAGTTTGATGCCGGGTTGCAAATCCATATACGCCAGCGCTTTGGCCGCTGAAGCCCGTTCCACCGGATCGCTGAAGGATTCCGGCGCGGGAATGGTCTGATTGACGGCAATCACCTGACCGGGGTTGGTACCCCAGGTGACCTGCGGCGCGATATCGGCCGCGTTCAGCGTGACGACAGTGTCGAAGCTGGCGTCGTCATCGGATTTCAGCGTGCTCCAGTAAGCGACGGCGGCATCCCAGTCTGCGCCTTTAGGCGCGAACTGGCGGCCTTTCAGATAGGCGAACGTGGTTTCATCCGGCGCCACCAAACCGGCTTTGGCGCCCATTTCGATCGCCATGTTGCACAGCGTCATGCGGCCTTCCATGCTCAGCGACCGGATGGCGTCGCCGCAAAATTCCACGACGTGTCCGGTACCGCCCGCGCTGCCGGTTTTACCGATAATCGCCAGCACGATATCTTTGGCGGTGATGCCGGGCGCGGCATTACCGGTCACTTCGATTTTCATGGTTTTCGCGCGCCCTTGTTTCAGGGTTTGCGTTGCCATTACATGCTCGACTTCCGACGTGCCGATGCCAAACGCCAGCGAACCGAACGCGCCGTGCGTGGCGGTATGGGAGTCGCCGCAGACGATGGTCATGCCCGGCAGCGTCATACCCTGTTCCGGGCCGATAACATGCACGATGCCCTGATACGGGTGATTCAGGTCATACAGCTGTACGCCGAACTCAGCGCAGTTTTTAATCAGTTCCTGCATCTGAATACGCGCCATATCGCCACAGGCGTTGATATCTTTCGTCTGGGTGGAGACGTTATGGTCCATGGTGGCGAAGGTTTTACCCGGCTGACGAAGTTTGCGTCCTTTGGCGCGCAGACCGTCGAAGGCCTGCGGCGAGGTCACTTCGTGTACCAGATGGCGGTCAATATACAGCAGGGGCGTTTCATTCGGCGCCTCGTAGACGACATGCGCATCGAACAATTTTTGATATAACGTCTTACTCATGATCAGGCCCCTTGCGCAACAAACCGGGCAATGATATCGCCCATTTCATCCGTACCCACCGCGTTGCCGTCGCTGGCCAGATCCGAAGTGCGATAGCCTTCGGACAATGCCAGGTTCACCGCTTTTTCAACCGCTGTGGCGGCGTCATCCGCGTCCAGGCTGTAACGCAACAGCAGCGCCAGGGATAAAATCTGCGCAATCGGATTGGCGATGTTTTTGCCGGCGATATCCGGCGCGGAACCGCCTGCCGGTTCGTACAAGCCGAAGCCCTGCTCGTTCAGGCTGGCGGACGGCAGCATGCCCATCGAACCGGTGATCATCGCGCATTCGTCGGACAGAATATCGCCAAACAGGTTGGAACACAGCACCACGTCAAACTGGGACGGATCTTTAATCAGCTGCATGGTGGCGTTGTCGATATACATATGCGAGAGCTGCACGTCAGGATAGCTTTTGGCGATTTCGCTGACGATTTCACGCCACAGGATAGAGCTTTGCAGCACGTTGGCTTTATCGATCGAGGTGACGATGCCGCGACGTTTACGGGCGGACTCGAAGGCGATGTGCGCAATACGCTCGATCTCAAAACGGTGATAAACCTCGGTATCGAATGCGCGTTCGTACTGACCGCTGCCTTCGCGTCCCTTCGGTTGACCAAAGTAGATGCCGCCGGTCAGTTCGCGCACGCACAGAATATCAAAGCCTTTGGCGGCGATGTCGCCGCGCAGCGGACAGAATGCCTCCAGCCCTTGATACAGACGCGCGGGGCGCAGGTTACTGAATAAGCGGAAATGTTTGCGTAACGGCAGCAATGCGCCGCGTTCCGGCTGTGCGTCCGGCGGCAGGTTCACCCATTTCGGGCCGCCCACTGAGCCGAACAGAATCGCATCGGCCTGCTCGCAACCGGCAACCGTCGCCGGCGGCAACGGCATCCCCTGACGATCGATGGCAATGCCGCCCACGTCGTATTCGCTGGTGGTGATCCGCATGTCGAAGCGTTGACGTACCGCTTCCAACACTTTGTGGGCCTGCGCCATTACTTCCGGGCCAATACCGTCTCCGGGTAAGACGGCGATATGGTAACTCTTTGTCATCACACTGTTTCCTGACTATTTTGTTGTTTGCTATTGTGCTGTTGCAGACGCTGAATTTCTTTTTCTACCTGCTGAGCGCGTTTGATATTGTTCAGAACGTTCACCATCGCCTGAGCGGAGGATTCGACGATATCCGTCGCCAGGCCGACGCCGTGGAAACGACGACCCTGATAATCCGCCACGATATCCACCTGACCCAATGCATCTCTGCCGTGTCCTTTGGCGGTCAGTTGATATTTGACCAGTGAAATCTGATAGCCGGTAATGCGGTTAATAGCCTGATAAACGGCGTCAACCGGACCATTGCCGGTCGCGGCTTCTGACTGGGTTTCCTCGCCGCAGACCAGTTTGACCGAGGCGGTCGCCATCACGCTGGAACCCGATTGTACGCTGAAATAGTCCAGACGATAAAATTCCGCGTCCTCTTGCTTGTTATTGATAAAGGCCAGCGCTTCCAGATCGTAATCGAAAACCTGACCTTTTTTGTCGGCCAGTTTCAGGAATTCGGCGTACAGATTATCCAGATTATAATCGCTGTCTTTATAACCCATCTCTTCCATACGGTGTTTCACCGCCGCACGACCGGAACGGGAAGTCAGGTTCAACTGGACTTCTTTCAGGCCGATGGATTCCGGCGTCATGATTTCGTAGTTTTCGCGGTTTTTCAGCACGCCGTCCTGATGAATGCCGGAGGAGTGGGCGAAAGCGTTGGAACCGACGATGGCCTTGTTGGCCGGGATCGGCATGTTGCAAATCTGGCTGATCAACTGACTGGTACGGTAGATTTCCTGATGATTGATATTGGTTTGCAGATTCAGAATGTCATGACGGGTTTTGATCGCCATGATCACTTCTTCCAGCGCGCAGTTGCCGGCGCGTTCGCCGATACCGTTCAGCGTGCCTTCCACCTGACGCGCGCCGGCGTTGACCGCCGCCATGGCGTTGCCCACCGCCAGACCGAGATCGTCATGGGTGTGAACGGAGATAATGGCTTTATCGATATTGGGTACGCGTTGATACAGAGAAGAGATGATATTGCTGAATTCGTGGGGCAGGGTATAACCGACGGTGTCCGGGATGTTGATGGTGCGGGCGCCGGCATCGATGGCGGCCTCCACCACGCGACACAGATCGGCGATTGGCGTGCGCCCGGCGTCTTCACAGGAGAATTCCACATCGTCGGTGTAGTTGCGCGCGCGTTTGATCATATAAATCGCGCGCTCGATAACGTCGTCCAGCGTACTGCGCAGCTTGGTGGCGATATGCATCGGCGAGGTGGCGATGAAGGTGTGGATGCGGAAGGCGTCGGCCACGCGCAGCGCCTCGGCGGCGACGTCGATATCTTTTTCAACGCAGCGAGTGAGGCCGCAAACCCGGCTGTTTTTGATATGGCGGGCAATGGTCTGTACCGATTCGAAATCGCCGGGAGAGGACACCGGAAAGCCGACTTCCATTACGTCGACGCCCATTCTTTCCAGCGCCTGTGCAATCTGGAGTTTCTCCTTAACGCTCAGACTGGCCTGCAACGCCTGTTCACCGTCACGTAATGTGGTATCGAAAATAATAACTTGTTGGCTCATCGGCTTGATTCCTTATCGTATTTACTGGCGCCCGGCGAGTTAAAAAAAAACCCGCGCATCGGCGCGGGTTTTTTTATTGGAAGGTGCGAAATCAGTTCTGAATCCTGCCCACCAGCATACCGCGCAACGTAGATGCGTTTAGTAGTAGGCCTAGTAGGAAAGAGAAATTGAACATGATATCTCGTCATATGAAATTGATTCGCTGCCCATATTGGTACTTGATTTGCAGGGTTATGTCAATATTTGATTTGTTTGGCTACGGCCGAATCATCGCCCGGCGGCTTTGTTTGCGCCGCCGAATAACATTGCGGTTTTGGCGGATAACGGTAGACTGCTGCCAAAATTATGTACGGCTTTTCCCTAATCTATTGTGTATATATTAAATGCGCTTTTGAATAAAATAACGAAATCAAAACAGAGCGAACATCGGGATTTACCCCGTCTATATAAAAGATAGAGAGAAGCGTAACCGCTTTCTGAACAAAAGAGGCAAACCCATGGAGATGTTGTCAGGCGCCGAGATGGTGGTCCGATCGTTAATCGATCAGGGCGTAAAACATGTGTTCGGCTACCCCGGCGGTGCCGTGCTGGATATTTATGACGCCTTGCATACGGTTGGCGGCATTGAACATATTTTGGTTCGTCACGAACAGGGCGCGGTGCATATGGCCGATGGCTATGCGCGCGCCACCGGCGACGTCGGCGTGGTGTTGGTGACCTCCGGTCCCGGCGCGACTAACGCCATTACCGGCATCGCCACCGCTTATATGGATTCGATTCCCATGGTGGTGCTTTCCGGTCAGGTGGCGTCATCCCTGATTGGCTATGACGCGTTTCAGGAGTGCGACATGGTGGGCATTTCCCGTCCCATCGTGAAACACAGTTTCCTGGTCAAGCAGGCGGAAGATGTGCCAACCATACTGAAAAAAGCCTTTTATCTGGCATCCAGCGGCCGTCCCGGTCCGGTGGTGGTGGATTTGCCGAAAGACGTGATGAGTCCGGCCAATAAGCTGCCTTATATGTATCCCGACCATGTCAGCATGCGTTCGTACAATCCGACGGTTCAGGGACATAAAGGCCAGATCCGCCGCGCGCTGCAAACGTTGCTGGCGGCGGAGAAACCCGTTATCTACAGCGGCGGCGGGGTGATTAGCGCCGATTGCCATCAGGAACTGCTGGCGCTGGCGGAGCAACTCAATCTGCCGGTGACCACGTCATTGATGGGACTGGGCGGTTTCCCCGGCACGCATCGTCAAAGTCTGGGCATGCTCGGCATGCACGGTACTTATGAAGCCAATATGGCCATGCATCATGCCGACGTGATTTTCGCCGTCGGAGTCCGTTTTGACGATCGCACCACCAATAATCTGGCGAAATATTGTCCTGAGGCGACGGTGTTGCATATCGATATCGATCCGGCGTCGATCTCGAAAACGGTTTCGGCGGATGTGCCGATCGTCGGCGATGCCAAGCAGGTACTGACGTTGATGCTGGAGTTGCTGGCGCAGGACGGCGCTCAGCAGCAGTTCGATGCGTTGCGCGACTGGTGGCTGAATATCGAGCAATGGCGGTCGCGGCATTGCCTGGCATATAACCAGGATGGCGATAGCATAAAACCTCAGGCCGTGATTGAAACCCTGTACCGGCTGACGAAGGGCGAGGCTTATGTGGCCTCGGATGTGGGTCAGCATCAGATGTTTGCCGCGCTCTATTATCAATTCGATCTGCCGCGCCGTTGGGTTAACTCCGGCGGTCTGGGCACCATGGGATTCGGTCTGCCCGCCGCATTGGGCATCAAGCTGGCGTTACCGGAAGAGACGGTTATCTGCGTCACCGGCGATGGCAGCATCCAGATGAATATCCAGGAGCTTTCCACCGCGCTGCAATATAACCTGCCGATCGTGGTTGTTAACCTTAACAACCGCTTCCTCGGTATGGTGAAGCAGTGGCAGGACATGATTTATTCCGGCCGCCATTCCAACTCCTATATGGAATCCCTGCCGGATTTCGTCAAGCTGGCGGAAGCCTATGGCCATATCGGTATTTCCATCAATACGCCTGACGAGCTGGAAGAGAAGCTGGCGCAGGCGCTGGCGCAGAAAAATCGTCTGGTGTTTGTGGATGTCAACGTCGACAGCAGCGAGCATGTCTACCCCATGCAGATCCGCGGCGGCGGGATGGACGAAATGTGGCTAAGCAAAACGGAGAGGACCTGATCATGCGTCGGATTTTATCGGTATTACTGGAAAATGAATCAGGCGCATTGTCGCGTGTCGTCGGCCTGTTCTCTCAGCGCGGCTACAACATCGAAAGTTTAACGGTCGCGCCCACTGACGATCCAACGCTGTCGCGCATGACCATTCAAACGGTCGGCGACGAAAAAGCGCTGGAGCAGATAGAAAAACAGCTGCATAAGCTGGTGGATGTATTACGCGTCAGCGAACTGGGACAAGGCTCTCACGTCGAACGTGAAATCATGCTGGTGAAATTGCAGGCGACAGGTTACGGCCGTGAAGAGGTCAAACGTTGCGCCGAGATCTTTCGCGGGCAGATTGTCGATGTCACCACCTCGCTTTACACCGTACAGTTGGCGGGAACCAGCGATAAGCTGGATGCATTTCTGAATGCGGTGCGTGAAGCGGCGGATATTGTGGAAGTCGCGCGTTCCGGGATCGTCGGCGTCTCCCGCGGCGATAAAATCATGCGCTAAGGCCGATTTTCGCTGACCAGGCTCGACCATGGCGTCGGGCCTGCCGACTACCGTATTCCGCGTCTTCCCTGTCTGCTGATTTTAACGTACGGATCGGCGGCAATCTGAAATATGCAGGTATATGATAAAAGCGGTTGCTGTTCAGTAGCGTCTGCGGTTAGATCTACGCCATATCCATGAGGAGCTTATGGTCATCGCTCTATTTATTTATCCGGCTTACTAAGGGGTTTCCGTGAAACTGGATGAAATCGCGCGTCTTGCGGGTGTTTCACGCACGACCGCCAGTTATGTGATCAACGGTAAAGCAAAACAGTATCGCGTCAGTGATAAGACCGTTGAAAAAGTCATGGCCGTGGTCAGAGAGCATAATTATCATCCTAATGCCGTCGCCGCCGGATTGCGTGCCGGGCGCACGCGTTCTATCGGTCTGGTGATTCCCGATTTGGAAAATACCAGCTATACGCGTATTGCCAACTATCTTGAGCGCCAGGCGCGACAACGCGGATATCAGTTGTTGATTGCCTGCTCTGAAGATCGGCCGGATAACGAAATGCGTTGTATCGAACATCTGCTGCAACGCCAGGTCGATGCCATCATCGTGTCGACGGCGTTACCGCCGGAGCACCCGTTCTATCAGCGTTGGGCCAATGACAGTCTGCCGATTATCGCGCTGGACAGGGCATTGGATCGCGAACATTTTACCAGCGTGGTGGGCGCCGATCTGGAGGATGCCGAAATGCTGGCGCAGGAACTGAGAAAAATTCCGGCGGATTCGGTGCTTTATCTGGGGGCGTTACCTGAGCTTTCCGTGAGTTTCCTGCGCGAACAGGGGTTCCGTCAGGCCTGGGCCGGCGATCCTCGCGAAGTGAATTACCTGTACGCCAATAGTTACGAACGCGTGGAGGCGGCAACGGTATTCGCCGAGTATCTGAAAGATCATCCGATGCCGAAGGCGTTATTCACCACCGCTTTTCCGCTTTTACAAGGCGTGATGGACGTGACGCTGAAAATGAGCGGGCGTTTGCCGAACAATCTGGCGATTGCCACTTTTGGCGATAATGAGCTGTTGGATTTTCTGGAATGTCCGGTCTTGTCGGTGGCCCAGCGTCATCGTGAAGTGGCTGAGCGGGTGTTGGAACTGGTGCTGGCCAGTCTGGATGAGCCGAAAAGGCCGAAACCGGGCCTTAACCGCATCCGCCGTAACCTTTATCGTCGGGGATCGCTCAGCCGACGTTAATTCCGCTTTTATTGCGCCATATGACTTATCGGAAAATATGGCGCCTGCTTGCAACGGACGCATCATTCATCAATTAGTTAGTCACTATGTCAGACATTAATCAGGCCAGCTTCAAGCTCTCGCCGGAAAAAGCCCTTTCGGGCGAACAGAACGCATTGAAACGCAACATTGAGGACTTCCTGAACACGCATCGGCACGATCGGCATGCGTTCTTTGTGATTCACGGCGAAGCAGGAACCGGCAAAAGCGTTTTATTGAACGCCATTTTTCGCGATATACAAACCCATGCCCGCCTTCAGCCACGGCATCCGCTTTACGGCAGTGAAAACTATCTGCTGGTAAACCATCCCGAGATGCTGAAAGCCTATAAAAATGCGACGGATAACCAACCGAGCTTGCGCAAAAAGGATTATGAACGTCCCACTACCTTCATTAATCGTATGGACAAACGCGGAGCAATCGCGGATATCGTTCTGGTTGATGAAGCCCATCTGCTGCTGACCCGACGCGACAGCTATAACCACTTTTTCTACGATAATCATCTGGATGAGATTATTCGCCTGGCGCGGATCGTCGTCCTGGTTTTTGATGAGCGTCAGGTGCTGAAATTCAAGAGCCTGTGGAGCGAGAGCCAGTTGTCGCGCATGATGAACCAGTGGCCGCATGACGTTTATGTGCTGCAACACCAGTTCAGAATGCGGGCTGATGCGGCGGTTCAGCGCTGGATCCGCGCTTTCTGCCAGCGCAAACTACAGCCTTTGCCGTCTTCCGCCGTAGCCGGAGGGAAAAGCGATTTCGAAATCCGAATATTCGACGATGCGCAGGCGATGTATGACGCGGTAAAAGAAAAAAATGCCGCCAGCGGGCTGTCGAGAATGTTGTCCACTTACGATTATCCTTATCGGCTGGACGGACAGGATTATTTTATTGCGGAAGGGCGGTTCCGCCTGCGTTGGGATCGCTCAAAACCCAGCGAGCGATTGCCGTGGGCAGAGCGCGAAGACACCATTGATGAAGTGGGATCGGTCTATACCGTGCAGGGATTCGATCTGAACTACGTCGGTTTGATCCTTGGCCCTTCGGTGGCCTGGGATGCGCAGAGAAAAGAGATTGTGCTCGATCCCGCCAGATACGAAGACAGCGCGGCTTTTCAGGGCAAGGCGCGGATTGATAACAGCGAGGCGGTGAAAGAGCGCATCATGCTTAATGCCATTAATGTGCTGATGACCCGCGCCATCCATGGGCTTTACCTGTACGCGCATGATGAAAAACTGCGTACGGTACTCATGTCGCTACAGAACGAGAGATGAAAACGGAGATAACGATGACAGCAACAGAAGTGCTATGGATCGACGATCCGCGGATGCAACAGGTTTCCCGTCCTGTTGATACCATTGATGATCATGTGAAAGCGGTGGTCGAGCAGATGTTTGCCGTTATTGACGAGATGAAGGATTCGGGGCTTGCCGCCATTCAACTTGGTATTCCACTACGTATTGTCGTGATCGATATGGCGGATGAGCAGGGCAAACGTCAGCGTCTGACGTTGATCAATCCGCAGATAACCGAATACTCGGAAGAAAAGACGGCACATCTGGAGCTGTGTTCTTCCATTCCGGAACATCCTATGCCGGCGGAACGCTCAAAGCGGGTGAAGGTGACATTCCTCGATTTGGACGGCAAAACCCAGGAAATAGATGCTGGAGGGGAATTTGCCGTGTGTCTGCAACACGAGATCGATCATCTGGACGGCGTCTCGTTGCTCGACAACCTTTCCGACCTGAAGCGCAGCCGCCTCAAGGTACAGCTTGCCAAGCTGCGCCGTAAGACGGCTTCCCGCCAGTAAGATCCCGGCCTGCGCGCGATTATTCGGCTGAGCGCAGGACGTTAGTTCGGTTGCCGCCGGTTGGTGTCGTGAAATTGAAGAGGAACGGCCACCCTGAATAACCGACGGCAGTATTCCAGAAAGTATCCGTACACGACCCCCATCGCCATGGAGATGACCGCATTGCTGGCAACGGCGGTCAGTATCTGTGATTCATCCGCCCCGATAGCCCAGAGAATCGCGAGATAAACCGGAGACTGAAAGCTGACATACGCGAATAGGTCGGCAAGGTTGCGCATCAGGAAATGTTCCGATAGATGACGTCTGGCGATGCCAAGCACCTGGTCGCGGTAAATGCCGTAGGGCCAGGCGACCACGATATTGACCGGAATGGACAGCAGACGAGAAGAAAACGACTGTTCAAAGCTCATGCCGGACAGCCCAATCTCAATCACCATGCCGGTGATGAAGCAGTAAATGACTAACGCAAAGGTATCTGCGGTGGCATTCCGTAATCGCGATGTCGGGGAGAACATACCAGCTAACTCCAGTTTAAGGTGGCGGATAGAACAAAAATCAGAGTAAAGCATCTGTGTTGGTCTTTTGTTTTGCTTTTAAATTTTTTGCTAGTGTACATCACTGCATTGTTGCTTAATAAGTAGCTTAAAATATTTATTTTTGACCGCTTGGTCAGTTTTATCGCTACTTTATTTCTGCCAATTCATGGAATCGCGAGTTTATGGTGCGAAGGATGTGAAAAATCTTTTTAAACAATAGGTTGTGATTTTTACCCCAGAAGGGTTCACGGCGATAGTGACATTAATAAAAAGGGAATAAGGCGGAGGTTGATAATTAATGATGGAAATAGTTCTGTTCGTCTTTAACCACGACAGCAAAGGTTATTAAAGCGGGTCATTACTCTGTTTATATAAACAGTGTTTTTATTTCCTCTGGTCGTGAAGTCGGCGGGGAAGGAAATGTAAATTAATGTCGATTTGATGATTAATAAAGAAACAATAAGTGAGGATGTCAAAAATGTGACGTTGAGCAAATCTCACCGATGGCAGTATAATGGCTTCAAAGCGCGCAAGCCTTGTCTGCTCAGGTCTGAGACGCATTCAGACTATTCTGGAAATATTTATATTTGGTATCAGTCTGTGACAGTAAAAATAATCTCTTGCTGCGAATTTATTGCCATATCTTTATACAAAGTTATTTTTGGGTGAATTTTTCTTAAATTTTCATGACGTTAATCTTTATTAATTATCCATCCTTATTTTTTTTACCCTCATGTCGGCTCAAATTCATGCAGAAATAATTCCAAAGCACGCCCGCTCTGGCTTGACAAGGTTTTCATACCCTCCGTACACTCTCCAATGTGGGAATTTGTGGGATAAAGTGGCGAAAAAGGTTATGAAGGGGTAACTCAGGTATGTTTCGTGGGGCTACGCTGGTTAATCTCGACAGCAAGGGGCGGCTTGCCGTACCCACCCGTTATCGGGATACGCTGAACGAGGAATCGCAAGGTCAAATGGTCTGCACCATTGATCTTCACCAGCCATGTCTGCTGCTTTATCCCTTGCCTGAGTGGGAAATTATTGAACAGAAACTTTCTCGTCTGTCGAGCATGATCCCCGCCGAACGTCGTGTTCAGCGTTTGTTATTGGGGCATGCCAGCGAATGTCAGATGGATAATGCGGGACGTTTATTAATCGCCAGTACGTTGCGGCAACACGCAGGTCTTACAAAAGAAGTGATGCTGGTCGGGCAGTTCAACAAGTTTGAGCTGTGGGATGAACAGACCTGGTATCAACAGGTCAAGGATGATATCGACGCAGAACAGTCGACTCAGGAAGCGCTGTCTGAGCGATTGCAGGACTTATCACTATAGTCATGCCGGAAAATTATAAACACACAACCGTGCTATTGGATGAAGCCGTTAACGGTTTGAACATTCGCGGTAACGGAATCTATGTAGACGGTACTTTTGGCCGTGGCGGCCACTCTCGTCTTATTCTTTCCCAACTGGGACCAGAAGGACGTTTACTGGCAATCGATCGCGATCCTCAGGCCATTGAGGTCGCCAAGACGATAGACGATCCCCGCTTTTCTATTATTCATGGCCCGTTTTCAGCGCTGGCAGACTATATGGCGGAGCGCGATCTTACCGGTCGTATTGACGGCGTGTTGCTGGATCTGGGCGTGTCATCGCCTCAGCTTGACGATCCCGAACGCGGTTTTTCATTTATGCGCGACGGTCCGCTGGATATGCGCATGGATCCCACGCGCGGCGTTTCGGCGGCGGAATGGCTGATGAAAGCGGAAGCGGATGACATCGTCTGGGTATTAAAAACCTTCGGCGAAGAACGTTTTGCGAAGCGGATCGCCCGCGCCATTGTCGAACGTAACCGCACCGAACCGATGACGCGAACCAAAGAGCTGGCCGAACTGATAGCGGCCGCCAGTCCGATTCGCGAGAAGCATAAACATCCGGCGACGCGCAGTTTTCAGGCTATCCGGATTTATATCAACAGCGAACTGGAAGAGATTGAACAGGCGTTGAACGGCGCGTTGAGCGTATTGGCTCCGCATGGCCGCCTGTCGGTTATCAGCTTCCACTCGCTTGAAGACAGAATTGTGAAGCGCTTCATTCGTCATCAGAGCCGCGGTCCCCAGGTGCCGGCGGGTATGCCGTTGACGGAAGCGCAACTTCGCAGTCAGGGCGGACAAACGTTGAAGTCGGTGGGGAAAATGAAGCCTTCCGCTGAAGAAGTGGCTGAAAACCCGCGGGCTCGCAGTTCGGTTCTGAGGTTTGCCGAGAGGCTGCCGGCATGATAGGGCATGAGCGTCATGGACTGGTCGGCGTTATCGGCGAGGATCTGCTGCGTAATGCCAAGATCCCGACGTTGTTGATGATTGCCGTGCTGGTTTCCGCGGTGTTCGTCGTCACGACGGCGCATAAAACGCGTTTGTTGACCTCGGAGCGCGAACATCTGTTGTTGGAGCGCGATGCACTGGATATTGAATGGCGTAACTTGATTCTGGAAGAGAACTCCTTAGGGGATCATAGCCGCGTTGAGCGGATCGCGACGGAAAAACTGAAAATGGGACATGTCGATCCGTCACAGGAAAATATTGTGGTTAAGCAATGAACTAAACAGGCATCCAATTAAGCATGAAAGCAGCTCGTACAGGAAGATTGAAACGCCAGGAAGACCAGGCCAGCTTTGTTAGCTGGCGTTTTGCGTTGCTTTGCGGCTGTATTCTGTTGGCGATGGTTGGACTGATGGTTCGTGCCGCTTATCTCCAGGTGATCAACCCCGATAAACTGGTGCGCGAAGGGGACATGCGCTCCCTGCGCGTACAGGAAATACCGACGGCTCGCGGCATGATCAGCGATCGCGCCGGGCGCCCCCTGGCGGTCAGCGTGCCGGTAAACGCGGTCTGGGCCGATCCGAAAGATCTGAATGACCATGGCGGCATCACGCAGGATACGCGCTGGAAGGCGCTTTCCGATGCGCTTGAGATTCCGCTGGATCAAATGACCGCGAAGATTAACGCCAATCCCAAAGGACGCTTCGTCTACCTGGCGCGCCAGGTGAATCCGGCAATCGGCGAATATATTCATAAACTGAAGCTGCCCGGCATTAACTTACGCCAGGAGTCGCGCCGTTATTATCCTTCGGGTCAGGTCACTTCTCATTTGATTGGTTTTACCAATATCGACGGCCAGGGCATTGAAGGGGTCGAAAAAAGCTTCGATCGCTGGCTGACCGGACAACCGGGCGAACGCACCGTGCGTAAAGATCGGTTCGGCCGGGTGATTGAAGACATTTCTTCCGTTGACAGTCAGGCCGCGCATAATCTGGCGTTGAGCATTGACGAGCGTTTACAGGCGCTGGTCTATCGTGAGCTGAACAACGCCGTGGCCTTTAACAAGGCGGAGTCCGGCACGGCGGTATTGGTTGATGTGAATACCGGGGAAGTGCTGGCGATGGCGAACAGTCCGTCCTATAACCCCAATAATCTGTCCGGTACGCCTAAAGACATTATGCGCAACCGCGCCATTACCGATATTTTTGAACCGGGCTCCACCGTGAAGCCGATGGTGGTAATGACCGCGTTGCAACGCGGGGTGATAAAAGAAAACAGCGTGCTCAACACCCAGCCGTATTACGTTAACGGTCACGAAATCAAAGACGTGGCCCGTTACAATGAATTGACCCTTACCGGGATCCTCCAGAAGTCGAGTAACGTCGGTGTTTCCAAGCTGGCGTTAGCGATGCCTTCCTCCGCGCTAGTCGAAACATACTCGCGCATGGGGTTGGGAAAAGCGACCAATTTGGGGTTGGTCGGAGAAAGCAGTGGCTTATACCCGCAAAAACAACGGTGGTCTGACATAGAGAGGGCCACCTTCTCTTTCGGCTACGGGCTAATGGTAACGCCGTTACAATTAGCGCGAGTCTACGCCACCATCGGCAGCTTCGGGGTTTACCGCCCGTTATCGATTACCAAAGTCGATCCGCCGGTTGCGGGTGAACGCGTGTTTCCCGAAGCGTTGGTGCGTACCGTGGTGCATATGATGGAAAGCGTCGCCCTGCCGGGCGGCGGCGGCACCAAAGCGGCGATTAAAGGTTATCGGATTGCCATTAAAACCGGGACGGCGAAAAAGGTCGGGCCGGATGGCAAGTACATCAATAAATACATTGCCTATACGGCGGGCGTCGCGCCCGCCAGCAACCCCCGGTTTGCGTTGGTCGTGGTTATCAACGATCCCCAGGCCGGTAAGTATTACGGCGGTGCGGTTTCCGCGCCGATCTTTGGCGCCATCATGGGGGGCGTTCTGCGTACGATGAACGTAGAGCCTGATGCCTTGCCCACGGGTGACAAAAATGATTTTGTGATTAATCGAGAAGAGGGGTCAGGTGGCAGATCGTAATTTGCGCGAGTTATTAGCGCCGTGGGTGCAGGGTGCTCCGGCGTGTGCGCTGCGGGAAATGATACTAGACAGCCGCAATGCGGCTGCCGGGGATCTGTTTGTCGCTGTCGTCGGCCACCAAACGGATGGGCGGCGCTATATCCCGCAGGCGATTGCACAAGGCGTGGCTGCGATTATTGCTGAAGCCGAGGACGAAGCTTCCGATGGTACGGTGCGTGAAATGCATGGCGTACCGGTGGTTTACCTTAGCAATCTGAACCATCGCCTTTCCGCACTGGCGGGACGCTTCTATCAACAGCCGGCAGAAAAATTACAGTTGATCGGCGTGACCGGCACCAATGGAAAGACCACCACGACGCAGTTGCTGGCGCAGTGGAGCCAGGCGTTGGGAGAAACCAGCGCCGTCATGGGTACGGTCGGCAACGGCCTGCTGGGACGCATCACGCCGGCGGAAAACACCACGGGTTCGGCAGTCGATGTGCAACATGTATTGAGGCAACTGGTCGATCAGGGCGCAACGTTCGCCGCCATGGAGGTTTCTTCTCATGGTCTGGCGCAAGGCCGTGTGGCGGCGCTGCCGTTTGCCGCCGCGGCGTTCACCAATCTGAGTCGGGATCATCTGGATTATCATGGCGATATGGAACATTACGAAGCCGCTAAATGGTCCCTGTTTGCCGAGCATCGGGTAGGGCAGATGATTATCAATGCGGATGACGACGTTGGTCGTCGCTGGCTGGATAAACTGCCGGATGCCGTCGCCGTTACCATGGAAAACAATCTGATTCCCGGCTGTCGTGGGCGCTGGCTGAAAACCACCGGCGTCGATTATCACGACAACGGCACCATTATTCGTTTTGACTCCAGTTGGGGGCATGGCGAGATTGAAAGCCATCTGATCGGCGAATTTAACGTCAGCAATCTGTTGCTGGCGCTGGCGACGCTGCTTTCGCTGGGTTATCCCCTCAGCCAGTTGATTGCGGCCGGATCGCATCTGCAACCCGTGTGCGGCAGGATGGAGGCGTTTCACGCCGAAGGCCGCCCTATGGTGTTGGTGGATTATGCCCATACCCCGGACGCGCTGGAAAAAGCGCTGGCGGCCGCGCGGCTGCATTGCAAAGGCCAACTGTGGTGCGTCTTCGGTTGCGGCGGCGATCGCGATAAAGGTAAGCGCCCACTTATGGCGGGAATAGCGGAGCAACTGGCCGATCGTGTCGTGGTGACCGACGATAACCCGCGTAGCGAAGCGCCCGCCGCCATTATCGACGATATCTTATCGGGCTTGCTGGATGCCGGGCGTGTCCAGGTGATTCATGGTCGGGCTGAAGCCGTGACCCGCGCGGTCATGCAGGCAAAAGAACAGGATGTGGTGTTGGTAGCCGGTAAAGGCCATGAGGATTATCAATTGATAGGCAATCAGCGTCTGGATTATTCGGATCGGATTACCGTCGCCCGCTTGCTGGGGGTGATCGCATGATTCGCGTTTCCTTACAGCAGATAGCCTCCGTGGTGAGCGCCGAATTGATTGGCGAGAACGTCGAGATCGATGAGGTTTCAACCGACACGCGTAAGCTGAAAGCAGGGTGTTTGTTCGTCGCGTTAAAAGGCGAGAAATTTGATGCGCATGATTATGCCGACGCGGCCTGTCAAAGCGGCGCCGCGGCTCTGTTGGTCAGTAAGCGCTTACCTGTTAATGCGCCGCAGTTGCTGGTGAAAGATACCCGCCTGGCGTTGGGCAAACTGGCCGGCTGGGTAAGAGAGCAGTCAGGCGCGCGCGTAGTGGCGTTAACCGGGTCTTCCGGTAAGACTTCGGTCAAGGAAATGACCGCCGCCATTCTGCGCCAGTGCGGCAATGTGCTGTATACCGCCGGCAACTTTAACAATGATATCGGCGTGCCGTTGACGCTATTGCGTCTGACGCCGGAACATCAGTTCGCGGTCATTGAATTAGGCGCCAACCATATCGGCGAGATTGCTTACACCACCGATCTGGTGCGTCCCGAAAGCGCGTTGGTCAACAATCTTGCCGCCGCGCATTTGGAAGGCTTCGGTTCTCTGGCCGGCGTGGCGCAGGCGAAAGGGGAAATCTTCGCCGGTCTGCCCGCCGACGGCGTGGCGATTATCAATGCGGACAGCAACGATTTCCCGCACTGGCAGACAATCCTGAACCACAAAACGCTCTGGCGTTTTGCCGCGCAGGCAGCCAGCAATTTCGATTTCTTTGCCAGCGACGTCCGGGTGCTTGCCCAGGGGACGGCGTTCAATCTGCATACGCCGTTCGGGCAGATTGAGGCGATGCTGCCTTTGCCGGGGCGGCATAACGTGGCGAATGCGCTGGCGGCGACGGCGCTGGCCATGTCCGTCGGCGCGACATTGGCGGCGGTCAAAACCGGTTTGGCGCAAATCAAGGCGGTGCCGGGACGACTGTTCCCGATCGTGCTGGCGGAAGGAAAATTGCTGCTGGATGACAGCTACAACGCCAATGTCGGCTCAATGACGGCGGCGGCGCAGGTTCTTGCCGAAATGCCGGGCTACCGCGTGATGGTGGTCGGCGATATGGGCGAATTGGGCGAGCAGGCGGCGGAGTGTCATCGTCAGGTGGGCGAGGCCGCGCGCGCGGCCGGTATCGACAAGGTATTAAGCGTGGGGACGTTAAGCGAATTAATCGGCCATGCCAGCGGCAAGGGCGAACATTTTCAGAATAAAGCCGCACTGGTTTCACGACTTGGCGAGTTGGTGTCTGAACACAAAATAATAAGCATATTGGTTAAAGGTTCACGTAGCGCTGCGATGGAGCAGGTAGTACGCGCATTACAGGAGAATGCAACATGTTAGTTTGGCTGGCCGAGCATTTGGTCAAGTTTTATTCCGGCTTCAACGTCTTTTCCTATTTGACGTTTCGCGCCATCGTCAGCCTGCTGACTGCATTGATCATTTCTTTATGGATGGGACCGCGTTTGATCGCCTGGCTGCAACGGTTGCAGATTGGGCAGGTAGTGCGTAATGACGGACCGGAGTCGCATTTCAGCAAGCGGGGAACGCCGACGATGGGCGGCGTGATGATTCTGGCCTCCATCTCCATCTCGGTGCTGATGTGGGTGAATCTCGCTAATCCGTATGTCTGGTGCGTGCTGGTTGTCCTGCTGGGTTACGGCTTCGTCGGCTTTGTTGACGATTACCGCAAAGTGGTGCGCAAAGACACCAAGGGACTGATTGCGCGCTGGAAGTATTTCTGGCAGTCGCTGATTGCGCTGGTGGTGGCGTTCGTCATGTATTCGATCGGCAAGGATACGCCGGCGACGCAACTGGTGGTGCCGTTCTTTAAGGACGTCATGCCGCAGTTGGGACTGCTTTATATCGTACTGGCCTACTTTGTGATTGTCGGGACCAGTAATGCGGTGAACCTGACTGATGGTCTGGACGGCCTGGCGATCATGCCGACGGTCTTCGTCGCCGCGGGATTTGCGCTGGTCGCCTGGGCGACGGGGAACATGAACTTTGCCGGTTATCTGCATATTCCTTATATCCGGCATGCCAGCGAACTGGTGGTGGTCTGTACGGCGATTGTCGGGGCGGGACTCGGCTTCTTGTGGTTTAACACCTATCCCGCCCAGGTTTTCATGGGGGATGTGGGTTCGCTGGCGTTGGGCGGCGCGCTGGGCACCATCGCGGTGCTGCTGCGTCAGGAGTTTTTGCTGGTGATTATGGGCGGCGTATTCGTGGTGGAAACGCTGTCGGTCATCTTGCAGGTAGGGTCTTTTAAGTTACGTGGTCAGCGTATTTTCCGCATGGCGCCGATTCATCATCATTATGAACTTAAAGGGTGGCCGGAACCGCGCGTGATCGTACGTTTCTGGATTATTTCGCTGATGCTGGTGCTGATTGGCCTGGCAACGCTGAAGGTACGGTAAAATATGGTGGACTATCAGGGTAAAAAAGTCGTCATCATCGGGTTGGGGCTAACCGGTCTCTCCTGCGTTGATTTCTTTCTCGCGCGTGGCGTGGTGCCGCGCGTGGTGGATACCCGCGTCAGTCCTCCCGGATTGGATAAGTTACCGGAAAATGTCGAGCGTCATCTCGGCGATCTCAATGAAACCTGGCTGATGGACGCCGATTTGATTGTGGCGAGTCCGGGCATCGCCTTGTCCACGCCCATACTGTGCGATGCCGCAGACGCGGGAATTGAGATCGTCGGCGACATCGAGCTGTTTTGCCGTGAGGCTCAGGCGCCTATCGTGGCGATTACGGGGTCGAACGGTAAAAGCACGGTCACGACGCTGGTCGGCGATATGGCGCGCGCCGCCGGTTGGCAGGTGGGCGTGGGGGGGAATATCGGCCTGCCGGCGCTGCAATTGCTTCAGCATGAATATCAGCTTTATGTGCTGGAGTTGTCGAGCTTCCAACTGGAGACCACCAGCAGTTTACATGCCGCGGCGGCGACCATACTGAATGTGACCGAAGACCATACCAACCGTTACCCGTTCGGCTTGCAGCAGTATCGCGCCGCGAAGTTGCGTATTTATGAAAACGCCAAAGTGTGCGTTGTTAACGCGGATGATGCGCTGACGATGCCCATTCGCGGCGCGGATGAACGCTGTGTCAGTTTCGGCGTCGACGTCGGCGATTATCACCTGAACCGCCAGCAGGGAGAAACCTGGCTGCGGATTAAGGGGGAGCGGGTGCTGAACACCCGGGAAATCAAACTGGTAGGACGGCATAACTATACCAATGCGCTGGCCGCGCTGGCATTGGCTGATGCCGTCGGTATTCCGCGTTCATCCGCGTTAACCGCGCTGACCGCTTTTACCGGGCTGAGCCACCGATTCCAACTGGTTTGGGAGCGCAACGGCGTGCGTTGGATCAACGACTCCAAAGCCACCAACGTCGGCAGTACCGAAGCGGCGTTAAACGGCCTGAAGGTCGAGGGTACCTTACACTTATTATTGGGGGGAGACGGCAAATCCGCCGATTTTTCTCCTTTGCTGCGTTATTTCCAGGGCGACGACATCCGGCTCTACTGCTTCGGCCGCGATGGCCGGCAGTTGGCGGCGTTGCGGCCTGAAATCGCAGAGCAAACAGAGACCATGGAACAAGCGATGCGGCTGATAGCCGGGCGCGTGGCGCCGGGCGATATGGTGTTGCTGTCGCCGGCGTGCGCCAGCCTCGATCAGTTCCGCAGTTTTGAACAGCGCGGCGATGAATTCGCCCGCCTGGCTGAGGAGTTGGGCTAATGCGGTTCCCGGGACTGGCATTGATCGAACCTCTAAGAAATTGGGTGATGGGGTCGCGGGAAAGCGATTCGCTGAGCCTTGTGCTGTATGACCGTACGCTGGTGTGGTTGACGTTCGGGCTGGCTGTGATTGGTTTTGTGATGGTGACATCGGCCTCAATGCCGATCGGGCAGCGTTTGGCGGACGATCCTTTTCTGTTTGCCAAACGGGATGCGTTGTATCTGGGGCTGGCTTTTGCGCTGGCGCTGGTGACGCTGCGCATTCCTATGGAAATTTGGCAGCGTTACAGCCCGGTGCTGCTGCTGTTGGCGATGGTGATGCTGCTGGTCGTGCTGGTGGTCGGCAGTTCGGTCAACGGGGCGTCACGCTGGATTTCCCTGGGGCCGCTGCGTATTCAGCCTGCCGAGTTATCCAAGCTGGCGCTGTTTTGTTATCTCTCCAGCTATATGGTGCGCAAAGTAGAAGAAGTGCGTAACAATTTCTGGGGCTTTTGTAAGCCGATGGGCGTGATGGTGGTGTTGGCCGTGTTGCTGCTGGCTCAGCCGGACCTGGGAACGGTGGTCGTGCTGTTTATCACTACGCTGGCGATGCTGTTTTTAGCGGGGGCGAAGCTCTGGCAGTTTCTGGCGATTATCGGCTGCGGTATTTTCGCCGTTTGCCTGCTGATTATCGCCGAACCCTACCGTATGCGGCGTGTGACTTCCTTCTGGAATCCGTGGGAAGACCCGTTCGGTAGCGGCTATCAGTTGACCCAATCTCTGATGGCGTTCGGTCGGGGCGAACTGTGGGGACAAGGACTGGGAAATTCGGTGCAGAAGCTGGAATATCTGCCGGAAGCGCACACCGACTTTATTTTCTCCATTTTAGGCGAAGAGCTCGGCTATATCGGTGTGGTTTTAGCGCTGTTAATGATATTCTTCGTCGCTTTTCGTGCGATGTCTATCGGGCGGCGGGCGCTGGAGATTAATCAGCGCTTTTCGGGGTTTCTGGCATGCTCTATCGGCATCTGGTTTAGTTTTCAGACGTTGGTCAACGTCGGGGCGGCGGCGGGAATGCTGCCCACCAAAGGACTGACGCTGCCGTTGATCAGTTACGGCGGTTCAAGTTTGCTCATTATGTCGACGGCCATCGTTTTGTTGTTACGCATTGATTTTGAAACGCGCCTGACAAAAGCGCAGGCGTTTACGAGGAGTGCCAGATGAGTGGCGAAGGAAAGCGTTTGATGGTGATGGCGGGCGGAACGGGAGGACATGTTTTCCCCGGTCTTGCCGTCGCGCATCATTTGATGGCTCAAGGCTGGCAGGTGAGGTGGTTAGGCACCGCCGATCGCATGGAAGCGGATTTAGTGCCGCGGCATGGGATCGAGATCGATTTCATCCGTATTTCCGGGCTGCGGGGAAAAGGGCTGAAAGCCCAGCTCAGCGCGCCCCTGCGTATTTTCCGCGCGGTTCGTCAGGCGCGGGCGATTATGCGTCGTTATCAGCCGGATGTGGTGCTGGGGATGGGCGGTTACGTTTCCGGCCCCGGCGGTTTGGCCGCCTGGCTGTGCGGCATTCCCGTGGTGCTGCATGAACAAAACGGCATTGCCGGGCTGACCAACCGTTGGTTGTCGCATATCGCCAAAAAAGTGTTGCAGGCTTTTCCCGGCGCGTTTCCGAAGGCGGATGTGGTCGGTAACCCGGTAAGAACGGATGTGCTGGCTCTGCCGACGCCGGAGATTCGTCTGGCTGGACGCAGCGGGCCGATTCGCGTTCTGGTGATCGGCGGCAGTCAGGGGGCAAGAGTCCTGAACCAGACGCTGCCGGGCGTCGCCGCGAAGTTAGGCGACAGTATTACGATTTGGCATCAGGTCGGTAAAGGCGCCCTGGCGGATGTTAAGCAAGCTTACCAGCAGGCGGGGCGGACTCAGCATCGCATCGACGAGTTTATTGATGACATGTCGGAGGCGTATGCCTGGGCTGACGTGGTGGTGTGCCGTTCCGGCGCCCTGACGGTCAGTGAAATTGCCGCCGCCGGGCTGCCGGCGCTGTTTGTCCCTTTCCTGCATAAGGATCGGCAGCAGTATTGGAACGCCCGGCCGCTGGAGAAAGCGGGTGCGGCGAAGATTATCGAACAACCGCAGTTTAACGTGACGTCCGTGAGTGAAACGCTGGCGGGCTGGGATCGCGCCACGCTGCTGTCGATGGCGCAAAAGGCTCGAACGGTGGCCATTCCCGATGCGACAGAGCGCGTGGCGGCGGAAGTGAGCGCCGCTGCGCGCTAGCTAAACGACCGATGCGGTTCATGGTCGGATCATTAATTTAGTATCGCCGGCGGGACAGCCGCCGGGGATTAAATAAGGTAGCGATAGAAAAAAGTGAATACTCAACAACTGGCGAAACTGCGTTCAATCGTGCCCGAGATGCATCGCGTCCGGCACATCCACTTTGTCGGCATTGGTGGTGCCGGCATGGGCGGTATCGCCGAAGTGTTGGCTAATGAAGGCTACGAGATTAGCGGGTCCGATCTGGCGCCGAATGCCGTGACTCAACAGTTGAGTGAACTGGGGGCGCAGATTTATTTTCACCACCGAGCTGAAAACGTATTGAATGCCAGCGTGGTCGTGGTCTCCAGCGCCATTTCCGCCGACAACCCGGAGATTGTGGCGGCGCATGAAGCGCGTATCCCGGTGATTCGCCGGGCTGAGATGCTGGCCGAGTTAATGCGTTTTCGTCACGGCATCGCCGTTGCGGGAACGCACGGCAAAACCACGACCACGGCCATGGTCGCCAGCATTTATGCCGAGGCCGGGTTGGATCCGACATTCGTGAACGGTGGTTTGGTCAAGGCGGCGGGAACGCATGCGCGTCTGGGTTCCAGCAGATATCTGATTGCCGAAGCGGACGAAAGCGACGCCTCGTTCCTGCATTTGCAACCGATGGCGGCGATTGTAACCAATATCGAAGCCGACCATATGGATACCTATCAGGGCGATTTTGAAAACCTGAAACAGACGTTTATTAACTTTTTGCATAATTTGCCGTTTTACGGTCGGGCGGTGATGTGCGTGGACGATGATGTCATCCGCGAGTTGTTGCCTCGGGTCGGGCGTCATATCACCACCTACGGCTTTAGCGACGATGCCGATGTGCGCATCGCCAGCTATCGGCAGGTCGGCGCGCAGGGGCATTTCACCCTGGCGCGCCAGGATAAACCGCTGCTGAATGTGACGCTGAACTCGCCGGGGCGTCATAACGCGTTAAACGCCGCGGCCGCCGTTGCCGTCGCGACGGATGAAGGCATAGACGATGAATCGATCCTGCGTGCGCTGGAGCGATTTGAAGGAACCGGCAGGCGGTTCGATTTTCTGGGTGAATACCCGTTGGAACTGGTTAACGGTCAAAGCGGCAGCGCCATGCTGGTGGATGACTACGGACACCATCCGACCGAAGTCGATGCGACCATCAAGGCTGCGCGCGCAGGCTGGCCGGACAAACGTCTGGTGATGATTTTTCAGCCGCACCGTTATACGCGTACTCGCGATTTATATGATGACTTTGCCCATGTGCTGTCGCAGGTGGATGTGTTGTTGATGCTGGATGTTTATTCGGCGGGCGAATCGCCGATACCGGGGGCGGATAGCCGGTCGTTATGCCGCACTATCCGGGGACGCGGTAAGATTGATCCGATTTTAGTGACTGACGTGGATACTTTGCCTGAGTTGTTGTCACAGGCGCTACGTGATGGGGATCTGGTTTTGGTGCAAGGGGCTGGCAATATCGGCAAGCTGGCGCGGAAACTGGCTGATTCCAGGTTACAGCCGCAGATAAGTGAATGAGGAACATCATGACAGAGAAAGTTGCCGTATTGCTTGGTGGAACCTCTGCCGAACGTGACGTGTCGTTGCTTTCAGGTCAGGCGGTGCTGGCAGGTTTGCAAGAAGCGGGGATTAACGCCCACGCTATCGATACGCGCGAGTTTCCGGTGACGCATCTCAAGGATGAAGGGTTCACTAAAGTTTTTATCGCGCTGCATGGCCGCGGCGGCGAAGACGGGACTTTGCAGGGGCTGCTGGAATTTTTACAACTGCCCTATACCGGCAGCGGGGTGATGGCGTCCGCGCTGACGATGGACAAACTGCGCACCAAGCAGGTATGGCAGGCGTTGGGGTTGCCGGTGTCGCCTTATGTCGCCCTGAGTCGGCAAGCGTTTTCCGCGATCGCTCCGGATGAGCTGCCGGGAAAATTCGCGCATTTAGGCACGCCGTTGATTGTGAAGCCAAGCCGCGAAGGCTCCAGCGTCGGCATGAGCAAGGTGAATGAGATAGCAGATCTGCCTGCCGCGCTGGAAGAGGCGTTTCGTCATGACGACGAGGTGCTGGTGGAAAAATGGCTCAGCGGCCCGGAGTACACGGTTGCCATCCTTGGCGACGAGGTGCTGCCGTCTATCCGTATCCAGGCCGCGGGTACGTTTTACGACTACGAAGCGAAATATCTGTCGGATGAAACACAGTACTTTTGCCCAAGCGGTCTGTCATCGGAAAAAGAGCAGGCGTTGGCCGATCTGTCGATGGCGGCTTACCGTGCGCTGGATTGCAGCGGCTGGGGCCGGGTGGATCTGATGATGGACGGCGACGGGGCTTTTTATCTGTTGGAGGTCAACACCTCTCCGGGAATGACCAGCCATAGTCTGGTGCCGATGGCGGCTCGTCAGCGCGGCATGACGTTCTCACAACTGGTTGCCCGGATTCTGGAGTTGGCTGACTGATATGTCGCAGGCAGCGTTGAATACGCGTGGACGAGAACATGAGACTCGCGGGGCGCGTCGCAGTAACGGAGGCCAACTGGCGGGATTGATTTTCCTGCTGATGGTGATAGGGACGATCGTCTGGGGGGGCTGGATGGTCGTCGAGTGGATGAAGGACGCCAGTCGTCTGCCGCTCTCCAGACTGGTGGTGACCGGTGAAAGGCAATACACCACCAACGACGATATTCGTCAGGCGATTTTAGCGTTGGGTTCGCCGGGAACCTTTATGACGCAGGATGTCAACGTGATCCAACAGCAGATTGAACGTCTGCCGTGGATCAAGCAGGCCAGCGTGCGTAAGCAGTGGCCGGATGAATTGAAGATTCATCTGGTTGAATATGTTCCGGCGGCGCGTTGGAATGATCTGTTCATGGTTGATAATGACGGGAACGCTTTCAGCGTACCGGCCGAGCGCATCGGTAATCGTAAAATGCCGTTGCTGTACGGCCCGGAAGGCAGTGAAAAAGAAGTGCTGGAAGGATATCGGACCATGAGTCAGGTGCTGGCGGCAGGCAAGTTTACCTTGAAAATGGTTGCGATGAGCGCGCGTCATTCATGGCAACTGGGATTGAATGACGATACCCGTCTTGAACTGGGACGGGACGATCGGGCCAGGCGTTTAGATCGTTTTATCGAGCTTTATCCGCTGTTGCAACGTCAGGCACAGAGCGATAACAAACGTATCAACTATGTCGATCTGCGTTATGACTCTGGTGCGGCGGTAGGCTGGGGGGCGGCCTTGTTTGAACAGCAACACATTGATCAGCAACAGAACAGTAATCAGAATCAGACACAGGCTAAACAACAATGATCAAGTCGACGGACAGAAAACTGGTAGTTGGGCTGGAAATCGGTACGGCAAAGGTGGCTGCGCTGGTAGGGGAGGTTCTGCCCGATGGCATGGTCAATATTATCGGCGTGGGCAGTTGTCCGTCTCGCGGTATGGATAAAGGCGGCGTTAACGATCTTGAATCGGTCGTCAAATGCGTTCAGCGCGCGATTGACCAGGCTGAACTGATGGCGGATTGCCAGATTTCCTCGGTATATCTGGCGCTCTCCGGCAAACATATCAGTTGCCAGAATGAGATAGGGATGGTGCCTATTTCAGAAGAGGAAGTCACGCAGGAGGATGTGGAAAGCGTGGTGCATACGGCCAAGTCCGTGCGCGTGCGCGATGAACACCGCGTTCTGCATGTGATTCCGCAAGAGTATGCGATTGATTACCAGGAAGGGATTAAAAATCCGGTCGGATTATCCGGCGTGCGTATGCAGGCGAAGGTTCACCTGATTACCTGCCATAACGATATGGCGAAGAATATCGTCAAGGCCGTCGAACGTTGCGGTCTGAAAGTGGATCAGCTGATTTTCGCCGGTTTGGCGTCCAGCTACGCGGTATTGACGGAAGATGAGCGTGAGCTGGGCGTTTGCGTCGTCGACATCGGCGGCGGCACGATGGATATTGCGGTCTATACCGGCGGCGCCTTGCGGCATACCAAAGTTATCCCTTACGCGGGTAACGTGGTAACCAGCGATATCGCCTATGCCTTTGGTACGCCGCCGACGGATGCCGAAGCGATAAAAGTCCGTCACGGCTGCGCATTGGGCGCGATTGTCGGCAAAGACGAAAATGTCGAGGTTCCCAGCGTAGGGGGGCGCCCGCCGCGCAGTTTGCAACGGCAGACGCTGGCGGAAGTGATTGAACCGCGTTACACCGAACTGTTGAATTTGGTGAACGACGAACTTTTACAGTTGCAGGAGCAGTTACGTCAACAAGGCGTTAAACACCACCTGGCGGCAGGTATCGTGCTTACCGGCGGTGCGGCGCAGATAGACGGACTGGCGGCCTGCGCACAGCGAGTGTTCCACACTCAGGTGCGCATCGGCCAGCCACTAAATATTACAGGTCTGACGGATTATGCGCAGGAACCTTACTACTCCACGGCTGTCGGGTTACTGCATTACGGCAAGGAGTCTCACCTCGGTGGTGAGCATGAAGTCGAAAAACGCGCTTCAGTGAGCAACTGGTTCAAAAGAATCAATAGCTGGCTGAGGAAAGAATTTTAATTTTATCAAAGAGATCATTTAGCACAGTTTATGATCTCGCAGTTACAGGCACAAAGCGGAGAGAAACTATGTTTGAACCAATGGAATTAACCAACGACGCGGTGATAAAAGTCATCGGCGTTGGCGGCGGCGGCGGCAACGCCGTCGAACACATGGTGCGTGAGCGCATCGAAGGCGTTGAGTTCTTTGCAGTGAATACCGATGCGCAGGCATTACGTAAGACCGCGGTCGGTCAAACCATTCAGATCGGCAGCGGCATCACCAAAGGTCTGGGTGCCGGCGCCAACCCGGAAGTCGGCCGGAATTCAGCGGAAGAAGACCGTGAAGCGTTGCGTACGGCGCTTGAAGGCGCCGATATGGTGTTTATCGCCGCGGGCATGGGCGGCGGTACCGGGACGGGCGCTGCGCCGGTAGTCGCTGAAGTGGCGAAAGACCTGGGCATTCTGACGGTTGCCGTGGTGACCAAGCCTTTCAACTTCGAAGGCAAAAAGCGTATGGCATTTGCCGAGCAGGGCATCGCCGAGCTATCCAAACACGTCGACTCCCTGATCACTATTCCGAATGATAAACTGCTGAAAGTTCTGGGGCGCGGTATCTCCTTACTGGATGCATTCGGCGCCGCGAACGATGTCTTGAAAGGCGCGGTTCAGGGGATTGCCGAACTGATTACCCGTCCCGGTCTGATGAACGTCGACTTTGCCGACGTGCGCACCGTGATGTCCGAAATGGGTTATGCCATGATGGGCTCAGGCGTGGCGCGCGGCGAAGACCGTGCGGAAGAAGCCGCTGAAATGGCGATCTCCAGTCCGCTGCTGGAAGATATCGACCTGTCCGGCGCGCGCGGCGTGCTGGTTAACATCACAGCCGGTTTCGATCTGCGTCTGGATGAGTTCGAAACGGTGGGTAACACCATCCGTGCATTCGCCTCTGACAACGCGACGGTGGTTATCGGTACTTCGCTCGATCCGGAAATGAACGACGAATTGCGCGTCACTGTCGTCGCTACCGGTATTGGGATGGACAAGCGTCCGGAAATTACGCTGGTGACGAATAAGCAGTCCAGTCAGCCGGTTATGGATCATCGCTATCAGCAGCATGGCATGACGCCGCTGACGCAGGAAAAGCCGGCGGCGAAAGTGGTTAACGACCAGAATCCGCAGACGAATAAAGAGCCGGATTACCTGGATATCCCGGCGTTTCTGCGTAAGCAGGCGGATTAATACCGTCTCATAACGTTGGAATCTCCGCTCTTTGTGCTAAACTGTACCACCGAGCCTAGTGTATGCTAGGTCGGTAGGTTCAGTAACATGCGAGATAAAATGATGATCAAACAACGTACATTAAAACGTATTGTTCAGGCGACAGGGGTCGGTTTGCATACCGGCAAGAAAGTCACCCTGACCATGCGTCCTGCACCGGCAAATACCGGGGTCATCTATCGTCGCACTGACTTGAATCCACCGGTTGATTTTCCGGCTGATGCAAAATCCGTGCGTGATACCATGCTCTGTACTTGCCTGGTTAATGAGCATGACGTGCGTATTTCTACGGTGGAACACCTTAACGCCGCGCTGGCGGGGTTAGGCATTGACAATATTGTCATTGAAGTGAATGCACCGGAAATTCCAATTATGGACGGTAGCGCCAGTCCTTTTGTATACCTGCTGCTGGATGCCGGTATTGAAGAACTGAACAGCGCCAAGAAATTCGTGCGTATCAAACAGCCTGTACGGGTTGAAGATGGCGATAAATGGGCTGAACTGACGCCGTTTAACGGCTTTAGCCTGGATTTCACCATCGATTTCAACCATCCGGCTATTGATGCGGGTTCTCAGCGTTATCGTCTGGACTTTTCTGCCGATGCTTTCGTGCGTCAGATAAGCCGTGCGCGTACCTTCGGTTTTATGCGTGATATCGAATATTTGCAGTCTCGTGGGTTGTGCCTGGGCGGCAGTTTCGATTGTGCGATAGTCGTAGATGATTACCGCGTGCTGAACGAAGACGGACTGCGTTTCGAAGATGAATTTGTACGCCATAAAATGCTGGACGCCATCGGCGATCTGTTCATGTGCGGCCACAATATCATCGGCGCGTTTACTGCATTCAAGTCAGGACATGCCTTGAACAACAAACTGTTGCAGGCGGTGTTGGCGAAGCAGGAAGCGTGGGAATACGTGACGTTCGAAGACGATGCGGAAATGCCGTTGGCATTTAAAGCACCGTCGACCGTTCTGGCTTAACGTATAAGTCGTTATTTCTTATTACGACTGGTTTTACTGGTACTCTCTCCGGCCAGCGAAGCCAGTCGTTCTAGTATCTTGCGTAGTTTCTCCGGGCTGTGACTCGCCAAACCTCTTAATGTTTCCGCACTTTGTTCACTCAACTGACGCAATGGCCGTTGATCTGCCTGATCAGGCGTGGTGATATCACGACTTTTCACCATTTCATGCCCTTTTGCGGCGAGCGCGGGATTAATCCTGATGTCGATTGAGGCCAATGATGGTAATATTTGGGCGCGTAATGCAGAGAGCAACGCTGGCTGTTCATAACGTAACCGCATCAACCAGTTAGCGTTGGCGGTTTCCAAAACCAACAGCCCCTGCCGATAGTTGGCGACGCGGCACCAGGGGTGTAACTGTGCGGGAAGGATGCCACGCACCGCCCGGTTGAGTTTTAATAACGCGATAGCGCGCTGCTGCACATCACGCAGTGGGCCAGTACCCGCACCCGATGCGCTATCAAACAGAGATTCCAGTGATTGTGGGCGGCTATCACGCATAAATCAGGCTCCGACGGACGTTAAACTAGTGATCGGTATTCTAAATCGTTGGCGACAATTTGGCAGACGTTATTTCTGGCCGCATCTCCTATTGGGGATGGTCGCGGCAAGCCTTGGCTTGCCCAACAGTCTGAATGCGTCGCAGAAGATGGTTCCGTTACCTGATTCCTCTTCCAGCGTCAGCCGCCAGCACAGCGTATCGCTCAGCCTTACCGATTTAGTGGCGTTGAAAGAAGCGCAGCGTCGCTCTTCTTTTGCTGTGGACTACTGGCACCAGCATGCCATCCGTACGGTCATCCGTCATCTCTCTTTTGCACTGACCGCGCCGCAGCAGATAAACGCGCAGCAGGTTGATGATTTACCTCCGCACTCTCTGGTGTTGCTGGATACGCTCAATGCGCTGTTAACGCGCGAAGAGAAACCACCTACCATTATTCGCCAGACAGGGCGAATCTCCGCTTTTCCCCTTACGCAGCATCAGACCGGGATCTGGCTGGCCCAGGTTCGCGGCATTCGAGCCGGTCCCTATTTCCATTGCTGAAAAATATTGATTGATAATTAACAGCGGTAGGACTTTTTCCCGGTTTTTTGATGTTGTGCAGCCACTGGATGAGTGGCATTTGTGAGATTAAATTTATTATGGTCATGAATATATTAACAAAAATTTTTGGTAGCCGTAACGAACGAACCCTGCGCCGTATGCGCAAGAAAGTTGATATTATTAATCGTCTGGAACCTGATATGGAAAAGCTTTCGGACGATGAACTGAAAGCCAAAACGGATGAGTTCCGTGAGCGTCTGAAAAAAGGCGAATCATTGGACGGTTTGCTGCCGGAAGCTTTTGCCGTGGTGCGCGAATCGAGCAAACGCGTGTTCGGAATGCGTCACTTCGACGTTCAGTTACTCGGCGGGATGGTGCTGAATGAGCGTTGTATCGCCGAGATGCGTACCGGTGAAGGTAAAACGCTGACGGCGACGCTGCCGGCCTATCTTAATGCTTTGACCGGCCGCGGCGTTCACGTGGTGACGGTGAACGATTATCTGGCGCAGCGTGATGCGGAAAATAACCGTCCGCTGTTTGAGTTTCTGGGCCTGACGGTGGGGATTAACCTGCCGGGCATGCCGGCGCCTGCCAAGCGCGAGGCCTATGCCGCCGATATCACTTACGGCACCAACAACGAATATGGTTTTGACTACCTGCGCGACAACATGGCTTTCAGCCCGGAAGAACGCGTGCAACGTAAGCTGTATTATGCGTTGGTGGATGAAGTCGACTCCATCCTGATCGATGAAGCCCGTACCCCGCTGATTATTTCCGGTCCGGCGGAAGACAGTTCTGAGATGTATATCCGGGTTAACAAAATTATTCCCCACCTGATCCGTCAGGAGAAAGAGGATTCAGATACTTTCCACGGCGAAGGGCATTTCTCGGTTGATGAGAAATCGCGTCAGGTTAACCTGACCGAACGTGGTCTGGTGTTGGTTGAAGAGCTGTTGGTGAAAGAAGGCATCATGGATGAAGGCGAGTCGCTGTACTCGCCGGCCAATATCATGCTGATGCACCATGTCACCGCGGCTTTGCGCGCTCATGTGCTGTTCGCGCGTGATGTGGATTACATTGTGAAGGATGGTGAAGTCATCATCGTGGATGAACACACCGGACGTACCATGCAGGGGCGTCGCTGGTCCGATGGTTTACACCAGGCGGTGGAAGCGAAAGAAAACGTCGCTATTCAGAATGAAAACCAGACATTAGCGTCGATCACTTTCCAGAATTATTTCCGCCTGTATGAAAAACTGGCCGGGATGACCGGTACGGCGGATACCGAAGCCTTTGAATTTAGTTCTATTTATAAGCTGGATACCATTGTGGTTCCAACCAACCGCCCGATGATTCGTAAAGATCTGCCCGATCTGGTCTATATGACCGAGAGCGAGAAGATTGACGCCATCATTGAGGATATCAAAGAGCGCTCCGTAAAAGGGCAGCCGGTGCTGGTAGGGACGATTTCCATCGAGAAGTCGGAGGTGGTGTCTCAGGCGCTGGAAAAAGCGGGCATCAAGCACAATGTGTTGAACGCCAAATTCCACGCTATGGAAGCGGATATCATTGCGCAGGCGGGGCAAGCCGGCTCGGTAACCATCGCCACCAACATGGCCGGTCGTGGTACCGATATCGTGCTGGGGGGCAGTTGGCAGACGGAAATCGCCCGACTGGAAAACCCGGATGAGGCGCAGATAGCCGAGATTAAAGCCGCATGGCAGACACGTCATGATGCGGTACTGGCGGCAGGCGGTTTGCATATCATTGGTACTGAACGCCATGAATCCCGTCGTATCGATAACCAGCTCCGTGGTCGTTCCGGTCGTCAGGGGGATGCGGGGTCGTCGCGTTTCTATCTGTCGATGGAAGATGCGTTGATGCGTATCTTTGCTTCCGACCGTGTCTCCAACATGATGCGTAAACTGGGTATGAAACCCGGCGAGGCGATTGAGCATCCCTGGGTAACGAAGGCGATCGCCAACGCGCAGCGCAAGGTGGAAAGTCGTAACTTCGATATTCGTAAGCAGTTGCTTGAATATGATGATGTCGCCAACGATCAGCGCCGGGCGATTTACTCTCAGCGTAACGAACTGCTGGACGTTTCCGATATTAGCGAAACCATTAACAGCATTCGCGAAGATGTCTTCAAGGTGACGATCGATAGCTACATTCCGCCGCAATCTCTGGAAGAAATGTGGGATACCGAAGGTCTGGAGCAGCGTCTGAAAAACGACTTCGATCTGGATATGCCGATTAAAGAATGGCTGGATAAAGAACCCGAGCTACACGAAGAGACGCTGCGTGAGCGCATTCTGCAACAGGCGATTGAAGAATATCAGCGTAAAGAAGAGGTTGTGGGCAGCGAAGTGATGCGCAACTTTGAGAAAGGCGTTATGTTGCAAACGCTGGACTCCCTGTGGAAAGAGCATTTGGCGGCAATGGACTATCTGCGTCAGGGGATTCACCTGCGCGGCTATGCGCAGAAGGATCCCAAGCAGGAGTATAAACGTGAGTCTTTCGCCATGTTTGCCGCTATGCTGGAATCGCTGAAATATGAAGTGATCAGCACGCTGAGCAAGGTGCAGGTCCGCATGCCGGAAGAGATTGAGGCGCTGGAACAACAGCGTCGTGAAGAAGCGGAACGCCTGGCTCGCCAGCAGCAGCTGAGTCACCAGGAGGAGGCCGGCCAGACCGCCGGCGCGCCTGTTCATGCCGACCGCAAGATTGGTCGTAACGATCCCTGTCCTTGCGGTTCCGGGAAAAAATATAAGCAGTGCCACGGTCGTTTACAGAAATAACCGATCGTTGAATTGAGCGATAATATAAAGGCGGTCGCAGAGATCGCCTTTTACTTGATAGGACGTATGATGGAGCAAAAACAGTTATCCGTTGCGGTGGGTATTATCCGTAATGCCGAGCAAAAGTACTTTATTGCCTGTCGCCCCGCGGGTGTGCATATGGCCGGTATGTGGGAGTTTCCCGGTGGGAAAGTTGAAGCGGGAGAAACGCCGGAGCAGGCATTGATTCGCGAACTGCGCGAGGAAACCGGCATCGAAGCGGAAAATCCGCAGCCGTTGGGCAATAAAACGTTCTCCACGCCGGAACGTATGATAACGCTGCATTTCTTTCTGGTGGAGCATTGGCGGGGTGAGCCGTATGGCCGCGAAGGGCAGGCTTCTCGCTGGCTGCGGGTGGAGGAGCTGTCTGAAGATGAATTCCCACCAGCGAATGCGGAAATGATCCGCTGGTTGAAATCACATTAACTTTTAAAATCAGACGGTTGCAATCGGTCGCCATGTGTTTTAATGCTGAGATTCGCTCCACTCTTCGCTGTCTGAAATGATATCGTCACTGGGGATACGTTTTTCTTCATCCGCCCATTCCCCCAGATCGATAAGCTGGCAGCGTTTGCTGCAAAACGGGCGATATATACTTTTTTCGCTCCATTCGACCGGTTTTTTACAGGTCGGGCATTTTACGATGGTTACGTCATTATCCATGGGGTTCTCCTATACCTTTTATCTTTCAAATGGTTGCGTTGAAATCGATAGGGTATATTCTGATTAACTGTTTAAAAATGATTAACAACAGGCCAGTTCAAACGTCAGGCGTTGTGGAATTTGTCCGTTCTCGCTATCCAACGCCAGGAAACGGATGGCGTAGCGCGTTTTATGACCAGATATTTGTGGGTAAAGTTGAAGGGCCAAATCGATACGTAAGCGCAGAAGATCGGCGTCTGACGCATTATCCTGAAAGAAACCGTTCAGACTAATTTGCGGGCGGAATGGCGCAGAATGACGAATCAACTCCAGTATCATCGTCAGCGATGTCTTCAACGGCGCCAATGAGTCAAGCCAGCCCGCCACCAACTGTTCGCGCAGTTCCTGTGGCTGATAGAGCCAGATATGCAGGGTCGGCAAGTCGAAACTGCAACATCCCCCCGGTATGCTTATCCGTTGGCGAACCATGCCGATCAGGCGGTCTTCGCGCAATATTTGTCCCATACGCGGCGCCGCCATCAGTACCGTTGCATGTTCCTTCAACTGGTGGCGCAGAGCATGGATACGTTCCATATCGACACCCGGCACGTTACTCCATTGCAATAACTTCTGTTGCTGGCGTTCCAGCTCTTTCAACAGTTCGGTACGAACGTCCCCGCGTTCCAATACGTCCATCAGATCGGCAATGGCGCGAAAGAACGTCAACGCGCTTCCCATATCAGTGAGGGAATGGTTGCGATGCAACTGCTGTAACAACGACTCGATACGCAACCAGGTACGCATTTTCTCGTTTAACGGATATTCAAACAAAATGGTTGAGGATGCGTCACTCATTCTTAGTAATCCTGTTAGCGGCTGAGGCGGCGAGCTCAAGATAACGTTGATGCAATTGCGCAACGCATGAAGCAAGCTCTCTTTGGCTACGGTTATTATCAATAATATCATCGGCATGAGCCAGGCGTTGTTCCCGCGTAGCCTGGGCCGCCAGTATGTTTTCAGCTTGTTGTCGACTGATGCCGTCCCGCGCCAGCGTACGTTCAAGCTGCGTGTCCCGGTTCACGTCGACAACCAGAACACGTTGAGCATGTTGTTGTAAATCGTTCTCTATCAGTAATGGCACAACCCACAATACATAGGGGGCGGTCGATGCTTGAATTTGAGACTGCGTCTGTGCGTGAATTAATGGATGTAGCAGGCTATTCACCCATTGTTTGTCCTCCGGAGAGGAAAAGATTTTTTGACGTAACGCCGCACGATGCAAAGAACCATCAGCGTTAAGGATATTGTCGCCAAATCGGTGTTTGATGGCGTCCAGCGCGGGTTTTCCGGGTTCAACGACCTGACGCGCAATGATATCCGCATCAATGATGGTTACCCCAAGTTTGGCAAACTCATCGGCTACCGTGCTTTTCCCACTGCCGATACCGCCGGTTAAGGCTACGATATAGGTCATATGCCGATTTTTAAAGTTAATGGATAAATTTATCTGATTTTATCGCAAATAAAGGAAAATTCGCAGTCTTGCCGCAGGATTATTCCTGCGTATGATAACGTCACTGGGAATGGCATTAATCTTATCGCTCGCAATTTTTGCGAATCGTCGCCACTAGCCAGGAATCCAAAGCTCATGCGTATTGAAGAAGATTTAAAGTTAGGCTTTAAAGACGTTCTCATCCGACCCAAACGCTCTACTCTCAAAAGCCGTTCTGATGTTGAGCTTGAGCGGCAATTCACTTTTCTCCACGCCGGGTGCGACTGGTCCGGCGTGCCGGTTATCGCCGCCAATATGGATACCGTCGGGACATTTGGCATGGCGGAGGCGTTGGCGTCCTTTGACGTATTAACGGCAGTCCACAAGCATTATTCGGTGGAGCAATGGGCTGCTTTCGTGCAACGCGCATCCGTGTCCGTGCTACGCCATGTGATGGTCTCAACCGGTACCTCGGAAGCTGATTTCATCAAACTCAAGCAGATTCTGGCGCTGTCGTCGGAACTGAAGTTTATTTGTATCGATGTCGCCAATGGGTATTCGGAGCATTTTGTCACCTTTCTGCAAAAAGCGCGTGAAGCCTGCCCGGATAAAGTCATTTGCGCGGGGAATGTGGTGACGGGGGAAATGGTCGAAGAGCTGATTTTGTCTGGCGCCGATATTGTGAAGGTCGGTATTGGTCCGGGATCCGTCTGCACCACCCGGGTGAAGACCGGCGTTGGCTATCCTCAGTTGTCCGCCGTTATCGAGTGCGCCGATGCCGCGCACGGCCTGGGCGGACAGATCGTCAGCGACGGCGGTTGTTCCGTTCCCGGTGATATCGCCAAGGCCTTTGGCGGCGGGGCGGATTTCGTCATGTTGGGCGGCATGCTGGCCGGACACGATGAGTGTGAAGGCACCATTGTTGAAGAGAATGGCGAAAAAATGATGCTGTTCTATGGCATGAGCTCCGCGTCGGCGATGGAGCGTCATGTCGGCGGCGTGGCGGAGTATCGCGCCGCCGAAGGGAAAACGGTCAAACTGCCGCTGCGCGGGCCGGTTGAGAATACCGTGCGGGATATTCTGGGTGGGTTGCGCTCCGCCTGTACCTATGTCGGCGCATCCCGTTTGAAGGAACTGACTAAACGCACCACGTTTATCCGCGTTGCCGAGCAGGAAAATCGCATTTTCAATAGCTGATTTCCCGCCCTCATTCTGCAAGTCGCGTGAAAATCGACATTGCGGCCATTTGCAGGATGAGGGGCCGCTATCGGGTTTTGTTGGCCGATGGCGGTATGGATGAAGGAGGGTATTGGCTGGTTCAGGCTCCGGCCAATACATTGCCCAGTTGAAAAATCGGCAGGTACATGCCGATAACCAGAGCGCCCACCATCCCCCCGACAATCAGCATCATGACCGGCTCCAGCGTTTGCATCAGCGTTTCCGCCTGCTGGCGCGTTTTTCGCTCATACCACTGCGCCAACTGCGTAAACAACGTATCCAATTCCCCGGTTTCCTCGCCGACGCGGATAAGCTGCTGACAAGGCGGCGGGAAGAGGGCTGCATAGCGTTGTGTCGCATGATTCAGCGTGACGCCCTGGTGAATCTCTGTTTGGATCCATTGAATAGCGCGCTGGTAAACGGGGTGATGGATCGTCGCCGCGGCATCCAATCCAGCCGGCAATGTCAGCCCCGCGTGCTGCGTCATCGCCAGTATCTGAAATATCTGGCTTAGGCAGTTACCGCGGATCAGATTCGCGATGACGGGCAACCTGAGCAACCAAGCCTGTTCTTTTTCCCGCCAGCCGCGTCTGCGCCGGCGTAAGCTGATATAGCCCGCCGCACCGGCGGAAGTGAGGATCAAGCCCGCCAGACCATAGTCGGCGAGTCCCTGCGACAGCGACAGTAATTGTTGGGTAAACCAGGGCAGCGGCGTGTCGAAAGATGCATACAGGCTGGAAAACTCCGGTAACACCAGGGTGAGCATCAGGACGCTGACCAGCAACGCAATGATCAATACGAAGCAGGGATAGCGCAGCGCTTTGATCACCTGTTGCTGTAACCGGGATCTTCGCTCCTGCTGTCGGGCCAATTGAAAGCAGCATTCATCAAGGTTGCCCGTCAGCTCACCGACGGCGATCAGGGAACGATAGATGACGGGGAAAATATGCGGATACGTCGCTAACGTCTCAGACAGTGATTTCCCTTGTGCGATCTGGACGCTAATCTCTGTTAGTATGCAACGCCAGCCCGGACGCTCATGCTGCTCAGCCATCAGCTTAAGGGCTTCCAGCAGGGGAAGCCCCGCGTGTAAAAGCATGGCCAGTTGTTTGATAAGTTCATTGAGCTGTTCTCCCTTCCAGTAACGCGGCGACAGATATTGGCCTGTTTTCAATGACAGGGGCTGATACCCCTGAATAATTAAACGGGTATAGGCCTGTTGTCGTTGAGCGCTAATCATCTCGCCGTGGAGCAATGTTCCTTCCTGAGTCAGCGCCTGCCAGTAATAGAGGCGTTCCCATCTCATCACGCCGCCCCCTGATCCAAAACGCCTGCGCCGGCAATGCGATAGATTTCTGTTATCGACGTCACGCCTTGATTGACCAGCGCTAAGCCGGCCGCCAGCAGGGTGATCGAGCCTGATTCGCGCGCGAGCCGCGCTAGTCGGTTGTTGTTCGCGTTATCGGCCAATGCCTGCTGTAGCGCGGGCGTAATCACCAGGAATTCATAGATGGCGATACGGTCATAGTAACCGGACAAACAGTGACTACAGCCTTTGGCCTGCCAGTGCCGCAACGGACCGCGCCACAGTTCCGCCGGCAGCTGAGATAGCGGTTCGGCCGGCGTTTTACAGTGAGGACACAGACGACGCACCAGGCGTTGGGATATCACCAGTTTCAGGGCCGCGGCGATCAGGTAGCCCGGTATGCCGAGGTGGCTCAGCCGGGTCAGCGTTTCCACCGCGGAGTTGGTGTGCAGCGTGGACATCACCAAATGCCCGGTTTGCGCCGCTTTAACGGCAATTTCCGCGGTTTCGGCATCGCGGATCTCGCCGACCATGATCACGTCCGGATCCTGACGCAACATCGCGCGTAGTATCCTGCTGAAATCCAGATCCGCTTTAGGGTTGATCGCCGTCTGATTGATCCCCGGCAGCGGGATTTCAATGGGATCCTCCACGCTGCAAATATTGCGGCTGACATCGTTCAGCCAGCGAATGGCGCTGTATAGCGTGACGGTTTTGCCGCTGCCGGTAGGGCCGGTTACCAGGATCATGCCCTGCGGCATGCCGAGCACCCGGATCAGTCGGGCCAGATCGCCGTCTGAAAGCCCCAGTTTAGCCAGCGCCAGCTCTTGCTGTTGCGTTTGCTGGACGCGCAGCACTACTTTTTCCCCATGTTGCACGGGCAGTGTCGCAATGCGTAACGAATAGACCTGCTGATCCAGCGTGAGACTGAACTGCCCATCCTGCGGCAATCGCCGCTCGGCGATATTCAGCTTACCCATGATTTTCAGCCGGGCGGTAATACGCGTGCTCAGTTCGGCCGGCGGGGGCGATATTTCCTGTAATACGCCGTCGATGCGTAAACGGACGCGATACTGAGTCAGCAACGGCTCTAAATGAATATCGGATGCGCGACGTTGAATCGCCAGGCGTAATGTTTGATTAATAAAATGAACCGCCGGCGTATCTTCGTCGTTGATATGATCTTCTGGCTCGGCATGGTAATCCTCCGTGGGCTCTGCCACGGTTTTTACCGGATTGAGCTGTTGCTCCATTCTGGCCTGCGGCCACTGTTCAAGCAAAATCTGCCGGTTGCCGGCAAAACGCAGCGCGGCGAGCATGTCCGCCGAAGGGGCGCCGCTGACCGCCACCGACAACGTTTGTTCATCCATGTTCAGCAGCAATGCGTGATAGCGCCGGCACAGTATCTGTAATTCATGGGTGAGATGCTCTGCGTCGTCCATGGTTAACTCGGCGTATTGTCAAAACGGAAAACATCCTGACAGGCGGTTTGCAGGCTGTCTGTTTTACTTTCGGTAACGCAATTTTTAGTCCAGCGCGATGTGCTGGTGCTGGTATCCCACACCGGCGTCAATACGACGCTCAACCCTTTTAACGTGGATTGCCCGGTTAAGGTGATGATGCCCTGGCTAACGCTTACCGTGCTGACATAACGTGAGGATTTGCTGCCGGGAATACCCTGATTACCCGCATTGCAGGTTGAGAAAGCCGCGTTTTCCAGTCCGCAAAGGTCGACGGCGGTTTTATATGACGCCATCGTTTGCAGCATATCGGTCATCGCGGCCTTTTGCAGATAGCCCTGGTAGGCCGGTACGCCTATTGCGCTGAGGATCGCGACAATCGCGATGACGATCATCAATTCAACCAGCGTGAACCCCTGTTGTTTGCCCATTGTCGCTTTTCCCTGTTGTCTATTGGTCGATGTTGCGTGTAGCGACAAGATAGAAAACATGACGACGGCTGGCGACAGGCGATGATGAAAAGCGGAATACGGTGCGGAGAAGAATAGGGGATTTATCGATTATTGACTGGTTTTTGCGAGGGCTTTTGCAATTTGCAGGCGTCGATATGCTCGCCATAGCGAAAGAGGTGAAAAAATAGCCGTGGTTTTCTTACGGCAAAGCCCCCTGCGCCGGGGGGCTATAGCAAAACAGCCGTCAGATAAAGCGCATCGATAAATCCAGCGCGCGGATATGCTTGGTCAGTGCGCCGACGGAAATATAGTCCACGCCGGTTTGCGCATAATCGCGCAGCGTCTCGATCGTGACGTTGCCGGAGATTTCCAGCAGCGCGCGCCCCTGGACGATGCTTACCGCTTCACGGATTTTTTCCAGACTGAAATTGTCCAGCATGATGATATCCGCGCCGGCATCCAACGCCTGTCGCAGTTCATCCAGTGATTCCACCTCCACTTCCACCGGCACATCGTCGCGCAGTAAAAGGGCTTTTTCCACCGCCTGTCGGATTGAGCCGGCCGCGATGATATGGTTTTCCTTGATCAAAAAGGCATCGGCTAAACCAAGCCGGTGGTTATTGCCGCCGCCGCATGACACGGCGTATTTCAGCGCGGTGCGCAATCCCGGAATGGTTTTTCGGGTATCCAGCAACCGGGTGCCGGTGCCTTGCAGCAACGCGGCGTAATGGCTGACCTCCGTTGCCACGCCGGACAACGTTTGCAGGAAATTCAGCGCGGTACGTTCCCCGGTCAGCAGCTGTTTGGCCGGGCCGGCGATATCGCACAGGATTTGGTCGGGCGCGATGGCATCGCCATCGGCGACGCGCCAGGTTATGGACGTTGTCCCGCCAAGTTGAGCAAAAACTTCCTCAAGCCAGCGTTTGCCGCAGAAGATACCGGCTTCACGGGTGATAATACGGGCATGAGCCTGGGGGTTATCCGGCAACAATCGTGCGGTGATATCTTGCGAGGCATCGACCACGCCGCCTAAATCTTCACTTAACGCTAGCCGGACGCTGGCGGGAATATCCTGCGCAATACGATTGCGCAGATCGATCTGGCGTTGTTCCTGACTGTAGCGACGCGTTGTCATCACAAAAGCTCCGAAGGGGGGATTCGGGGTTCTATGCTACCTTGTTTATGTGACGACATCCAGAATGAATAATTGTTTTAATTCAATAGATTAAATCATTTTGTCGATGACGGGGGGATCCGTCAGTACGATGGGATGGGATTGGCGGCGGGGAAGGCGTCTTCCCCGCGCCCTGGTTGCATCAGGTCAGGCCTGGTGAATCGCTTTAAAAGTTGTAGCCCACCACCAGGTAATAACCCCAGCCGGTTGATTTCACTTCAAATGGCCCCTGGCCGAAATTCAGCTCGGCGCCGTCCGCCCACTGTCCGCCGTTGTGGAAATAACGGGCGGCGACGGCGTAGTGCCAGTGGTCGTAACCCAGCGACAGAATATGACTGGAGGCGATGAAGTTACCGGTACGCGACCGGCCGTCTTTATTGCGCAGGTCTGATCCGAAATCAAAGTTGGTGAAACCGATATACGTGACGTTGCCGCCCCACAGCGATCCTAACGGATAGAAGTATTTCACTTTGAAACGGTAGCCGTCCCATTCGTTTTCATTACCGGCGCCATAGTTCTTCCACTGGTATTTGGCATAGATATTGGTGGAAAGCGATAAGTCGGTGCCGGTATCGATATCGTTGCCCAATCCCACATACCAGGTGCTTTGCCGCGAATCACTGCTGCGCCCGTGGTCGTAAATGATATTGTTGGCGACATACAACTCTTTGAAAGGGCCGACGCCAAGGTCGACGCCCGTCAGCTTATCGATGGAAAAGCGTGGTTCAATTTCCACGAACAGCGGCGAGCCATCGTCCCAGGCGCCGCGGTCATGCGAGTTTCCCACGCCGAAGAATTTGGGGACATCGACATAGCCGTAAAAATCGAACCAGTCTTTGCGGGCGAACGCCTCATATTCCAGATAGACATCATTGTTTAACTGAGGTCCGAAGCGGGTGTGGTAGCTTCCCACCACGTTGATGCTTTGATGCCACCAGTCGGAAAGATACTCTGGTTTATTCTCGTCAGCGAGAGCCGGCACGCTGTAGGACAAGGCGACCAAAGCGCCTGCGGCGAAAGTTTTTTTCATGTTAATTTCCGTATTGTTGGCAAAGTGTGTTGTGATGTCGGTTGTTGTTGCATAGGTTTTTGTTATGAATGATAAATGTTTGTCATTTTATGTCGTTATTGTAAATAAAAATTGATGCAGTGCGCGTTAGTTAATTAATGTCTTCGGTTTGTTGCATTAAAATTGTGATGCGTATCACTATTTTTTTATGGGAAGAGGGGAGGTCTGGCGCGAAGGCCGTGTGTTAATTTCGATTTACCGTCTTGCCATGATCGGCGGGGGAACCAATAAAACCTTTTTGTATCCAGCCGGTTAGGCATGATGTTGAGAAACATGGTACTCTGTTGACCGGCGCATTCTGGTTAAACCGCATTTCGCTTCGCGCGCCAGATTCAGCCCGGCAAACGACATGATGCGAGGTTATCGCCGATGCTTTTGGAAAATGGCTGGTTATCCGAGATAAAACATATTCCTTCCCCACATTGTGATCGTCGCCCCGACGATGAATCGCCTTCTCTGCTGGTTATCCACAATATCAGTTTGCCGCCGGGGGAATTCGGCGGGCCTTACATCGATCAACTGTTTACAGCGACGCTGGATCCGACGGCGCACCCTTATTTTGCCGATATTTGTCATTTACGCGTTTCCGCGCACTGCCTGATTCGCCGCGATGGGGAAATTATTCAATACGTACCTTTTCATCAGCGGGCCTGGCATGCCGGCGTTTCTGCGTTTGCCGGGCGCGAGCGGTGTAACGATTTTTCCATCGGCATCGAACTGGAAGGAACGGATACGTTACCTTTTACTACTGAACAATATTCTCAGTTGGTGGCGATAACAGGAATGCTGATGAACGCATACCCCATTACCCCGGCGCGCATTACCGGACACAGCGATATCGCCCCCGGACGTAAAACCGATCCGGGGCCGGCTTTCGATTGGGATTGTTATCACCGTCTGTTACAGGAAAACGGGATAGAGAACGAAGGGAGTATAAAACGATGACGCTGTTTACATTGTTGCTGGTATTGGCGTGGGAGCGTCTGTTCAAGCTGGGTGAGCATTGGCAATTGGATCACCGGCTTGAAGCGGTGTTTCGTCATCTCTCCTCGCCTTCTTTATTGCAAACCCTGTTTCTGACGCTGTGCTGCATGGGGGTATCGGCGGTCCTGCTATGGCTGGCCGGCGGGCTGTTGTTTGGTCTGATTCTCTTGCTGCTGTGGGTGGTGATTGGTCTGATGTGCATCGGCGCGGGGAGCGTCCGCCAGCATTATCGCCGCTATCTGCAAGCGGCCGGGAACGGCGAAGCCGGCGCCAGTCAGGAAATGGCCTCGGAGTTGGCCTTAATTCACGGTTTACCCGTCGGCGCAGGCGAACAGGAACGGTTAAAAGAACTTCAGAACGCCCTGCTATGGATTAACTTTCGCTTTTATTTGGCGCCCTTGTTTTGGTTTACCGTGGCAGGTTCTTACGGCCCTGTCGCTGTGGCGGGCTATGCTTTTTTACGTGCCTGGCAGACCTGGCTGGCACGCCATCATACGCCGCTGGCGCGTGCGCAGTCGGGCGTGGATTCCTTGTTGCATTGGCTGGACTGGATCCCGGTGCGTCTGGCCGGCGTGGCTTATGCGCTGTTGGGACATGGCGAGAAGGCGCTGCCGGCATGGTTTGCCTCGCTTGGCGACTACCGTAATTCGCAATATTGGGTGTTGACCCAATTGGCGCAATTCTCGCTGGCGCGTGAACCGCATATCGACCCCGTTGAAACGCCGAAGGCCGCGGTGGCGCTGGCGAAAAAAGTCACGTTGACGTTGGTGGTGGTGGTGGCGTTGCTAACGATTTATGGGGCGCTGGTGTAAAGCGAAACGGAAAAAAATGGCCGAGGATATCGGCCATTTTTGCGGTGTAAGCTGAATTAACTCACCTGGTTTTTCTGTTTAATCGCATAACCAATGCCCAGAATAATCAGCCATACCGGGATCAATAATACGGAAATGCGAATGCCCGGCGTCAGATACATGATGACCAGAATACCGGCCAGGAACAGCAGGCAGATATAGTTGCCCAGCGGATAAAGCAGCGCTTTAAACTTGGTCACCGTCCCTTCGCGGTCTTTCTGCGCGCGGAACTTCAGGTGGGCAAGACTGATCATCGCCCAGTTTATCACCAGCGCGGAAACCACCAGCGCCATCAATAGTTCAAACGCTTTGCCGGGGATCAGGTAATTGATCAGTACGCAGAACGCGGTGGCCAGGGCGGAAACTCCAATCGCCACCACCGGCACGCCGCGGGCGTCGACCGTTTTCAGTTCTTTTGGCCCGTTGCCTTGATGGGCCAGACCGAACAGCATACGGCTGTTGCAATAAACGCAGCTGTTGTATACCGACAGCGCCGCGGTCAGAACCACGATGTTCAATACGGTCGCCACCACGTTGCTGTTCAACTCATGGAAGATCAGCACAAAGGGGCTGCCGCCTTCCACGACTTTCCCCCACGGGTAAAGCGACAGCAGAATGGAGAGCGAACCGATATAAAAGATCAGGATGCGGTAAAGAACCTGATTAGTCGCGCGTGGAATGCTTTTTTCCGGGTCATCCGCTTCCGCCGCGGTGATGCCGACCAGCTCCAGCCCGCCGAATGAGAACATGATCACCGCCATCGCCATTAAGAGCCCGGTCGCTCCGTTGGGGAAGAAGCCGCCCTGCGCCCACAGGTTGGTGACGGTCGCTTCCGGACCGCCGGTGCCGCTAATCAATAGCCAGCCGCCAAATACGATCATGCCGATAATGGCCGTCACTTTGATGATGGCGAACCAGAACTCCATCTCGCCGTAAATTTTGACGTTCGCCAGATTGATGGCATTAATCACCAGGAAGAAAACGGCGGCGGAAACCCAGGTGGGGATATCGGGCCACCAGTACTGAACATAAATTCCCACGGCGCTCAGTTCCGCCATGGCGACCAGCACATACAGCACCCAGTAGTTCCAGCCGGAGGCAAAACCGGCAAAGTTGCCCCAATATTTATAAGCAAAATGGCTGAAAGAACCCGCAACCGGTTCCTCTACCACCATTTCTCCCAGTTGGCGCATGATAAGAAAGGCGATCAGCCCGCCTATGGCGTATCCCAATATGACCGACGGTCCGGCCATTTTGATCGTTTGAGCAATACCGAGAAAAAGCCCGGTTCCCACTGCGCCACCCAGGGCAATCAACTGAATATGACGGTTTTTTAAACCACGTTTTAACGCTCCGTCTTGTTGTTGACCATCCATTAATTTAACCCTCTGCCGTTGTTGACAAAAACGAACTGCCTCCTGAGAAGCGCCGCGCATTTATGCGGTTACGTTTGTGTAATTTTATATTTACGATAACGCGCAAACTAATATTCTCTCGCCGCTATCGTTTGTCAGAGAATAGTGGCAAGCCAACAAGATTGCACTGATTTCTTGCTGGCCTACATAGAAAAATTATAGCCGCATCAATGTCTCACACAGCAGTTGGCCATTCCGAACGCCAGGGACGGTTTTTGGCGCGCCGTTTTTCGCTTAGCTTTACCTTTTTGTCGTGAAGTAGCCCGATAAGCGGCGGAATCGCACGGGAAAACACCTCGTCGCCGATCTGTTTTTTGAATAAAAAATCACATTAAATGAATTTTTATTGATGTTTAAACGGTTCAGCATCGCTCGGTTTTCGTTTCATGAAAGTTAAAATTCAGGTGGCGGAATTAATGGTAAGACCACCGGTGTGCTTTTACTTTGCCTTACATTGCGGCCGCATTTGTTAAAATCTGGGGGGATTGGTAATTTTGCTCAACGTCCTTATGGACAGAAGGTGAATAATTTGTTACTTTAGCGTCACGTTTTTGAAATTGGTATTACCAATTGACTCCGCGCCATTCGCAGAGATGAATTCACCATGGCATACAGCAAGATCCGTCAGCCCAAACTATCAGATGTGATTGAGCAGCAACTGGAGTTTCTGATCCTTGAGGGAACCTTGCGCCCCGGCGAGAAACTGCCCCCGGAGCGTGAACTGGCCAAACAGTTCGATGTCTCCCGCCCTTCTCTGAGAGAAGCCATTCAACGCCTGGAAGCCAAAGGATTACTTTTGCGCCGACAGGGCGGCGGCACTTTCGTGCAGGCCAATCTATGGCAAAGCGTCAGCGATCCGCTGGTCGCGTTGCTGAGCAATCACCCTGAATCACAATTCGATCTGCTGGAAACCCGTCATGCGCTGGAAGGCATCGCCGCCTATTACGCGGCCCTGCGCGGCACCGAGTCGGATTTGCAACGTATCCGCGATTGCCACGCGGTGACTCAGCAGGCCAGAGACGCGGGCGATTTGGCGGCGGAATCGGAAGCGGTGATGCAGTATCAGATAGCCGTAACAGAGGCGACCCATAATGTGGTGCTGTTGCACCTGCTACGCTGTATGGGACCGATGCTTGAACAGAATGTCAGACAGAATTTTGAATTGCTTTATCTAAGCCGGGAAGTGCTGGCGCAGGTGAGCGTTCATCGCGCCGGGATTTTTGAGGCGATTGTTGCCCGCGAGCCTGAGAAGGCGCGCGAAGCATCACATCGTCATCTGGCGTTTATTGAGGAAGTATTGCTGGATCTTAACCGGGAAAATAGCCGACGAGAAAGGTCATTGCGCCGGCTCCAGCAACGCAAGGATTGAGCGTCCTTTATATTTGGGGACGTTGAATACGGCGACTACGACACGAGCCTGTCTTCATGTGTTTTACTCGGATTATAGCGGGTTCAGAGCACAGGAAGACAGGCTCCAACAAACCAACTTATTAGAGAAGATAAGGAAAAACCATGTCAGATCGTTTAAATAATGACGTGGATCCGATCGAAACCCGCGACTGGCTGCAGGCGATCGAATCGGTCATCCGTGAAGAGGGTGTTGAGCGCGCTCAGTTCCTGATTGATCAGGTGTTGGGCGAAGCGCGTAAAGGCGGAGTCAGCGTTGCCGCCGGCAGCGCTGCAAGCCAATACGTCAACACCATCGCAGTTGAAGATGAACCGGAATATCCAGGCAACCTGGATCTGGAAAGCCATATCCGTTCAGCTATTCGCTGGAATGCGGTAATGACGGTGCTGCGCGCTTCGAAAAAAGATCTGGAGCTGGGCGGTCACATGGCTTCTTTCCAGTCTTCCGCAACTTTCTATGAAGTGTGCTTTAACCACTTCTTCCGCGCGCGCAACGCACAGGACGGCGGCGATCTGGTTTACTTCCAGGGCCACATTTCTCCCGGCATTTATGCCCGCGCCTTCCTTGAGGGCCGTCTGACCGAAGAACAGATGAACAACTTCCGTCAGGAAGTGCATGGTAAGGGCCTGTCTTCTTATCCTCACCCGAAACTGATGCCTGAGTTCTGGCAGTTCCCGACCGTCTCCATGGGGCTGGGGCCGATTGGCGCTATCTATCAGGCTAAGTTCCTGAAATACCTTGAGCATCGCGGCCTGAAAAACACCTCTCAACAAACCGTTTACGCTTTCCTGGGCGACGGTGAAATGGACGAGCCGGAATCCAAAGGCGCGATCACCATCGCCACCCGCGAAAAACTGGACAACCTGGTGTTCGTTATCAACTGTAACCTGCAACGCCTTGACGGCCCGGTTACCGGTAATGGCAAGATTATCAACGAACTGGAAGGCATCTTCGGCGGCGCCGGCTGGGAAGTGATCAAGGTGATCTGGGGCGGACGCTGGGACGAACTGCTGCGTAAAGATACCAGCGGCAAACTGGTCCAACTGATGAATGAAACCGTTGACGGCGACTATCAGACGTTCAAATCCAAAAACGGCGCCTATGTGCGCGAGCACTTCTTCGGCAAATATCCGGAAACCGCCGCGCTGGTGAAAGACTGGACCGACGATCAAATCTGGGCATTGAACCGCGGCGGCCACGATCCGAAGAAAGTTTACGCCGCGCTGAAAAAAGCGCAGGAAACCAAAGGCAAGCCGGTGGTTATTCTGGCGCATACCATTAAAGGCTATGGTATGGGCGAAGCGGCCGAAGGCAAGAACATCGCGCACCAGGTCAAGAAAATCAACATGGAAGGCGTGCGCTACTTCCGCGATCGTTTCAATGTGCCGGTCAGCGATGAAAATATCGAAAAACTGCCGTTCATCACGCTCGATAAAGATTCCGCGGAATATAAATACCTGCACGAACGTCGTCAGGCGCTGGAAGGCTACCTGCCGACTCGCCAGCCGACCTTCAGCGAAACGCTGGAACTGCCGACGCTGGAAGATTTCCGCAGCCTGCTGGACGAGCAGAATAAAGAAATTTCCACCACCATCGCTTTCGTGCGCGCGCTGAACGTGATGCTGAAGAACAAGTCGATCAAAGATCGTCTGGTGCCGATCATCGCCGATGAAGCGCGTACCTTCGGTATGGAAGGTCTGTTCCGCCAGATCGGGATTTACAGCCCGAACGGTCAGCAGTACACCCCGCAGGACCGCGAGCAGGTCGCCTACTATAAAGAAGACGAGAAAGGTCAGATTCTACAGGAAGGGATCAACGAGCTGGGCGCCGGCGCGTCCTGGCTGGCGGCGGCCACCTCCTACAGCACCAACGACCTGCCGATGATCCCGTTCTACATCTACTATTCGATGTTCGGTTTCCAACGTATCGGCGACCTGTGCTGGGCGGCGGGCGATCAGCAGGCGCGCGGCTTCCTGATCGGCGGGACTTCCGGTCGGACTACGCTGAACGGCGAAGGCTTGCAGCACGAAGACGGCCACAGCCACATTCAGTCGCTGACCATCCCGAACTGTATTTCCTACGATCCGGCCTATGCTTATGAAGTGGCTGTCATTATGCATGACGGTTTGCATCGTATGTACGGCGAAGCGCAGGAAAATATTTACTACTACATCACCACGCTGAACGAAAACTACCACATGCCCGCCATGCCGCAGGGTGCGGAAGAGGGTATCCGCAAGGGTATCTACAAGCTGGAAACGGTGGAAGGCGACAAAGGCAAAGTACAGTTGCTGGGCTCCGGCTCCATTCTGCGCCACGTGCGTGAAGCGGCGCAGATTCTGGCGAAAGACTACGGCATCGGTTCCGACGTGTTCAGCGTCACGTCCTTCACCGAACTGGCGCGCGACGGTCAGGATTGCGAGCGCTGGAATATGCTGCACCCGACCGAAGAACCACGCGTTCCTTACGTGGCTCAGGTTCTGAGCGATGAGCCGGCCGTAGCCTCAACCGACTACATGAAGCTGTTCGCCGAGCAAATTCGCAACTTCATCCCGGCCAGCGATTATCGCGTGCTGGGAACCGACGGTTTCGGACGTTCCGACAGCCGTGAGAACCTGCGTCACCACTTTGAAGTGGATGCGTCTTACGTGGTGGTTGCGGCCCTGGGTGAACTGGCTAAGCGCGGTGAAATCGATAAGAAAGTGGTTGCCGAAGCGATTGGCAAATTCGAGATCGATGCAGATAAAGTCAACCCGCGTCTGGCATAAGAGGTAAAGATTACATGGCTATCGAAATCAACGTACCGGATATCGGTGCAGATGAAGTTGAAGTCACCGAAGTGCTGGTGAAGGTGGGCGACAAAGTTGAAGTTGAACAGTCGCTGATCACCGTGGAAGGCGATAAAGCCTCTATGGAAGTGCCTTCCCCGCAGGCCGGTGTGGTAAAAGAGATCAAGGTTGCGGTGGGCGACAAAGTCGAGACCGGCAAGCTGATTATGATTTTCGATTCCGCCGACGGCGCGGCCGATGCCGCGCCTGCCAAGGCTGAAGAGAAAGAAGAGAAAAAAGAAGCATCCAAACCGGCGGCTCAGGCGGCCAGCGCCAGCAAAGACGTCGCCGTGCCGGACATCGGCGATGACGAAGTCGAAGTCACCGAAGTACTGGTAAAAGTGGGCGATAAGGTGGAAGCCGAGCAGTCGCTGATCACCGTGGAAGGCGACAAAGCGTCGATGGAAGTGCCTGCGCCGTTCGCCGGCGTGGTGAAAGAGATCAAAATCAACACCGGCGATAAAGTGAAAACCGGCTCGCCAATCATGGTGTTTGAAGTGGCGGGCTCGGCTGATGCCGCTCCGGCTAAAGAAGAGAGCGCCGCGGAAGCCGCGCCGGCCGCCGGCAGCGCGCCAGCCGCGAAAGACGTCGCCGTGCCGGATATCGGCGATGACGAAGTCGAAGTCACCGAAGTGCTGGTGAAAGTGGGCGACAAGGTGGAAGCCGAGCAGTCGCTGATCACCGTGGAAGGCGACAAAGCGTCGATGGAAGTGCCTGCGCCGTTCGCCGGCGTGGTGAAAGAGATCAAAATCAATACCGGCGACAAAGTGAAAACCGGTTCGCCGATCATGGTGTTTGAAGTGGCGGGCGCAGCCCCGGCCGCCGCGCCGGCCGCCAAACAGGAAGCGGCGCCGGCTAAGCAGGAAGCCAAAGCCGCCGCGCCTGCGCCGGCCGCGAAAGCGGAAAGCAAAGGCGAGTTCGCCGAAAATGACGCTTACGTTCATGCTACGCCGGTTATCCGCCGTCTGGCGCGTGAGTTCGGCGTCAATCTGGCTAAAGTGAAGGGGACCGGGCGTAAAGGCCGTATCCTGCGCGAAGACGTTCAGGCCTATGTGAAAGAGGCGGTTAAACGCGCCGAATCCGCGCCGGCCGCCGCCAGCGGCGGCAGTCTGCCGGGTCTGTTGCCATGGCCGAAAGTCGACTTCAGCAAGTTCGGCGAAGTGGAAGAAGTGGAACTGGGCCGTATCCAGAAAATCTCCGGCGCCAACCTGAGCCGCAACTGGGTGGTTATTCCACACGTTACGCACTTCGACAAAACGGATATCACCGAGCTGGAAGCGTTCCGTAAACAACAGAACGCGGAAGCGGAGAAACGTAAACTGGATGTGAAAATCACGCCGGTGGTTTTCATCATGAAAGCCGTTGCCGCTGCTCTTGAGCAGTTGCCGCGTTTCAACAGTTCGCTGTCCGAAGACGCCCAGCGTCTGACGCTGAAGAAATACATCAACATCGGCGTGGCGGTCGATACGCCGAACGGTCTGGTGGTTCCGGTGTTCAAAGATGTGAACAAGAAGGGCATCATCGAGCTGTCTCGTGAACTGGCGACGATCTCCAAGAAAGCGCGCGACGGTAAGCTGACCGCAGGCGAAATGCAGGGGGGATGTTTCACCATCTCCAGCATCGGCGGTCTTGGCACCACGCATTTCGCGCCGATTGTCAACGCGCCGGAAGTGGCTATCCTGGGCGTGTCCAAGTCCGCGATAGAGCCGGTCTGGAACGGCAAAGAGTTTACGCCGCGTCTGATGCTGCCGATCTCTCTGTCCTTCGACCACCGCGTCATTGACGGTGCTGATGGTGCGCGCTTTATTACCATCATCAACAACACGCTGTCGGATATTCGTCGTCTGGTGATGTAACCGTAAAGGCTGGCCTTACGGCCAGCCTTTTTGTTAACGTCAGTGTTGCTAACAATATTCTGTTTCTAGAACCCGGATAGTGGGTTTAGGCGCTTAAATATTATCAGACGACACTGTTGAGACCGCGTTTACTTACAGGTGATTTGCAGATTGTTAACAATTATGTAAACTGCCGACGGTGAAAGCGTCCCGGTGGATGAAGGGCGTACTTAAATTAACTCGCCATAAGAATGTCGTCTGACCGCCGGACAAACAAAACATGAGGTCATGATGAGTACTGAAATTAAAGCTCAGGTGGTGGTACTTGGTGCCGGCCCCGCAGGCTATTCCGCGGCATTCCGCGCTGCGGATCTCGGCCTGGAAACCGTACTGGTGGAACGTTACTCCACGCTGGGTGGCGTGTGTCTGAACGTTGGCTGTATCCCTTCCAAAGCTCTGTTGCACGTAGCCAAAGTGATTGAAGAAGCCAAAGCGCTGGCGGAGCACGGCATTGTATTCGGTGAACCTAAAACCGATATTGATAAAATCCGCCTGTGGAAAGAGAAAGTCATCAAGCAGCTAACCGGCGGTCTGTCCGGTATGGCGAAAGCCCGTAAAGTGAAAGTCGTTAACGGTCTGGGTAAATTCACCGGCGCCAATACGCTGGAAGTGGACGGCGAAAACGGCAAAACGACGATCAATTTCGAAAACGCGATCATCGCCGCCGGCTCGCGTCCGATCCAACTGCCGTTTATTCCCCATGACGATCCGCGCGTATGGGACTCCACCGATGCGCTGGAACTGAAAAGCGTGCCGGAACGTCTGTTGATCATGGGCGGCGGCATCATCGGTCTGGAAATGGGTACCGTCTATCATGCGCTGGGCTCGCAGATCGACGTGGTGGAAATGTTCGATCAGGTGATCCCGGCCGCTGATAAAGACATCGTCAAAGTGTTCACCAAACGTATCAGCAAGCAGTTTACGCTGATGCTGGAAACCAAAGTGACCGCCGTGGAAGCCAAAGAAGACGGTATCTACGTGACGATGGAAGGCAAAAAGGCGCCGGCCGAACCGCAACGTTATGATGCGGTGCTGGTGGCTATCGGCCGCGTGCCGAACGGTAAAAACCTGGATGCGGGCAAAGCGGGCGTTGAAGTCGACGAACGCGGCTTTATCCGCGTGGATAAGCAGTTGCGCACCAACGTGCCGCACATCTATGCCATCGGCGATATTGTCGGTCAGCCGATGCTGGCGCATAAAGGCGTACACGAAGGTCATGTCGCCGCGGAAGTGATTGCCGGCAAAAAACACTACTTCGATCCGAAAGTGATCCCGTCCATTGCTTATACCGAGCCGGAAGTGGCCTGGGTCGGGCTGACCGAGAAAGAAGCGAAAGAGAAAGGCATCAGCTACGAAACGGCGACCTTCCCCTGGGCAGCCTCCGGCCGCGCCATCGCGTCCGATTGTTCGGACGGTATGACCAAACTGATTTTCGACAAAGAGACGCATCGCGTTATCGGCGGGGCGATTGTCGGCACCAACGGCGGCGAACTGTTGGGTGAAATCGGTCTGGCCATCGAGATGGGTTGCGATGCGGAAGATATCGCGCTGACTATCCATGCTCACCCGACGCTGCACGAATCCGTCGGTCTGGCGGCCGAGATTTATGAAGGCAGCATTACCGACCTGCCGAACCCGAAAGCCAAGAAAAAGTAAGCGCGTCTACGCATAGTGAAAAATCCGGCGATTATGCCGGATTTTTTTATGGCGGCTTTGCTCGGAAACGGCGAACCGGTTGTCTCTCTTCGCGATTTCGTCAAGGCGGCGTACCTACCGCGTCAATTATCCCAGCGTTTACGACAGGTCTCGCTTGTTAGCCACGTTTTTTTCGCGGCGTCATCGAGGGATGTGAGGTTTTCCAGACAAATTAGGCCGTAGCCGTCATGCGTATCCAGGATGCCGACGCCGACGGCGTCATTCACGCCGGCCTTAATGCGCTCCCATTCCTGCTTTGACAAGCGCAATGATACCGATTTACCCAGCAACGCGTCATCACTACTGCTTAACACTTTTCCTTCAACCCGCAGTGGGTCGGGGTAACCGGAAATGAGCGACGGCGAGCGCAAGACCGACGAAGACAGTTTCTGATCCGCTTCAACGCTTTTGATCTGAACGACGGCCTTTCGGCTAGGCAATTCCATTTCCACGCCTTTGAACATGGCATTTTCTGCCTTGATCTCAATTTTTTTGCTAAATGAAAAGGACATGCTGGCTCCTGAGTACGCAATAAGCAGTACAGCGAGTATCGCCGATGTGAGTAAGCCTCTCGCTCTATTGCACTTCAACATAATACCTATCCTTATCCGGGGTAAACCCGACATAGCCGGAATAGGAACGCGTCAATCCTTTTTTTACGGCGACAATTTGCCGATAAAGTTGGTCGGGCGTATCAAGACCGGAAATTTCCGAAGGCAGAATACCAGCTTTGACGAAAGCCAGGCTCGCGTGAGTGGAACAGTTATTCCCCACGATGTTGAACGTATCGGGATGATTCTTGATCTCGTTCCAGGCTGCGTCGAACAGCATGGCTTCTGCACTGGAGACACTTACCAGCAGGACGGTTGAAACAAGATTGTAGCGCCTGGCTTCATATGTATCGATATAGTATGGCCTGCCGTATGCTTTTGAGGAAAAGTCGTTATAGGTCAGCACATACCCTTCCATTCCTAAACCCACGGTGCCTAATGAGTTGGAATATCCCTCACCTCGACCATAAAAGCCAATGGGGGCTCCGTTGCTTAAAATGCAATCGGCGTGTTGTTCCAATAGTCCTGGCGTATGTTCTGCGCTGTTTTTCCCCCGAACAACCATCCCCACTTCATTTTGCAGGAAAATAGGTTCCATTAGATATTTCCCTGTGGTTGATTAGCCGGTGATTTTGTTTTGCTTGATATCGAAGCCCATCGCCACTTCCGCGCCTTTACCGCCGTTTGATTGCTGTTTCCAGTAGTGTGCTTCGACGGCGGATGCCTGAAATTTATAGGTCACCAGCATCTGACTGCCGCTGGAACCGCCAATATTCACATCCGTGATCAGCGCGTCTTTCAATATGAAGGTGGAAAATTCTATGGGGTTGCCGCCGCTGGCCTTGCATATGGAAACCTTGACGTTACTGATATGCTGACCGACAGAGCACATTTTCAACATGGTCGGCATCGCATTATCTATAGCGGTAACGATGTTCAAGTCGCGAAAACTTACACGGCCGGAACCGCCACCGCCGCCGCGCGTCGTATCGGCATTTTGAGATGCGCCCCATGAACATGAAAACACGTCGATCCAACCTTCATGCTGCGACTCTGTACATTCACCGGTGACACCTTCAACGTAGAGATAAATAGCATTAGACATAGAAAATCCTTTTAGCAGAAATAGAAAACGTTTATTTGATATGAAAACGACGGGACTCTTGAAATTCTAAGATTCTTTCGAAAAATCAATCGCGCCATACTGTATCGGATTAGCATGTAGATAAAAAACGAACCAGACAGATAACCCTGCTATTGAGAAAAATCCTAATGGAAATCAGCTGTGGGGGCGGATTCGATTTATACGCGACGATTAGGGAGACGCTTAAGATGTCACTCGCCGTGGTCGCTCTGGCTATTTTGAATCTGAAACGAACGGTATTGATCAAAAACGATTCTTCACCTGTCCCGGCGTGATGCCGAAGGCGCGGCGCAGGGCGGTGGTAAAGTTTGCCGGGCTATTATAGCCGGCGATGCTGGCGGCCTGCGCAATACCGATGCCGTCTTTTTGCAGCGCCAGCATCGCGCGCTGTAAACGGCAGTTTCTCAGGTATTCAAACACCGTGATGTTGAATGTCTGGCGAAAATGACGTTGCAGCGTGCTTTCACTCATACTGACGCTTTTGGCGATGTCGGCGATGGAGAGCTGGTCGGCGCTGCCGCTTTCCAGCATATCGCGCACCTGATGGACGCGGTGATGGTTGCGCAGGTTAACGCCGGGCGCGGTTTTATTTTGTATCGCGTGAGCGGTGAGTGAATCAAAGGCTTCGATAATCAGCATCATGCACTGACTTTCCAGATACAGGCGTTGCAGCGGCGTATGGCAGGGGCCGGCGTTGAGGATCTGCCAGGCAATGGCCAGCGCCTGACGCGACGGCGTCCATAAATGGGTGGCGAGATGGGTTTGCGTGAAGTCATAAATGGTCTGCCAGTCGTTGACCGTATCCAGCAGGTTGCCATACAGCCATTCGCGGCTGAAGGTGAGGGAAACGGTGCGCTCGTATTCATCCCGCTTACCGTTGCGGCTAAATTGCGTGGGTTCGGTCAGCGAAATCAGCGACGCGGGCTGGTGATTGCCCAGATGCAGCAATTTTTCGTTATAGGTAATATGCGCGACGCCGTTTACCACGATAGCCAGTTTGATCGCGCCGTTCAGCACGCTCTGGGTTTTCATGTTGTGCAGGTTGATCACATCCGCCGTATGCAAAATCAGATCGCGGTTCAGCCGTATCACGTCGAAATTGCCGAACAGTACCGGCGTATCGTCAATCAACCTCGGTCCAAGCAGGCGATAATCATTCGTCACCAGGCTGGACTGCTGGACGATGTGATTCTTATAAATCGATTTCGATGACGGTACGTGATTTTGCATGATCCCCCCTCATATTCTCTGGTTATCGTCCGCCATTTTGCCGCTTGCGCAAAACAATTCGCCGTTTGCACAAAACCCGTGCCAAAAAACAAATGTAACAATGACTGACCAAAATTGGTAATGCAAATACTTCTCAGTAGCATTTTTCGTTGATGGTCAGCACGCGGCGGGCGGGTAATCCTGTCCGCTCGCTCAATGATAAGGCAGCCTTTTCTCCACAAAGCATGGAGGCCCGTTTTACGGTGATAAATGAAGCTTGCCTGCGCCATTCAACATCCGCCGTCTTTCCAATTATGATTCTACAGGGCGATTTTAGATGATGAGATTACCACCACGTCACTACCTGGCGACGCTTATCGGCTTGAGCTGTTCGACAACGCCGTTCATGACATGGGCCGATACGGCCGCTACCCAGCAAACCCAGCAGGAGACCGCATCGGACGCTGACGACACCATCGTGGTCACTGCCGCGGAGCAGACCCGTCAGGCTCCGGGCGTGTCGGTGATCACCGCGCAAGATATCGCCAGGCGTCCGCCGGCCAACGATCTGTCGGAACTGATCCGCACCATGCCGGGGGTGAACCTTACCGGGAACTCCACCAGCGGACAGCGCGGGAACAATCGCCAGATCGATATTCGCGGCATGGGGCCGGAAAATACGTTGATTCTGGTGGACGGCAAACCGGTTTCCAGCCGCAATGCGGTGCGCTATGGCTGGCGCGGCGAACGCGATACGCGCGGCGACACCAACTGGGTGCCGGCCGATATGGTGGAGCGCATCGAGGTGCTGCGCGGCCCGGCGGCGGCGCGCTACGGCAACGGCGCCGCGGGCGGGGTGGTCAATATCATCACCAAACAGCCGACGCAGGAGCTGCACGGCAGTTGGAATACCTATCTGAACGCGCCGCAGCATAAGTCGGAAGGCGCCACCAAACGCACCGATTTCAGCCTGATGGGCGGCCTGACCGATAATCTGAGCTTCCGTTTGTTCGGCAATCTGAATAAAACCCAGGCCGATGCCAGAGATATCAATGAAGGGCATCAGTCCGAGCGCACCGGCAATCAGATCAATTCTCTGCCCGCCGGTCGGGAAGGGGTGCGTAATAAAGACATTAACGGCCTGCTGCGCTGGGATATCACCAAACGGCAGTCGCTGGAGTTTGAAGCGGGCGTCAGCCGTCAGGGCAATATCTATGCGGGCGATAGCCAAAATACCAATAGCAATGCCAATGTTCTCAGCAATTACGGCAAAGAAACCAATCGCATGTACCGGCAGAACTTTGCGATTACGCACCGCGGCTATTGGGACAGCGGCGTCAGTTCAATGTCATATCTGCAATATGAACGCACCCACAATACCCGTATTCTGGAAGGATTAGCCGGCGGTACAGAAGGGATCTTCTCGTCGCCTGATGCGTTTAATACCATCAAGTTGAATAGTTTTACTGCGCATAATGAGGTCAATATTCCGTTTAATGCGCTATTCGATCAGGTGGCGACCATCGGCATCGAGTGGAACGAGCAGAAAATGAAGGATCCGGTGTCGAATACGCAGACCACCACTGAAGCCGGCAGCATTGGTTCGCTGAGCAGCAGCGGGCGCAGCGACAAGACATCCGCCCGTCTGGCGTCGGCGTTTGTAGAGGACAATATCCAACTGACGCCAAGCACGGCGCTGACGCCGGCGCTGCGTCTCGATCACCATAGCTCGGCGGGCACCAACTGGAGTCCGTCATTGAACCTGTCTCAGGAACTGGGAGAGGATTACACCCTGAAGCTGGGTATCGCCCGGGCTTACAAGGCGCCGAACCTGTATCAGACCAACCCTAACTATATCCTCTACAGCCGCGGCCAGGGGTGTTACGGCGGCAGCTCACAGAGCTGTTACCTGCTCGGTAATGAAGATTTGAAAGCGGAAACCAGTCTGAATAAAGAGATTGGTCTGGAGTTCCACCGCAACGGCTTGACGGCGGGCATTACCTATTTCCACAATGATTACCGCAATAAGATTGAGTCCGGCTTGTCGCCGATTGGTCAGGCCGTCGGAGGAAGCAATCCCGCTTACGCCAATGCCAATATTTTCCAATGGGGAAATATCCCGAAAGCGGTGGTGCAGGGGCTGGAAGGTAGCCTGAACGTTCCGGTAACGGAGAGCATCAACTGGCGTAACAATCTGACGTGGATGCTGGAATCGAAAAATAAAACCACCGGCGATTATCTCTCCATCACGCCGGAGTTTACTCTGAACTCATCGGTTGAATGGCAGGCGACGGAACAGCTTTCCTTCCTGGCGGATGTCACCTGGTATGGTCGGCAGAAACCTAAAAAGTATGACTATAACGGCAACCGGGTGACCGGCAGCGCCAGTGATGAACTCAGTCCATATGCGTTATTCGGTCTGAGCACCACCTATGAATTTAATAAATATGTGAGCGTAACAGGCGGCGTGGACAATCTGCTGGACAAGCGCCAGTTCCGCGCCGGCAACGCGCAGGGGGTGAATAATATCGCCGGCGCGGGCGCAGCCACCTATAACGAACCGGGCAGAACCTTTTTCGTTAGTCTGAACACGCGCTTCTAAGCGACGCCGGGCGACCAGCGCCAGGGGAATCACATGATCGTTTCCGGTGCGGGTATTCCACACCGGATTTTTTATTTGGCAGCGCGGTCGTCGGCATAAATAATAAGAAGAAATAAGGGAGGATGGGTGTACCAGCTACGCAATACTCGTGATGAAATATTCGATTCGGCGGCATGCGGGCGCTATCGCGTGCTCTCTTTTTGCCCTGCAAGCGCGCCGCCGCCGCAGGGATGGCCGGTAATCTACCTGCTGGACGGCGCCCGCTATTTCCCCGTCGCCGTGTCGCTGATGGATGCGCTGGCCGGCCCGCGCTGCGGCATGACGCCGGGGATTATCGTCGCGTTGGATTATGAAGGGCCGACCCGACGCGAACGGGACTATCGTCCCGCCGTCGCACGCATCGTGCCGGAGGCAAACCCGGCGGGCGGTTATTATCCGTCCGGCATGGCGGGCGATGCGGCAGGGTTCCGTCGCTTTATGCAGGCGGAGTTAAAACCTTTTATCGCCGCCGGCTATGCCGTCGACAGCCGGCGCGAAGCCCTGTTCGGCCATTCCTACGGCGGTTTGTTTACCGTCGATACGCTGTTTGCCGCGCCAAACGCATTTCAGCATTTTTATGCCTCCAGCCCGTCCGTCTGGTGGAATGGCGGCTATCTTATGCAGCAGGTCGAACCCTTTCTGGCAACCAGTGCATTACAAAGGATGCGGCCGATCAGTCTGGCGCTGTCGGTGGGAGAATATGAACAGTCTCTGGAGCGCTGGGAGTTGGGTTTGCCGGACGCTCAGCGTCAGGCGTTGCGTCAGCATCGTCATCAGCGGCGGATGGTCGACGGGATCCGGGAACTGGCCTGGACGTTGCAAAAACGTTCGCCCAATTTACGCGTAACGCTGGATATCTATCCGCAACAGTCGCATCAATCCGCGCCCTTGTTCGCGTTACAGCATGCGCTGCGTACCCATTTTCAACAGGATTTGCCCGCGGGCGAATAATGCCCGGCCGCAAGACCGGCGATTATCGCCCGAGCATGACGCCCTGCGCTCAGGATACCGTCGCCGCCAGTTGCGGCACCGCCTGCGCGTTTGATTTTACCTCGCCGTGCGTTTGCTGCTGCTCCAGTTGGAAAATGGCGACGGCCTGCATTAACTGGCGCGCCTGTTCTTCCAGCGAGGCGGCCGCGGCGGCCGATTGTTCCACCAGCGAGGCGTTCTGTTGCGTCACGCCGTCCATTTCCGTCACCGCCTGACTGACCTGACTGATGCCCTGGCTCTGTTCGTCCGAGGCGGCGGCGATCTCCGCCATCAGATCGTTCACCTGTTTGATGGAGGTAATCACGTCATCCATCACGTTGCCGGTGCGCGCCACCTGTTTGGCGCCCGCATCCACGCGCTCGACGGATTCCGCAATCAGCCCTTCAATTTCTTTCGCCGCCTGAGCGCTTTTCTGCGCCAGATTACGCACTTCGCCGGCCACCACGGCGAATCCGCGCCCCTGCTCGCCGGCGCGCGCGGCTTCGACGGCGGCGTTCAGCGCCAGAATATTGGTCTGGAAGGCGATGCTGTTGATCATACCGGTGATTTCGTTGATTTTACGCGAGCTGGTGGCGATGCTGCCCATGATCTCGCCGAGTTCGCGCCCCATTTCCCAGCTCTGCTTCGCCACCGAGGTAGCTTTCTCCGCCAGCCCGGTAGCCTGATGCACATTGTCGGTATTATGTTTTACCGTGGTACCCAATTGTTCCATGCTGGCGGCGGTTTCCTGCAACGCGGCGGCCTGCTGTTCGGTGCGAGAAGAGAGGTCGTTGTTGCCTGCGCTGATCTCCGCCGCGCCCTGATAAATGGAATCCGCGCTGTTGCGAATGGTGGTCACCGTGATTTTCAGGCTCTCCTGCATGTCGCGCAGATAGGGGATTAACTGTCCGGCATCATTACGGCCGAAGTCTTCCAGCGCATGATCCAATTTTCCCTCAGCCAACGTGCGGAAATGATCCCGGATGCGCACCAGAGGCTTGACGATAAAGCCCGTCAGGTAGCGATCGGTCAGCAGCAGAATGACGACGCCCGCGATCATCGCCGCAATCAGGATCTTTTTACACCAGTCGACCAGCGTATAGACGTGTTGTACGGTGGCGTTATCCGAGGCGATAGTCTGATAGTTGCCCGCCGCGGCGATAAACGCTTCGTTCAATGCTTGAAAATCGTCGCGGAACAACCGTCGGTATTCGGCGAATCTTTTCTCCAGCAGGGCGGTCATCATCGGCTGTAGACCCTGATCGATCAGTTTGCCCCATGAGGAGACGACCTCATCGACGATGAGCCGATCGATGTTGGTATGAGCCTGACCTTTGAATTTTTCGAGATTCTCCTGACTGCTTTTCAGCGCGGTATCGGCCGATGTCACGGTGGCGTCGATATCATCCAGTTTGCCGCTTTGCATCAGCGTCATCGCCCGGTTAATGCGGATCACCGAGCGCAGCGCCTGATCGGTGCCGTTCGTCAGGGTATTTAAGGACGCCACCTGCGTATTGCCGAGCGTCAGGTAATGGGTAGCCTGATTAAGCGATGACAGCGTAAACCACGATACGCCGCCCCACAGCAGTAGAAAAAGACTGAGAATAACCAACAAAACCTTTCTGATCGTAACATTCCGTAAAAAGGACATATGCACTCCCAAGCGTTGATATCAACCTGCCCATTAGGAAACTATCGGCAAGCGGGCGAATAGTTTGCATATTGATTTATTATGGCGTTCAGGTCGTTATTCCCTGCATACCGCTCATTGCCGCCGCGCGGGACGGCTTCAGCCGCGGCTTGATAGCGCCATAATTTATGGTCGATTTTACCGCTAACATGTTAATCTTCGGACGTTGGTCGTTATCGGATCCGCGTGATATCCGGCGGCTAAAATTAATGTAATGTTGCGATTGTGTTAATTAATTAACATTCAATTCAAATTCTGATATGCTGACAAGGCTGAACCGGGCGCTCTCTTACCTTACATCCCGTGCCGGAATACCGGCATGAACATTAGAATCTGGGACAAGAGCACCGGGCATAATGAAGACAATGAGAGCGAGGAGAAAGTCGTGCTAGAAGAATATCGTAAGCACGTGGCCGAGCGGGCTGCACAGGGAATTGTTCCCAAGCCGTTGGACGCCGTACAGATGGCGGCGCTGGTTGAGTCATTAAAACATCCGCCGGCCGGCGAAGAGGACGTTTTACTGGATCTGCTGATTAATCGTGTTCCCCCCGGCGTTGATGAAGCGGCATACGTTAAAGCCGGCTTTCTGGCCGCCATTGCCAAAGGCGAAGCCTCTTCCCCGTTGATCGATCCTGAAAAAGCCGTTGAACTGCTCGGCACCATGCAGGGCGGTTATAATATTCATCCCCTGATTGATGCGCTGGACAGCGACGCGCTGGCGCCGATTGCCGCGAAAGCGCTGTCGCACACGCTGCTGATGTTTGACAACTTCTATGACGTGGAAGAAAAGGCCAAAGCCGGCAACGCCTATGCGAAGCAGGTGATTCAGTCCTGGGCCGACGCCGAGTGGTTCCTTTCCCGTCCCGCCCTGGCGGAAAAAATTACCGTTACCGTCTTCAAGGTGACCGGCGAAACCAACACCGATGACCTGTCGCCGGCGCCGGATGCCTGGTCGCGCCCGGATATTCCGCTGCACGCGCTGGCGATGCTGAAAAACGCCCGCGAAGGCATCGAACCCGATCAGCCTGGCGTGGTCGGCCCGATCAAACAGATTGAAGCGCTGAATAAGAAAGGCTTCCCGCTGGCCTATGTCGGCGACGTGGTCGGCACCGGTTCTTCCCGTAAATCCGCCACCAACTCCGTGTTGTGGTTCATGGGCGACGACATTCCCCATGTGCCGAATAAACGCGCCGGCGGGGTGGTGCTGGGCGGCAAAATCGCGCCGATCTTCTTCAACACCATGGAAGATGCCGGCGCATTGCCGATTGAGGTGGATGTCGGCGATCTGAACATGGGCGATGTGATTGATATCTATCCCTATCAGGGTGAAGTCCGCCGCCATGATACCGGCGAGGTGCTGGCGACCTTCGAACTGAAAACCGACGTGCTGCTGGATGAAGTGCGCGCCGGCGGCCGTATTCCGCTGATTATCGGCCGCGGGCTGACGTCAAAAGCGCGTGAATCCCTGGGATTGCCGAACAGCGACGTATTCCGTGTGGCGAAAGCGGTGGCCGACAGCAACAAAGGCTTCTCGCTGGCGCAGAAAATGGTGGGTCGCGCCTGCGGCGTCGACGGTATTCGTCCGAACGAGTATTGCGAGCCGAAAATGACCTCCGTCGGTTCTCAGGATACTACCGGGCCGATGACCCGTGATGAGCTGAAAGATCTGGCCTGCCTGGGTTTCTCGGCCGATCTGGTGATGCAGTCGTTCTGCCACACCGCCGCTTATCCGAAGCCGGTGGATGTGACGACGCACCATACGCTGCCCGACTTCATTATGAACCGCGGCGGGGTATCGCTGCGTCCGGGAGATGGGGTGATCCACTCCTGGCTTAACCGCATGCTGCTGCCGGATACCGTCGGCACCGGCGGCGACTCCCATACCCGCTTCCCGATCGGCGTCTCCTTCCCGGCCGGCTCCGGGCTGGTGGCGTTTGCCGCCGCCACCGGCGTGATGCCGCTGGATATGCCGGAATCCGTGCTGGTGCGCTTTAAAGGCAAGATGCAACCGGGCATCACCCTGCGCGATCTGGTACACGCGATCCCGCTGTATGCGATTAAGCAAGGGCTGCTGACCGTCGAGAAGAAAGGCAAAAAGAACATTTTCTCCGGACGTATCCTGGAGATCGAAGGGTTGCCGGATCTGAAGGTGGAGCAGGCGTTCGAACTGACCGACGCCTCGGCGGAGCGTTCCGCCGCCGGTTGTACCATCAAGCTGGATAAAGCGCCGATCATCGAGTATCTGAACTCCAACATCGTGCTGTTGAAGTGGATGATTTCCGAAGGGTATGGCGATCGTCGTACGCTGGAGCGACGCATCCAGGGGATGGAAAAATGGCTGGCCGATCCGCAATTGCTGGAAGCGGACGAGGATGCGGAATACGCCGCGGTGATCGATATCGATCTGGCGGAAATCAAAGAGCCGATCCTCTGCGCGCCGAACGATCCGGACGATGCGCGTCTGCTGTCCGAGGTGGCCGGCGAGAAGATCGATGAAGTGTTTATCGGTTCCTGTATGACCAATATCGGTCACTTCCGCGCCGCCGGTAAACTGCTGGACAGCCATAAGGGCCAGTTGCCGACCCGCCTGTGGGTAGCGCCGCCGACCAAAATGGATGCCGCGCAGCTGACGGAAGAGGGGTACTACAGCGTATTCGGCAAGAGCGGGGCGCGCATCGAGATCCCTGGCTGCTCGCTGTGTATGGGCAACCAGGCGCGCGTGGCCGACGGCGCGACGGTAGTTTCCACCTCGACGCGCAACTTCCCGAACCGTTTGGGAACCGGCGCCAATGTTTATCTGGCTTCCGCGGAGCTGGCGGCGGTGGCTTCGCTGCTGGGACGTCTGCCGACGCCGGATGAATACCAGACCTACATGGAGCAGGTGGATAAAACCGCGCTGGATACCTACCGCTATCTGAATTTTGACCGTCTGGATCAGTATACCGAGAAAGCGGACGGGGTGATTTTCCAGACCGCGGTGTAAATCGCGATAGTTGGTCTTTGCCTGATGACCCTGACCCCACCCCGGCCCTCCCCTTCGCAGGGGAGGGAGAATGCCCCTCCCCCTGACAAGGGGGAGGCCGGGAGGGGGTCATCACACCCTTGCGCCAAACTTCAATCAGCAATCTCAGAGGCCGTCAGCAGGCCTCTTTTACCTTCCCCCGTAGCCGCATATAACTTTCCGTTACTGGATTAGTGCCTAATGGTATGACGATCCCGCACGCAATGGCGTGCCTTCCCCGGCGTATTTGCTCAATATATGGCTCGTGGTGGTCTCATATTATCGATAAGGTCTCTGATAACTCATCTGGGTTAAGCCGTAAGGAAAATGCTATGCCAAGTTTATTTGATCCGATCAAGATCGGCGCCATTCCGTTATCCAATCGTCTTGTTATGGCGCCGCTCACCCGTATGCACGCTTTTGAACAACGCATTCCCGGCGCGCTGTCGCTGGAATACTACGTTCAGCGGGCCAGCGCCGGTCTGATTTTGACCGAAGCCACCGCCATCACGCCGCAAGCGGTGGGGTATCCCAATACGCCGGGCATCTGGTCGGAAGCGCAGATCGCAAGCTGGAAAAAGATTAATGACGCGGTGCATCAGGCCGGCGGAAAAACGGTGATTCAGCTATGGCACGTCGGGCGTATTTCCGATCCGCTTTATCTGGATGGCGAATTGCCGGTCGCGCCCAGCGCCATTGCGCCGGAAGGCCATGTCGCCACCATCCGTCCGTATAAACCGTATGTGGTGCCGCGCGCGCTGGAAACGGCGGAAATCGCCGGACTGGTGGCGGATTTCCGTCAGGCGGCGGTAAATGCCGAACGCGCCGGCTTTGACGGCGTGGAAATCCATGCCGCCAACGGCTATCTGTTCGATCAATTCCTGCATGACGGCTCCAATAAACGAACGGACCAATATGGCGGCTCCGTCGCCAATCGCGCCCGTTTCCTGCTGGAGACGGTGGATGCGATACTGGAGGTCTGGCCGGCGGATCGGGTGGGCGTGCATCTGAACACGATGTCCGACACCCATTCCGTGCAGGATTCCAATCCGCATGCGCTATTCGGCTATGTGGCCGAACAATTGAATGAGCGGCATTTGGCGTTTATCTTCGTCCGTGAGACGCTGGAGACGCCTAACCGCATTTTGCCGCTGATTCGCGAACGGTTTGCCGGCGCGCTGATTGCCAATGACGGTCTGACGCGGGAGTCTGCCGAGCAACTGATCGCCAACGGTGAAGCGGATGCGGTGTCTTTCGGTCGGCTGTATATCGCCAATCCGGATCTGGCGGCGCGTTTTCGTCGTGATGCGCCGTTGAATGCGCTGAATAGCGCGACCATCTACAGCGCCGACGCTACCGGATACACCGACTACCCGACGCTGGAGCAGACCGAAGGCTAAGCGTCGTCCCGCCGTTTTTTCTGAGCGATCGCCTAGGCGGTCGGCTTCAGGTCGCCGATGTTATCCGGCACCGGATGGTAGCGCCCGCAGGGTACAATCAGCGGCGTATGGGACACCGGGTCGTCAACGATGATGCACGACATGCCGAACACCTGTTTGATCAGTTCGGCGCTGATAATCTCGGCGGGTTTCCCATGCGCCATAATCTTGCCGTCGCGCATGACGATCAGATGATCGGCGTAACGGCAGGCCTGATTCAGATCGTGCAGCACCGCCACCAGCGTGCGGCCATGCTGTTGGTGCAGATCGCGAAACAGGTCGAGCAGGTCAATCTGGTGCGCCATATCCAGCCAGGTGGTGGGTTCGTCCAGCAACAACAGCGGCGTTTGCTGCGCCAGCACCATGGCTATCCAGACCCGCTGGCGCTGCCCGCCGGATAACTCATCCACGCTGCGTTCGGCCAGAGCATGCACGTTGGTGGCGCGCATCGCCTGTTCCACCGCCTCCTGATCCGCGGTATTCCACTGTCGCAGCAGGCTTTGATGAGGATAACGTCCGCGCGCCACCAGGTCCGCCACCGTGATGTTATCCGGCACGATGGCCTGCTGCGGCAGCAGGCCGATTTGCCGGGCCAGCGCTTTGGTGGGAAGTTGGCGGATATTTTTACCGTCCAGCAGCACCTCGCCCGACAGCGGTTTCAGCAGTCGGCACAGCGCCCGCAGCAGGGTGGATTTGCCGCAGGCGTTAGGGCCGATAATCACGCTGAATTGATTATCCGGGATTGCGACGCTCAATGCTTGCGCGATGATTTTTTTATCGTACGCGAGCGTCAGGTTGTTAGCATGCAAGAGATGCGTCATCAATATGATTACCCTTCAGGATGGTTAACGACGAGCTTCACGGATCAGCAGCCAAATCAGATAAATTCCGCCGATGCTGACCGTCACCGCGCCCACCGGAAGCTGAATATCGGCAAAGGCGTTCTGGGCGGTAATATCCGCCGCCAGCAGCAAGATGGCGCCGACCATCGCGGCGGAGAACAACGGCGTTCCGCTGGCGCGGGTCATGCGCCGGGCTATCTGCGGCGCGGCAAGCGCGATAAAGGATATCGGTCCGGCGGTGGCGGTGGCCACGGCGGTCAGACTGATGCCGAACAGCATCAGCCACAGACGGCTGGCCTCGGCGTTAACGCCAAGCGACCTGGCGCTGTCGTCGCCCATCTCCAGCAGTTGCAGCCGTTTTCCCATTAGCAGCGCGGCGACGATGGCCAGGGGAATGATAAACAGGGCGGGCCGGATTTTCGTCCAGGTCATGCCATTGAGCGATCCGGTTCCCCATAGCGCCGCCGTCATCACGCTTTCCAACGCGCCGGTAATGATAAGCCAGGTATTGAATGCAACCAGAATCGCGCTGATGGCGATGCCGACGATAATTAAGCGAAAGCCGACGATACCGCCGCGCCAGGCCAGCAGATAGACCAATGCCGCGGTGGCGATGCCGCCCAGCATCGCGCCGCTGGCGATCTGGTAGTCGCTGCCGTGCAGCAGAATGATCACCAGCAGCGCGCCGGTATAGGCGCCGGAATTAAACCCGATGATATCCGGGCTGCCTAGCGGGTTACGGATAATCGACTGGAAAATCGCGCCGCTGACGCCCAGCGCGGCGCCAAGCAACAGCGCGACAATCGCCCGGGGCGCGCGCCACTGCGTGACGACGGTGGCGACGCCGGGCTCGCCATGATCGGTGAAAGCCCGCCAGACGTCGAACGGCGACAAGGACAAGGTGCCGAGGCTAACCGCCAGGGTAAGCAGCAGCAGGCTTAACAGCAGCAGTATACTGTTGATGGTCAGCACGCGCAGCGGCAGGCGGCCATAGCGATTTCCCGACGGGCCACGGAGGCGCTGGGTTCTGGTGTTCATATTGCGTTTCCTTACACTTTGCGCCGACGAACCAGCCAGATCAGCACGGGCGCGCCGATGAAGGCGGTGACAATCGACACCCGCAATTCGCCGGGAACCAGTAAACGGCCGGTGATATCGGCGCACAGCAGCAGCACCGGCGCAAATAGCAGGGAATAGATCAGAATCCAGCGCTGATCTGGTCCCGCCCACCAGCGGGCGATATGCGGGATCATCAGCCCGACAAAACCAATCGGTCCGACCAGCGCGGTGGCGGAACCGCACATCAGCATGATCGCCAGCACCGCGACCACACGTATCAGCGCCACGCGGGTGCCTAGCGCGGTCGCGACATCTTCCCCCATGCTGAGCGCATTCAGCGAGCGGGATGCCGCCAGCGCCAGTCCGCAACCCAGCAAAATGGTCGGCGTGACCAGGGCGATATGGCGCAGGGAGCGAATATCCAGCGTGCCGGCTTCCCAGATTCTCATCTGGTCGAACGCATCGGGATTCAGCAGTGAGATTGATGAGGTGAGGCCCGTCAGGACGGCGCTTAACGCCACGCCGGCCAGCGTTAAGCGAACGGGATTGATACGGCCGCCGCTGAGCGTGCCGATGATCCAGACCATCAGGCTGGCCGCCAGTACGCCCAGCCAGGCGAATCCGAGCCAGGCGGCCATGCCATGAATGCCGAACCAGGTAATGCCGATCACGATGGCGAAGCTGGCGCCGGCGTTGACGCCGAGGATGCCGGGATCGGCAAGCGGATTGCGCGTCAGCGCCTGAATTACCGCGCCCGCGCCGCCTAGCGCCATACCGACGATAATACCCGCCAGCGTACGCGGCAGCCGGGCGTGAAGAATAATGGTGCTGTCCGCATTGTCGATCTGTCCGGTCAGGCTCATCCAGACTACTTCCGGCGAAATGGGTTTGGCGCCGAGCATCAGGCTGGCGACGGCGCTGACGGCGATAAGCGTCAGACACAGGATGATGCCGGATAAGCGTCTTATGCCAGGGGGATTGGAAGGACTCGACATATTCTTGACGGCTTCAGGATGGGGATATGACATCACGCAATGAGCGCTCCCTTCATTAAAGAATAAATATAATAATTATTATTATCATTATAACTATGCTAGCACGCGTCATTCAGCAAATACATTGACCTAAACCCGGTGTTTGGCTGCGCCGGGGTTCGGCCACGGGCATAATCCCCGGCGCGCTGCGATGGTCCGGCAGCGGGAATCGGCGGCTAAGACTTGGGGAAATAACGCTCAATGCTATCCAGCATGTTATTGGCGCTGTAATAATCCAGCCGGAAGGTATCCAATCCCAGAGCCCACACGTGATTTTTCACCACCGGTTCCAGGTGGCTAAGGAAAGGATTGCCTATCACTTTATAAACCGTTCTCTCGTCCGCGGAAAACAGCAGCAACGATTTGCCGTTAAGGCTATCGGCCATGTTCTCGCCGGAGATTTGGATAATATCCTGACGCTTGCCCTGCGAGGTTTCCGCTTTGATCCCCTTCGGCAGCGCGGCGAGCTGAAATCCCAATTCTTTCAGCAACTGTCCTTGCGCCGATGCGCCGGTCCAGAGATTCACGCCGCGGCCGTCCTCATAGTACACCAGCGCGGAAACCGGCTGCGGCGGCAGTTGAATGGCCTGTTTGACGGCGAGCACCCGCTGTTCGAACTGGCTAACGATACGTTGCGCATCGGCCTCATGACCGGTTACCTCGCCAAGCTGCTGCGCCAACTGTTGCCAGCTTTTATCGCCGTAATCGATGACCAGCGTCGGGGCGATCGCGGACAATTGCTCGTACAGCTTGAGCGCCGAATCCCCTCCGGTGGCGGCAATGACGATCAGGTCGGGCGCCGTGGCGGCGATGGCTTCGGCGTTCGGCTCCGTGACGTAAAGCGGTTTTACGCCGCGTTCTTTGGCCTGCTGACTCCACTGCGAAAAGAATCCCTGACTATCCGCCACCGCGCTGCGCGGGCTGGTGGCGCCAGAGCCAATCAGCGGCGCATTGATGGCGAGTAGCGTTCCGCTGATGGTTACGCTGGTGGAGACAATCCGCTGTGGCGGCTGTTGCAGCGTCAGCGGGCCTTTGAGGGTCTGTACGGTTCGGGGCCAGCCGTCATGAGGCTGGCCGGCGGATGCCGGCGGCGAGGCGTCCTGCGTGTCGCAGCCGCTGATAAGCATGCTGACCAACAAACCGAATACCAGCGCGAATAGGTTATAAATATGCTGCCGACCTTTTTGCATAGCCGTATGACTCCTTTACGGACTGCGAATAACGGATGTGGTAGAGGAGGTTAGCGGTAATGCTTCTCATATACAACAATACGTGACGGCATGCCGGGGAAATGAGCCCTTCGGGCCGTCGCAAGCGACGTTAAAAATTTCTCCCGGAAATTTTTTTATGACGGGCTATCCCTGCCCGCCACCCTTCGGGCCGTCGCAAGCGACGTTAAAAATTGCTCCCGGCAATTTTTTCTTGCGAGCGTGTTTGCAGGGTGGGGCGTATTACCTTTACCCGCGAGCGGCAGGCGCTATCGTGGCGTTTTTAGGGACGCCATTCGCCAGGGACGACATGCAATCACATGATAAGGTATTCAAACTTTTTCTCAGCGATATTGCTGTGGCGCGGGATTTTCTGTCCATCCATCTGCCGCCGGATATAGGTGAACGCTGCGATT
>NZ_JBEIAC010000007.1:0-232785 GCF_040240335.1 Brenneria sp. L4-2C | reverse complement strand
TTCTTCCCGCTGCCGCTCGACTTGCATGTGTTAGGCCTGCCGCCAGCGTTCAATCTGAGCCATGATCAAACTCTTCAATTTAAGATTTGTTTGATTCGCTAAGTTAATAGCTGTGCTCAAAGAATTAGTAACTGTTCATTCGTAATGAATTTACTGCTAGTCACTCTTCAAGACTTTTTTATATCGTTAGCCGATAGGTCTTGTGAGTGCCCACACAGATTGTCTGATTAAATTGTTAAAGAGCAGTGCGCGATGGCCTTGGCCGCTGCGCGAGGTGGCGTATATTACGCTTTCCTCTTTCAGAGTCAATGTTTATTTTAAACATCGTTCTCTTTTTCTTACCGACCCGCCGTTGTGTTCACAGCGCCGTGTCGATGGAGGCGCATTATAGGGAGCCGATGCAGAAGCGCAAGCGAATATCGCTAACTTTTTCTCGTTTGCGCAACATTCATTCACTTGGTCGATTTAATGCGCGTTTTTATCCACTGAGGCAGCTCGGCAAGGCTAGCGATGATGCCATCAGCCAGAGATTCGCCCTGCGCGCTGATGGGCTTTCCGCTACGAACCAGAACTTTTGTGCCTACGCCTGCGGCAATTCCCGCCTGCATATCCTCGGCTTTATCACCAACCATATAAGAAGCGGCCATATCGATATTCAAATGGCGCTGCGCGGAAATCAGCATGCCTGGTTGCGGCTTGCGGCAATCGCAAACCTGGCGATATTCATCGCTCCCATGTTCAGGATGATGCGGACAAAAATAGATGCCGTCCAAATCCACGCCGCGATCGGCCAATGACCAATCCATCCACTCCGTCAATTGCATAAACTGATCTTCAGTAAATTTGCCACGGGCAATACCGGATTGGTTGGTGACGACGACCAGCGCGAATCCCATAGCCTTTAACTCACGCATGGCATCAATGACGCCCTCAATGAACTGAAACTGATCGATCTCATGAACATATCCGTGATCGACATTAATCGTACCGTCACGATCAAGAAAAACTGCTGGAACACTTTGTGCCACTTACTTTGCTCCTGATGGCGTAAATTGCCGGTTAGTATCGCATGTTTTCGTCATCAGAGAGAATGCCGGGGGAGCGACAATGCCAATTGACTTAGACGTCTAGACGCCCTACCATCCAGCTAACATTCTGACTACTCAGAATATGAATGATTCTGCCATAGGCGTTTATAATAAAAAGTTATGATTGAACTCTCTAATATCACAAAGGTTTTTCAGCAAAATGGTCGAGAGATTACTGCGCTTGCCAATGTAAACCTTCATGTTCCAAAAGGACAAATCTATGGCGTCATTGGCGCATCGGGCGCGGGTAAAAGCACGCTGATCCGCTGCGTCAATTTATTAGAGCGTCCCACCCGGGGTACCGTGCTGGTTGACGGTCAGGATCTGACGAAACTATCGGAAAGCCAGTTAACGCAGGCTCGCCGCCAGATCGGCATGATTTTTCAACATTTTAATTTGCTTTCATCGCGCACGGTTTTTGGCAATATCGCCCTCCCGCTGGAGCTTGATAACACGCCAAAGGCCGAGATTAAGCGCCGGGTAAACGAGTTGCTGGATATCGTCGGTTTATCCGACAAGCACGACGTCTATCCGGCCAACCTTTCCGGCGGACAAAAGCAACGTGTGGCAATAGCCCGTTCATTGGCCAGCAACCCGAAAGTTTTATTATGCGACGAAGCAACCAGTGCTCTGGATCCGGCAACAACCCGCTCTATTTTAACCTTGCTTAAAGATATCAATCGTCGTCTGGATCTGACGATTCTCTTGATCACCCATGAAATGGATGTCGTAAAGCGTATTTGCGACCAGGTCGCCGTGATCAGCGACGGATGTCTGATTGAACAAGATACAGTGGGACAACTGTTTTCTCATCCAAAAACCCCGTTGGCGCAACAATTCATTCATTCAACACTGCACCTGGATATTCCTGAAGACTATGTCGAACGTTTAACGCCGACGCAGCGGGAAGGTTCGGTGCCGTTGCTGCGCATGGAGTTCACCGGTCAGTCCGTGGATGCTCCGCTGCTTTCCGAAGTGGCGCGGCGTTTTAGCGTCAACAATAATATTATCAGCGCGCAGATGGATTATGCAGGCGGCGTAAAATTCGGCATTATGCTGGCGGAAATGCACGGCCAGGAGGCGGATACCCAGGCAGCAATAAAATTCCTGCAAGATCACCATGCAAATATCGAGGTATTAGGTTATGTCTGAAGCCATGATGTGGCTAATGGCCCGTGGTGTATGGGAAACAGTGGCAATGACATTGGTTTCCGGCTTTTTTGGTTTTGTGTTGGGTCTACCGGTCGGAGTATTGCTTTACGTCACCCGACCGGGGCAGATTATCGCCAACCCCAAACTTTACCGGGTGCTTTCAGCACTGGTGAATATTTTCCGCTCCATTCCTTTTATTATTTTACTGGTATGGATGATCCCCTTTACCCGCATTATTGTCAGCACATCCATCGGCCTACAGGCGGCGATGGTCCCATTAACCGTCGGCGCCGCGCCCTTTATCGCCCGTATGGTGGAAAATACCCTGCTGGAAATTCCAACAGGACTGATTGAGGCTTCACGGGCCATGGGCGCGACCCCCATGCAAATCGTCAGAAAAATCCTGCTGCCGGAAGCATTACCGGGTTTGATTAATGCCGCGACCATCACGCTCATCACCCTTGTTGGCTATTCCGCCATGGGCGGGGCGGTGGGCGCCGGCGGTCTGGGTCAAATTGGTTATCAATATGGTTACATTGGTTATAACGCGACGGTAATGAATACGGTATTGGTCTTGCTGGTTATTCTGGTTTATCTGATTCAATTCTGTGGCGATCGGGCAGTAAAAGCCGTCACGCATAAGTAAGCGTTAAAAACAGGCATGAGCTTATTCCAGGCCCATGTCACGAAGACTTTTAATTATAATTAGAGGAAGGATATGGCTATCAAATTGAAATCCATCGCAGCCATCGGCGCATTGATTGGCGCACTGGCTGTAGCGGGATGTGGTCAGGAAGAAAAAGATCCTAATCATATCAAGGTAGGCATCATTGTCGGCGCAGAGCAGCAGGTTGCGGAAGTTGCGCAAAAAGTAGCGAAAGACAAATACGGTTTGGACGTTGAGTTAGTCACTTTCAATGATTATGTCTTGCCAAACGAGGCGTTGAGCAAAGGCGATATCGACCTGAACGCTTTCCAACACAAACCTTACCTGGACCAGCAAATTAAAGATCGCGGCTATAAGCTGGTCTCCGTAGGCAACACCTTCGTTTACCCGATTGCCGGTTACTCTAAGAAAATAAAGTCGCTGGATGAATTGCAGGATGGTTCTCAGGTAGCGGTGCCAAACGACCCGACCAACCTGGGCCGGACGTTACTGCTGTTGCAGAAAGTGGGGCTGATTAAACTCAAAGAAAACGTTGGCCTGCTGCCAACCGTGCTGGACGTAACGGAAAATCCGAAAAACCTGAAGCTGGTCGAACTGGAAGCGCCGCAGTTGCCGCGTTCGCTGGATGACGCCCAGATCGCTTTGGCGGTTATCAATACCACTTATGCCAGCCAAATCAACCTGACGCCGACCAAAGACGGGATTTTTATCGAAGATAAAGAGTCTCCCTATGTCAACCTGCTGGTTGCACGCGAAGACAATAAAGATGCCGACAATGTGAAAAAATTCGTCCAGGCCTATCAGTCTGAGGAAGTAAACGCCGCGGCAAATAAGATCTTTAACGGCGGTGCGGTTAAAGGCTGGTAGACCATTATTACCACCTTTACAAAATATATCGCTAAGACGGGCCTCGGCCCGTCTTGTTATTTGTGCAATAGCTTGCTTCAATATCCGCTCTTGGAGAAAGAACTGAGGAAATCATATGCGCGCCCTACCGCTTATTCTGTTGGCAATGTCGCTAACAGGATGTTCTCTATTGCAGAAGCCATCCGCTCCAAAACATCACCCCACTAGCGAAGCGAAAGTAGAACCGACGGCTAAGCCCAAGCCGACGACACGACCGCTCGCGCCGGCGGTGTTATACAAAAGCGCGGAAGAGCTGGTTGGCAGCCCATTCCGTGATATGGGAGAAGTTTCCGGCTCGTCTTGTCAGGTCAGCGCTCAGGATGCGCCGCCGAACATCGCCAACGCCCGCCGGAGAATGCAGAACCGGGCTACGGCCATTAGGGCCAATGCGGTCCTGCTGCATGACTGTCAGATTATCAGCGGCGTCGCCGGCTGTTATCGTCAGGCGGTTTGCCAAGGCACGGCATTACAAGTCTCTAATCAATGAAACCGTTTTTGTTCAATCAGATCGGCGTTATTCGCTCTCCTTATAAAGAAAAATTCGCCATTCCGCGACAACCAGGTCTGATTGAAGATGGCGGAGGCGAACTCCAGCTATTACCGCCATACAATCAGGCGGAATGCGTACGCGGGCTGTCTGACTTCAGTCATATCTGGGTTCTGTTTGTTTTCCATCAAACAATGGAAGGCGGCTGGCGCCCTACGGTTCGGCCTCCCAGATTAGGCGGAAATGCGCGCGTAGGCGTCTTCGCCACGCGTTCGACCTTTCGGCCCAATCCCATCGGCATGTCGCTGGTGGAACTGAAAGCGATTCACATCAAAGGCGATACGGTGAAGCTGGCATTGGGAAGTCTTGATTTGGTGGATGGGACGCCGGTAATGGATATCAAACCCTATCTGCCATTTGCGGAAAGTCAGCCTCATGCCCGGGCGGGTTTTGCCCAGTCGGCTCCGGAAGCCGCAATGCCGGTTGTTTTTTCACCGCAGGCTGAACAGCAAATCGCCGGGCATCAGGACAAGCATCCCCACTTAAAACGTTTTATCACCCAGGTATTAGCGCAGGATCCGCGCCCGGCCTATCGCAAAGGTGAGGACGACGAGAGAGAATATGCCGTTTTGCTGCTGGAATTTAACGTCCGCTGGCGGGTATCGGCGCAGCGAACGGAAGTGCTGTGTCTTGAAACGCGCTAAAAACGCGGCGACCTTTTCTAGCGCCAAGGATGGTCGACCATAAGCAGCGAACCGCGCTAACCGGCATAAAATTGTTCGGAGTCTCTTTTGACGAACGGCGCACACTGGTAAACTAAGCCACTTTTTATATCTTCGGCTGCATTGGCAGCCTGATGCCATTCTTTGTTCTAACGGAACTAAAACACCATGCGTACTAGCCAATACCTGCTCTCCACACTGAAGGAGACGCCTGCCGATGCGGAAGTCATCAGCCATCAGTTGATGCTTCGCGCGGGAATGATCCGCAAACTGGCCTCCGGCCTTTATACCTGGCTGCCAACCGGCTTACGGGTTTTGAAAAAAGTTGAAAACATCGTTCGGGAAGAAATGAACAACGCGGGCGCGATCGAAGTGTCCATGCCCGTTGTGCAACCCGCCGATCTCTGGGTTGAAAGCGGTCGCTGGGAGCAGTATGGTCCGGAATTACTGCGTTTCGTCGATCGCGGCGAACGCCCATTCGTCCTCGGCCCGACGCATGAGGAAGTCATTACCGATTTGATTCGTAATGAAATCAGCTCATATAAACAGCTGCCGTTGAACTTCTTTCAGATTCAAACCAAATTCCGGGATGAAGTGCGCCCTCGCTTCGGCGTAATGCGCTCGCGCGAGTTCCTGATGAAAGATGCCTATTCTTTCCATACGTCCCAGGAATCATTGCAGGCAACGTACGATACGATGTACGCCGCCTATAGCAAGATCTTCAGCCGCATGGGGTTGGATTTCAGAGCGGTTCAGGCGGATACCGGCTCTATCGGCGGGAACGCCTCCCATGAGTTCCAGGTGCTGGCGGCCAGTGGCGAAGACGATATCGTTTTCTCTACCGGATCCGACTATGCGGCGAACATTGAGTTTGCAGAGGCCGTTGCGCCTGAATTAGGCCGGGCCGAAGCAACCGAAGAACTGCGTCTGGTTGATACGCCAAATGCCAAAACCATCGCGGAGCTGATTGAGCAATTCAAACTGCCGGTTGAGAAAACCGTTAAAACGTTGCTGGTGAAAGCCACCGAGGAAAGCGGCCATAAGCTGGTTGCACTGCTGGTTCGCGGCGATCACGAACTGAATGAAGTTAAAGCCGAAAAACTTGAACTGGTCGCCAGTCCGCTGACGTTTGCCGCTGAAGAAGAGATCCGTGCCATTGTCGGCGCAGGCCCCGGCTCGCTGGGTCCGGTTAACCTGCCGATCCCGGTCGTAGTCGATCGCTCCGTTGCGGCGATGAGTGATTTCGGCGCCGGCGCCAACGTTGACGGCAAACACTACTTTGGCATCAACTGGGAGCGCGACGTCGCGCTGCCGCTGGTTGCCGATATTCGTAATGTGATGGAAGGCGATGCCAGCCCCGATGGAAAAGGCACGCTGCAAATCAAGCGCGGTATTGAAGTCGGCCATATTTTCCAATTGGGCAGCAAGTACTCCGAAGCCCTGAAGGCAACCGTCCAGGGTGAAGACGGACGTAATCAGATTCTGACGATGGGTTGCTATGGTATCGGCGTGACCCGCGTGGTGGCGGCGGCTATTGAACAGAACCATGACGACCGCGGCATTATCTGGCCTGACGCTATCGCGCCTTTCCACGTCGCTATTCTGCCGATGAATATGCACAAATCTTTCCGCGTGAAAGAAGTTGCTGAAGATATCTATCAGCAATTACGGGCGAAAGGTATCGAAGTGCTGCTGGATGACCGTAAAGAGCGTCCGGGCGTGATGTTCGCCGATATGGAACTGATTGGCGTACCGCACACCATCGTCATTGGCGATCGCAATCTGGATAATGAAGAGATTGAATATAAAAGTCGTCGCGGCGGTGAGAAACAGATGATCAAAACCAGCGAAATCGTTGATTTCCTGGCGGCGAACGTTGTTCGCTAATCGTCTGTGGGCTGTCCTTTCCGCATAGGGAAGGACGCTGTGCGTCGTAACGTCATCGTCTGGCGCTAAAGCGACATAAAAAAATGGTGGGGCGACCCCACCATTTTTTGTTCCATTAAACTCTGCCAGCGGCATTATTCACGGAACAATTCTTCAATATCCAGCCCTTGCACCTGTAGGATTTCCCGCAGACGACGCAAGCCTTCCACCTGAATCTGACGAACACGCTCGCGTGTCAGGCCGATTTCCCGGCCGACATCTTCCAGCGTGGCCGCTTCATATCCCAACAGACCGAAACGACGAGCCAACACTTCACGCTGCTTAGCGTTAAGTTCAAACAGCCACTTAACAATATTCTGTTTCATATCGTTGTTTTGAGTGGTGTCTTCCGGCCCATTGTCTTTTTCATCCGCCAGGATATCCAACAGCGCTTTTTCCGAATCACCCCCTAACGGGGTATCAACCGAGGTTATGCGCTCATTCAGGCGCAACATGCGATTGACATCGTCGACAGGCTTATCAAGCTGTTCGGCGATCTCTTCCGCACTCGGTTCGTGATCCAGTTTATGAGAAAGTTCGCGCGCGGTACGCAGATAGACATTGAGTTCTTTAACGATATGGATCGGCAGTCGAATAGTACGGGTCTGGTTCATGATCGCCCGTTCTATCGTCTGTCGAATCCACCATGTGGCATACGTTGAAAAACGAAACCCCTTCTCAGGATCGAATTTCTCAACGGCACGAATCAGACCAAGATTACCTTCTTCAATCAGATCCAATAGCGCCAGACCACGATTGTTGTAACGGCGAGCGATCTTGACCACCAACCGCAGGTTACTCTCGATCATCCGGCGGCGCGACGGCAAATCGCCACGCAACGCGCGCCGGGCAAAATAGACTTCTTCTTCGGCAGTTAAAAGCGGTGAATAACCAATTTCTCCCAAATAGAGCTGAGTCGCATCTAAAACACGCTGCGGAACCCCTTGTGATAATAACTCTTCTTCTGTTGAGTCATTATCACTGGTTTCTTCCTCTACCAGCGCCTTGTCTTCAAAAACGCCAAGTCCATTCTCTTCAAAATCAGCATCTTCATGTAACTCGTTAACTTTCAGCGTATTTTGGCTCATAAGTGGCTCCTACCCGTGATCCCAAGGCAGAATACCGAAATACTCCGCCCGATTTATCGCTGCGGAAGAAAACGCAGCGGGTTTACGGATTTCCCCTTGTAACGAATTTCAAAATGCAAACGAACTGAACTGGTGCCGGTGCTACCCATGGTAGCTATTTTCTGCCCCGCCGTGACCTCTTGTTGCTCCCGGACCAGCATACTTTCATTATGAGCGTAGGCACTTAGGTAGTCATCATTATGCTTGATGATTATCAGATTACCGTAACCTCGCAAAGCGTTGCCCGCATACACTACACGCCCACCGGCGGTAGCAACAACGGATTGTCCACGAGAGCCGGCGATATCAATCCCTTTATTTCCCCCTTCCGAATCGGAGAAACTATCAATGACTTTCCCATCTGTGGGCCAACGCCAACTGCCGACAGCAACAGTGGCACTGCTGCTGGCAACAGCCGCTGGTGCGGTAACAGGAGCGGTCGTAGCAGCCCCTGCCGTAGGTAACATCTTACCTACATTCTGTTTACCCGAGTTATCAGAATACGCGTTAGTCGACTGAGAAGCAACCGGCATAGTTTGCATTTGATTAGTTTGGATTTGACTATTAGACGGCGGAACCGGCACGCCCCCCCCGGCAGCGCCCGTCGTCGCCAGCATTCCGCCGCCTGACGAGCCGCCGGTGTTCACGCTGGTGCCCAACGCCAGCGTCTGACCGACATTCAGACTATACGGCTCAGGAATATGGTTACGCTGAGCCAGGTCCCGATAATCGTTGCCGGTGATCCAGGCGATATAAAAGAGCGTGTCGCCACGCTTGACCGTATAGGTATTCCCGCCGTTATAACTCCCTTTCGGGATATTGTCATAGCTGCGGTTATAAACGATTCGACCATCGCGCGTGGCCACTTTCGACTCGGAGGATGTCGTGATCTGCGACGGAGGGGGAGTCGACACGCCGCTTCTGCCGCCGCCCGAATTTCCGCCGACGCTGCTGATCGGCGCGGATTGGGTATTATCGTGAGAACATCCGGCTAACCCTAAGACAACAAACGTACAAGCAGCGATCTGACGCAAATTCATCATTCGGCTTCCCATGCGCCTTACTCCCCTATAACTATAAAATTCAGTAATCAGTTCAGACATTTGTGGCTCATATCCATTGTAGCGTAGCTGAGTTCAGGTATTTTTCGTCAGTCAGAATGAGAAAGATCGCCATTTCTTCATCTCTGACGCATAAGCGGCATCGGAGAGACAAAATCCTTATCTGATGCTAGCAATATCAGCACGTTCATACCATAAACCCGTTGTATTGAAATCTTCAATTCCCGACGACTAGCTGGAGTCGTCGCCACCGTATCAGGCTAATTCGCCTTTGACTAGCGGAACAAACCGAACTGCTTCAACCGTTTGGATAATGAACTCACCCGCGAGACGCTTTACCACCTGTAACGTTTGTGATTGCTCGCCGACCGGCAGCACCATCACGCCCCCTTCATCCAACTGTTCCAGCAAGGCGCGGGGGATCTCCGGCGGCGCGGCCGTGACAATAATGGCATCAAAAGGGCCGCGCGACGCCCAGCCCTGCCAGCCATCGCCATGGCGGGTAGAAACATTATGCAAATCAAGCTGTTTAAGACGGCGCTTAGCCTGCCACTGGAGTCCTTTAATACGCTCGACGGAGCAGACGTGCTTAACCAAATTCGCCAGAATCGCCGTTTGATAGCCCGAACCGGTGCCTATCTCCAGGACGCGGGAAACCGGCGTCAAATGTAGCAATTCCGTCATTTTCGCCACCATGTAAGGCTGCGAAATCGTTTGGCCGGAACCTATCGGCAACGCCGTATTCTCATAGGCTTTATGCTCAAAAGCCTCATCGACAAAACGTTCTCTGGGTACGGCGGCTATCGCCTGTAGCAGGCGCTCATCCTGTATTCCCTGCTGACGCAATAGCGCCAGCAGCGTTTGCACGCGTTTATTTACCATACCCCGCTAACCTCAGCTTTGGTTAACCTCGTCGTCGATACACTCATTTTCCCCCGCGGGGTGAAAATTGCAGCCACAGTCATTATTGTCACAGGCGTCCGTTCAAGAAAAAAAGAAACCGCGGTACATCAGGCGCTGATGTCCACGTCCTGCTGCGGGTTTAGTATTTCACGCACGACGCTGGTGGCGTAACTTCCCGCCGGCAGCCAGAATTTCAGTTCAACCGTCGCGTCATCCCGCCAGTCCCAGCTCATCTGCTGCGGATACAATAATATCGAACGACGGGCCGACTCGACCCGCTCACGCTGCAATAAAGACAGCAACGTTTCCTGGCCGATAAGATTCTCTTGTTCAAAAACCAGCGCGGCATCCTGCGTGCCTAACGCGCCATCCCCCGGCAACGGCGCCGTTACCTGAAGCTCGCCGCCATCCAGACGCGCCTGTAAAACAGACAGCTCATCGGGCCTGGCGACAAACCAACTGCCCCGCCCCGTCAATTGTAATGCATCGCCGCATAACACGGTTTTAGCCGACTGCTGCGCCAGACGCGCGCTGGCGACCTGATTAAACAGCGCGCTGCGGCTGGCGGAAAGATAAAAGCTTCGCTTATTGCGCGCCTTAACCTGAATTTCATTATTAGCCCAAAGACGCGCCTGTTCCAGATTATTGCCGTTTTTACCAAATCGCTGGCTGCCGAAATAATTGGGTACGCCGTCTTGCGCAATCCGCTGCAAACGGGCATTCACCTCTTCCCGATCGCTGATTTCACGCAACACCAGCGTAAACGCGTTCCCCTGCAATGCGCCAATACGCAATTTACGGCGATGGCGGGCAAATTCAAGCACCTCACAACCTTCCAGTGAGAAATCGTTTAAGTCAGGGGCGGTTTTACCCGGAATATGCAGGCAAAACCATTGCTCGGTAACCGCATGGCGGTCCTTCAGACCCGCATAACTCACCGCGCGTTGCGGCAGACGGGCAAATTTCGCCAGCGCCTCCGCCACAAATTGCGTGTTGCAGCCGCGCTTACGGATGCGCGCCAGGATATGCTCGCCTTCGCCGTCCGGCTGAAAACCCAAATCCTCGATAACGCTGAAATCTTCCGCGCTGGACTTCAGTACGCCCGACGCCCGAGGTTCGCCATGCAGCCAGGTCAGCGACGCCTGCTTTTCCATCCCTACCATGCGACGATCCCGCCCGCGTCATTTTTCACCAGGAGCGCGACGGATTCACAGGCGATGCCCTCGCCGCGCCCGGTAAATCCGAGTTGTTCGGTTGTGGTGGCCTTAACGTTCACATCATCCATGTGACATTGCAGATCTTCGGCCAGATTGACGCGCATTTGCGGAATGTGGGAAGCCATCTTCGGCGCCTGAGCAATAATCGTGACATCCAGATTGCCCAGTCGATAGCCTTTTTCGGTGACGCGCCGCCACGCCTCTCGCAGCAACACGCGGCTGTCGGCCCCTTTAAATGCCGGATCGGTATCGGGAAACAGCTTGCCGATATCGCCCAGCGCGGCGGCGCCCAGCAGCGCATCCGTTACCGCATGTAGAACAACATCGCCATCAGAATGAGCAAGCAGCCCCTGAGAATAAGGAATGCGCACCCCACCGATCACCAGCGGACCTTCGCCACCAAATTTATGAACATCAAAACCGTGACCGATACGCATCATGCGTTCTCCTTATGACTTATGTCGTTAGAATATAGGTTTACTCAATTGAACGGCTATGCCGTAAATTCGTTAAATAAAATGCCGCCAATGCCAGATCTTCCGGACGGGTAACTTTGATATTGTCTGCTCGTCCGCTGACCAACTGTGGATGATAACCACAATACTCCAGTGCGGAGGCTTCGTCCGTCACTGTCGCCCCATCGCGCAGCGCCTGCTGTAAACAGGTTTTCAATAACGCGAGCGGAAACAGCTGCGGCGTCAGGGCATGCCACAGTTCGTTACGTTCCACCGTGTGCTCAATCGCCGTTCCCGCGCTGCGTTTCATGGTATCACGGACGGGAGACGCCAGAATTCCGCCCACATCGCTCCGCGAGGTAATGCTCAGTAACCGTTCAAGATCGTCCTGATGCAGGCAAGGACGCGCCGCGTCATGCACCAGCACCCATTCGGCATCCTCCACGCTATCGAGCCCCGCCAATACGGAATCAGCCCGTTGTTTACCGCCGATCGCCACACTGACGCGAGGATCGGCGGCAATAGGCAAGGAATGGAAGCGGGTATCGTCGGCACTGACGACGACGATCGCGCGGCGAATGCGGGGATGGGACAACAGCGCGTTAATCGCGTGCTCCAGAATGGTTTTATTATCGATAGTTAAATACTGCTTGGGGCAAGCGCTTTGCATTCTGCTGCCGTTGCCGGCGGCAGGTAAGACAGCAACAACCTCTGGCAGGGAAGCAATTTGTTTTCGCATTCGTTAGTGTGACGTATTGTTAGGTAAAGATGACGGGCTGGTTGTGCTGCTACGGACCCCGGACTCAGGAACCAGGCGATAGAAGCTTTCACCGGGTTTAATCATGCCCAGCTCATTGCGCGCGCGCTCTTCAATCGCTTCCTGTCCGCCGTCCAGATCGTCGATTTCCGCAAACAGTTGTTCGTTTCGGGCTTTCAGCTTGGCATTATTCCCTTGCTGAACGACAACGTCGTCTTTTACCCGAACATAATCATGAACACCATTCTTGCCCAGCCACAGCGAATACTGAAGCCAGCCAAGTATTACCAATAATAACAGCGTAAGCTTTCCCATCCCGCCCCCTGAAAAACCGCCTAATCATCCCATAACTTTTGCTTCGACTCCACACTGTCTAACGAGATCCTTTCAGGTATAAAGACGAATTATTTGTAACGAGGAGAAATCATGACGTTGTCAAAAAGTATGTTCTCCACTTAATTGATGAGTATAGAGATTAGCGTGACGAGGTGGCGTGTTGATTCAACTTCAATAATTTTCGCCATACCCGGTTATGCAGCATGTAACTCAACATCGAAAAAAAAGCTTTCGAGTTGATGCAACGAAAACTGATACTGATAGACGCCATCCCCGCAAGCGAACTCAACAAATAGATCCCCGAAGAAGGCTCATAATTAAAATAGCCAATCAATGATTTTATAAAATAGATTGCCGAGCAAAGAAATGTTACCTGCGCCAAGAAAATGTGCGCTGTTACCGCGCGCATGGAGCCACGCGCTATCATAAAAACGATAACGCTATTCGCTCCCGCGAAAACAAGCGCTGCGGGGACGATATAAGCAAACAGGGTATAAGCGGGCAGCGATAGCCAAGACAGAATTGTCGACCATAAAGACAATTGCGGTATGGAGAAGCTCAAAATCATGAACAATACGCTAAGAATAAGCGGAACACCGAGGGTGTGCATGCCGATTGGCATCCCCATGTCCGCCATTAGACGATCTTTAAGCATCACCAACTCATCCCGGCTGACACTCTTGATCGCCGCTTCAGCCTCTTTACAATGTTGAAGGCGCGCTTTGCATGCTTTAGTTAACATTTTTTCGTCCTTAGTTAGCAGAGAAGGATTGGATCGTACCAATCACATATTTCCCCCCCTGTGCTAAATTTTGCGGATGACGAATTGTACCCGTTAATGCACTACCAGCGAATGCTGAGGTGTTAACCACTGCACGAACAAGTTCCCTTTGCAATTCCTTCTGAAGCATTTCAGTTGGAAATCGTTTCGGATAGGCGCCAGCTCTCATTGAGGCCTTAATATCCGCATTAGAAATGCCAGGATTCTGTGCGCGAATAATCTCCTCGGTGATCCGTTTACGCCCCGCACGATTAAGCCCCTGAAACCACGCTGTGACTTTTTTGGGAGAGGTTCAACACCAAAAACCACGCGCTTTTCGATCTCGTATCACCAGCCGGTAAGAAACGAGAAAACCAGCCAGACCAGGGAAAAAACCGTCAGCGCGGTTGCCGACAAGGCGTACCAGATATGTGAGTAAAATAGATAAGAGAACCCGGCGCCGATAATGAGCGACAGCGGCATTAACGCCAAAAAGAACGGCCAGGTGTAAAGCAGCAGGAAAAACGCGGCATTCGCGTTATAAACCAGAAAAGGAAGGATGAACGCCAGGCAATAAAAACAAAAACCGGCGCCGGTTCCCAGCAGGAAAGGGGAGACGCCGTCATCGTCCCGCACTGCGTCAGTATTGGCGGCTGTTAGCCGAGTGACATTCTGCATCGTTTTCCCCTGCAATTTCCTCGCCCCGCACGAACGCGGGACGAGAAAGCGATCAGAGGTTGATAATAGCTCGCCGGCGGAGCAGATCTAACAGTTGATCCGTCAAATTTGTTACCAATTGTTCACCGTCCAGATGAACATCCGGCGCGTCCGGCGCTTCATAGACGGAATCGATGCCGGTGAAATTACGCAGTTCTCCGGCCCGCGCTTTTTTGTAGAGTCCTTTCGGATCGCGCGCTTCGCAGGTCGCCAAAGGCGTATCGACGAATACTTCGATAAATTGCCCGTCGTCCAGCAGATCCTGCACCATTTTCCGCTCGGCGCGATGGGGCGAGATAAAGGCCGTCAGCACCACCAGACCGGCATCGACCATCAATTTGGCCACCTCGCCGACGCGGCGGATATTTTCCCGCCGATCGTCGTCGGTAAAGCCTAAATCGCGGCACAGTCCGTGACGGACATTGTCGCCATCCAGCAGATAGGTGCTGACCCCCAGTCGATGCAGCGCCTGTTCCAGCGCGCCGGCCAGGGTCGATTTACCCGAGCCCGAAAGCCCGGTAAACCAGATGACGACGCCCTGATGACCATGCAGGCGCTCGCGCTCCCGACGAGACACCACATGCGAGTGCCACACTACATTTTCATCGTCCGGCAGCGGCGACGAGGGATGGCGTTGAGACACGTTATTTCCCTCCCAGCAGGTCACGCGCGCCCCAATGCGGGAAGTGACGACGAATCAGCGTATTCAGCTCCAGTTCAAATGCGCTGTAAGCGCCGGGTTCCTGATAGTTCCGTTCGACCACTTCCCGTACCAGTCCGGCGCCCACGGTGACATTGCTCAGGCGATCGATAAAGATCATGCCGCCGGTGACATGGTGTTGCTGATAATTATCCAGCACCAGCGGTTCATCAAACGTCAGCTCAACCAGGCCGATGCCGTTCAACGGCAGGCTTTCCGTTACCCGTTGCGTCAGGGTATTGATCTCAACCTGATACTGAATGTTCTCCACCCGGGCGCGGGCTTTCTTTCCGGCGATCTTGATGTCATAGCTCTGGCCCGGCACCAGCGGTTGTTCCGCCATCCACACCACGTCGACCAGCGCATTCTGCGCCGGTTTCAGGGTTTCCGCGCCGTCGACCAGCAGATCGCCGCGGCTGATATCGATCTCATCGGCCAATACCAGCGTAATCGCTTCGCCGGCCTGCGCCTGTTGCAGATCGCCGTCAAAGGTGACGATGCGGCTAACGGTGGACTCCACGCCCGACGGCAACACTTTCACCCGCTGTCCGACGCTGACCACGCCTGACGCCAGCGTACCGGCATAGCCGCGGAAATCGAGGTTGGGCCGGTTTACATACTGTACCGGGAAGCGCATCGGCAGCGTCAGGCTGCGCTGCGCCACGTTGACGTTTTCCAGCACATCCAGCAGCGTCGGCCCGTCATACCAGCCCATGGCGTCGCTCGGTCTGGCGACGTTATCACCGTCCAGCGCGGAAATCGGCACAAAGGTAATATTCAGATCGGTAGGCAACTGCTGGGCGAAATCCAGATAATCCTGTTTAAACTGCTCAAACACCGACTGCTGATAGCCCACCAGATCCATTTTATTGACGGCCACCACCAAATGACGGATCCCCAGCAGCGTTGCAATAAAGCTGTGGCGTCGCGTCTGATCCAAAACGCCTTTACGCGCATCGATCAGCAGGATCGCCAGCTCGCAGGTGGAAGCCCCGGTCGCCATATTGCGGGTATACTGCTCATGCCCCGGCGTATCCGCGATAATGAATTTGCGCTTTTCCGTCGAGAAATAGCGGTAAGCCACATCGATAGTGATGCCCTGCTCGCGCTCGGCCTGAAGGCCATCGACCAGCAAAGCCAGATCCAGTTTTTCCCCCTGCGTACCCAGCCGTTTGCTATCGCTGTGCAGCGTGGTTAACTGATCCTCATAAATCTGACGGGTATCGTGCAGCAAGCGGCCAATCAGCGTACTTTTACCGTCGTCGACGCTGCCGCAGGTCAGAAAACGCAGCAGGGTTTTATCCTGCTGGGCGCGCAGATAGGCTTCCACGCCCCCTTGTTCCGCAATCTGCTTGGCGATCACATTCTGTTGTTCAACAAACTGGTTCATTCGACGACTCCTTAGAAATACCCTTGACGCTTTTTCAGCTCCATTGAACCGGACTGATCGCGATCGATCATCCGTCCCTGACGTTCGCTGGTAGTGGAAATCAACATCTCTTCGATGATTTCCGGCAGCGTTTGCGCCTGTGACTCAACCGCGCCGGTCAGCGGCCAGCAGCCCAATGTGCGGAAACGCACCATACGCTGCTCAATCACTTCACCCGGTTGCAGATCGATACGATCGTCATCCACCATCAGCAGCATGCCGTCGCGCTCCAGCACCGGCCGTTCGGCGGCCAGATACAGCGGCACAATATCGATATTTTCCAGATAGATGTACTGCCAGATATCCAGTTCGGTCCAGTTGGACAGCGGGAAGACGCGGATGCTTTCGCCCTTGTTGATTTGGCCGTTATAGTTATGCCACAGCTCCGGACGCTGACTCTTCGGATCCCAGCGGTGGAAGCGGTCGCGGAACGAATAAATACGTTCTTTGGCGCGCGATTTTTCTTCATCGCGCCGCGCGCCGCCGAATGCGGCGTCAAAACCGTATTTATCCAGCGCCTGCTTCAGGCCCTCGGTTTTCATGATATCGGTATGCTTGGCGCTGCCGTGAATAAACGGGTTGATGCCGAGCGCCTCGCCCTGCGGGTTGCGGTGAACCAGCAGCTCGCATCCGTAGGCCTTCGCCGTGCGATCGCGGAATTCGTACATTTCGCGAAACTTCCAGCCGGTATCCACGTGCAGCAACGGAAACGGCAGCGATCCCGGGAAGAACGCTTTGCGCGCCAGATGCAGCATGACCGAGGAATCCTTACCGATGGAATACATCATCACCGGGTTGCCGAATTCCGCCGCCACTTCGCGGATGATATGAATACTCTCGGCTTCTAACTGCCGTAAATGAGTGAGTCGTTTCTCGTCCATAATTCTTCCTTAAGCCAAATTCACTACCGCCGGACGGCTATCGTGCCGCGCCGTCAGCGCTTGCTGACCAAACCAGGCGATCTGATGGTGCAGATTCACCACTTCGCCAATCACCAGCAACGCCGGCGTCGGCGCCTGCCGGGCCAATTGTTCCAACTGTCGCAACGTGCCAATCAGCACCTGCTGGTCGTGCCGGGTTCCCCGACCGATCACCGCCACCGGCGTATCGGCGGAACGACCATGGGCGAGCAGTTGCCGGGCGATATCCGCCGATTTAACCGTTCCCATATAAATCGCCAGCGTCTGGCGACTGCGCGCCAGCGTCGCCCACTCCAGCGCCTGACCGTCAGGGCGGCAGTGGCCGGTAATAAATACCGCGCTCTGGGCGTAATCCCGGTGCGTCAGGGGGATGCCGGCATAAGCCGTGGCCCCGGCGGCGGCGGTAATCCCCGGTACGACCTGAAAGGAAATGCCGGCCTGCGCCGCCTGTTGCAACTCTTCGCCGCCGCGGCCGAAAATAAACGGATCGCCCCCTTTCAGACGCACCACCCGCTTGCCTTGCTGCGCCAGCGAAACGATTAATCGATTAATGTCATCCTGAGAGGCCGAACAGCCGCCGGCGCGCTTGCCGACGCAGATCCGTTCAGCGTCGCGCCGCACCAGATCCAGCACCTCATCGCTCACCAGACTGTCGTACAGCACCACATCCGCCTGCTGAATAACCTGCAAGCCGCGCAGCGTCAGCAGCCCCGCATCGCCGGGACCCGCGCCGACCAGCGCGACCTCGCCCCGGTCAGCGGGCGTTTTTTGCTGATCGTCTTGCTGCTGTTCCAGCTCGCGCTGCAATTCTTCTTCCGCCTGCGCTACCTGTCCCGCCGCCACCAGACTGGAAAAGCGTCCGTAAAAAAGACGTTCCCAGAAACGGCGGCGCTCGCCGGAAGAATGCAGACGCTGCTTGATGCGCTCGCGCCAGCCGCCCGCCAACTGGGCCATCGTCCCCAGCGTGAGCGGCAACAAAGCTTCGAGCTTTTCACGCAGCAACCGCGCCAGTACCGGCGCCTGTCCGCCGGACGAGATCGCCACCACCAGCGGCGAACGATCGACGATGGAAGGAAAAATAAAAGAACACTTCGGCTGATCGTCCACCACGTTCACCAACAGATGGCGTTGATTCGCGGCGTCGAAAACGGCGGCGTTCAGTTGGCTATCGTCGGTTGCCGCGATAACCAGAAACACCGCCGACAATTGCTCAGGCATAAAGCGCTGAGCTATCCAATCAAGCCGGCCGGCCTGATGCTGCGCGGCTAACGGTTCTGACAGCGACTGAGCGACCACCTTTATTTCGGCGCCGGCGCGTTGCAGCAGGTCGATTTTGCGCGTGGCGACATCGCCGCCGCCGACCACCAGCACCGGACGGCCTCGTAGGTCCGCAAATAAGGGAAGATAGTTCACAATCGCCTTAGTAAAGTTAAAAAATAGATAAAGTGACTATACGGTGTGGGTGGAACACTTATGAAATGCCGAATTGGAATGACAAGTTCCGTAATGGAATAACCCGAAAAAAGCCGGGAAAACGCCCGGCGCCGCCATTCACCCCTCATGCAGACCACACTCTCGCTTCAAACCGAAAAAGCGGGTTTCTTCCTCGCTCATGCCGGGTTCCCATTTACGGGTGGTGTGGGTGTCGCCCACCGAGAGATAGCCCTGATCCCACAGCGGGTGATAGCCCAGACCGTGTTGTTTCAGATATTGATAAACCTGCTTGTTATCCCAATCGATAACCGGCAGGAATTTGAACACGCCGCGCTGGATGGCCAGCACCGGCAGATGCCCGCGGCTGCCGGATTGCTCGCGCCGCAGGCCGGCGAACCAGGTTTTCGCCTTAAGTTCGCTCAACGCCCGGTTCATCGGCTCCACCTTGTTGATCTGGTTGTAACGCTCGATACCTTCAACCCCCTGCTCCCACAGTTTACCGTAGCGCGCTTCCTGCCAGGCGGGCGTCAGTTCGGCGCGGTAGACCTGAAGGTTGAGTTTCAGTTGTTCGGTCAGGGCGTCGATAAACTGGTAGGTTTCCGGGAAAAGATAGCCGGTATCGGTCAAAATGACCGGAATATCCGGCCGTTGCTGCGTCAGCAGATGCAGGGATAACGCCGCCTGGATGCCAAAGCTGGAGGTCAGCACATATTCTCCCGGCAGATTTTCCAGCGCCCAGCTTATCCGCGCCTGCGCGGATAGCGATTCCAGGCGCTGGTTAACATCCGCCAGCGCCGCGGCCTGTTCCGCTTTGGGTAACGCATTAAGCGCTTCAAGATTAAGCTCGGACATCAGGGTCTCCTGTCAGTCATAGAAGTCGCGCGCGGGATCCAGCACCGGTCTGATAATGTTGGCGCGAATGGTGAAATCGCCAAAACCTTCATTATCCTGACGCTCTTTCGCCCAACGCCCGATTAGCTGGTCTATCTCATTGAGGATTTCCGCCTCGGTAATATTTTCTCGGTACATGCGCGGAATACGCGTGCCTTCACGATTCCCCCCCAGATGCAGGTTATAGCGCCCGATGGCTTTCCCCACCAGACCGATCTCCGCCAGCAGCGCGCGGCCACAGCCGTTAGGACACCCGGTCACGCGCAGGATGATATGCTCGTCGCCCACGCCATGCTGCTGCATGATGTTTTCAACCTTGGTGACAAAGTCCGGCAGGAAACGTTCCGCTTCCGCCATCGCCAGCGGACAGGTCGGGTAAGACACGCAGGCCATGGAGTTTTTGCGTTGATCCGTCACCGCGTCGTCAATCAATCCGTGCTGGCGCGCCAGCGCTTCAATCTTCGCCTTGCTGCGCGCAGGCACCCCGGCGACGATCAGGTTCTGGTTGGCGGTCAGACGGAAGTCGCCTTTATGGATTTTAGCAATTTCCGCCAGCCCGGTTTTCAACGGTCGGCCGGGATAATCCAGTATACGGCCATTTTCGATAAACAGCGTCAGATGCCATTTATTATCGATGCCTTTCACCCAGCCGATGCGATCGCCGCGGCCGGTGAACTCATACGGACGAATGGCTTCAAACGCCACGCCGGCGCGTCTTTCCACTTCCTTCTTGAAGGTCTCGACGCCTACCCGTTCCAGCGTATATTTGGTTTTCGCATTCTTACGGTTGGTGCGGTTGCCCCAGTCGCGCTGGGTGGTCACCACCGCTTCGGCGATCGTCAGCGTATGTTCCACCGGAATATAACCCAGTTCGCTGGCGGTACGCGCATAGGTCGCCTTATCGCCGTGTGCGATCGACAGCCCGCCGCCCACCAGCACGTTGAAGCCGACCAGCCGGCCATTGTCGGCGATAGCGACAAAATTCAGATCGTTGGCATGCAGATCCACATCGTTCTGCGGCGGAATAACCACGGTGGTCTTAAACTTACGCGGCAGGTAGGTCGCCCCCAGAATCGGCTCTTCGTCCGTGGTTTCTACCTTCTCCTGATCCAGCCAGATCTCGGCATAGGCGCGCGTACGCGGCAAAAGATGTTCCGAAATTTTCTTCGCCCACGCATACGCCTGCTGATGCAGTTCGGATTCCACCGGATTCGAGGTACACATCACGTTGCGGTTGACGTCGTTGGCCGTCGCCAGCGAGTCCAGACCCAGGCTGTTCAGCAGCTTATGCGCCGGTTTCACATTCGGTTTCAGAATGCCGTGAAACTGGAACGTCTGACGGTTGGTCAAGCGGATACTGCCGTACAAGGTATTTTCGGCGGCGAACTTATCGATGCCGAGCCACTGCTGAGGCGTGATGACTCCGCCCGGCAAACGGCAGCGCAGCATCATGGCGTGACGCGGCTCCAGCTTTTGCTCGGCGCGTTCGGCGCGGATATCGCGGTCATCCTGCTGATACATGCCGTGAAAACGAATCAGTAAAAAGTTGTCGCCGTGGAAACCGCCGGTCAGGCCGTCCTGCAAATCATCGGCGATAGTGCCGCGCAGAAAGTTGCTTTCTTTCTTCAAGCGCTCGGCGTCAGCGAGTTTCCCTTCGACGACTAATGGGCCGGGATGTTTTTCACTCGCGGCGAGTTCTTCATTGAATAATGGTTTTTTGCTCATTAGTACACATCTCGCTGATAACGGCGCGCAAGGCGCAAATCACTCAAAAACTCATCGGCCTGCTCGGCATCCAGTCCACCGTGCTCGGCCACCACGTCCAATAACGCCTGTTCGACATCTTTCGCCATGCGATTGGCGTCGCCGCAAACATAAAGATGCGCGCCATCTTGCAGCCAGCGCCACACTTCGGCGCCTTTCTCCCGCAATTTGTCCTGAACGTAAATCTTGTGCGCCTGATCGCGCGACCAGGCCAGATCGATATGGGTCAGCAGACCGTCTTTCACATAACGCTGCCACTCAACCTGATAGAGAAAATCCTCGGTAAAATGCGGGTTGCCGAAGAACAACCAGTTTTTACCGCCGGCCCCGTCGGCCTCGCGCTGTTGCATAAAGGCGCGAAACGGCGCAATCCCGGTACCGGGTCCAATCATGATGACCGGCGCATCCGGGTCGGCGGGCAAACGGAAATTGTCGTTATGTTCGATAAACACCCGGATTTCATCATCTTCATTCAGACGATCGGCCAGATAGCTGGAGGCGCCGCCGGCGCGCGCGCGGCCGTCGACGTCATAACGCACCACGCCCACGGTGATATGCACTTCGCTTTCCACTTCAGCCTGTGACGAGGCGATGGAATACAGACGCGGCGTCAACGGACGCAATAGGCCGATAAGCTGTTCCGCCGTCAGTTCAACCGGCGCCTGGCGAACCATATCCACCAGCGGCGTCTGCTGAACGAATCGCTGCAAAGCCGGTTTATCCGCCAATAGCGACAGCAGGGTTTCATCGCGCGACAGCGCCGCGTACTTCTCAGCGATAGGCGCGGTATTCTGCGTCAGTTCAAAATGGCTGCGCAGCGCCTGCGACAACGGCAGCGATTTTCCGTCCACCGTCACGGTCTCGTCGCCTTTCAGCCACAGGAGGTCGAGCAACTCCCGCACCAGCGCCGGATCGTTTTCAAACCATACGCCCAGCGCATCGCCCGGCTGATAACGCAAGCCGGAATCGCCCAGATCGATTTCAATATGACGCACGTCCTTTTGCGAATTGCGCCCGGTGATTTTCTGATTCACCGCCAGCGCAGCCTGCAACGGCGATTCTTTGCTGTAAGGGCTGCTGGTGATTTCATCCAGCGCGCCGCTCGCGCTGGCCGTCGCCACCGCCGTTCCCTGCACCGGCACGCGGGCCTGAAGAATATCCACCAGTTGCCGGCGCCACTGCTCCGCCGAGGCCTGATAGTCGACATCCGCGTCAACGCGATCCAACAAACGTTCCGCGCCCAGTTCGGCCAGCCGGCTATCGATATCTTTGCCGGCTTTACAGAAGAATTCGTATGAGGAGTCGCCCAGTCCCAATACCGCAAACGCGGTATCCTTCAACTGCGGCGCTTTTTTGGAAAACAGGTATTTGTTCAGCGCGATCGCTTCTTCCGGCGGCTCGCCTTCTCCCTGCGTCGAAGTGACGACCAGCAGCAGTTTTTCCTGCGCGATCTGCTTGAATTTGTAATCGCCGGCGTTCACCAGATTCACCGCCAGTTTGGCGTTCAGCAAGTCATCGCGCAGTTGCTCCGCGACCCGACGCGCGTTGCCGGTTTGGGAAGCGGAAATCAACGTGATGCTCTGAACCGGAACAGAGAGAGCCGCCGAGGATTCTGGATTCGCGGCGATGGCCGCGGAACCCGGTTGCGGCTGGGCTGTCGGCTGTTGCAATACGCCCCAAAAATAACCGGACAACCAGGCAAGCTGCATGGGTGAAAAATCACCGGTTGCCGCCTGTAGACGCGTTAATTGCTCCGCACTCAACGGGAGCAACGAAGTCGGAGAAACCGGAGTTGTCATTGGATCTCTATTTCCTTGTGCTTGTGACCAGGCTAATACAAATTCATACAATAAAAAGATGAATGGAATATAAGGGTAACCATCCGTATCTTAACAATTAAAGAAATGATGGACATATCAAATAACCAAAATGACTAAATGGTTTTTCTGATAATCCTTATTGATAAAAGTGTTATAGGCCGGCGTATTGGCCAAAATTTCAGATATCAACCCCATGCCTGATATCAACGCATCGGCGACTAAACGTGCTTCGCGCCGCGATTTCCGGTAGTATGCGGCGGTTTTAAAGACATTAGTTTGAAAGCGATTTATTAAAGCTATTCTGTGAAAGAACCTGAGAGCATCGTCATGGCAACCACGCTATTTAAAGATTTTCAGTTTGAGGCCGCTCACCGTCTGCCTCATGTTCCGGCCGGACATAAATGCGGGCGCCTGCATGGGCATTCGTTTATGGTTCGTCTGGAGATTACCGGCGAGGTTGATGCGTATACCGGTTGGGTGATGGATTTTGCTGAATTAAAAGCCGCGTTTAAGCCGACGTGGGAAAAGTTGGATCATCATTACCTGAATGACATTCCCGGTCTGGAGAATCCGACCAGCGAAGTGCTGGCGCAGTGGATCTGGCAACAGGTAAAACCCTTATTGCCTGAACTGAGCGCGGTGATGGTAAAAGAAACCTGCACCGCGGGCTGCGTGTATAAAGGCGAGTAGCCGTATCTCAAACCACGCGAACCGTCGCCAGCATTCCTCCCTCCCCTGCTAAGGGCTGTCTCTTAGTCACAAATGCTGAGGCTTATGCCGGGTTTTGCCGTTACCCGGCGTAAAAAATTATGCAGCGGTGGACTTGACCGCCGAGTGAGCCGCATGGATGCGGCGAAAGCCAGTGCCGCGTTGGGAACGCGTCACTGGCGGCTCGAATAGCGGTCAAGAACACCGATGGCACCGCGCAGCGGCATAATTTAGCCGGAAGCCCGGGTTCATAGGGGGCTGGCGTTTGAGCCCCCTATGTCGGGCGCGTGCTACGACGTAGCATGGAAATGGCGGCATTGTGGCGCACGAAACTGCCTCTGAGTCCGCATAAAAATGTGACTAAGAGACAGTGCTAAGGGGAAGGCCGGGGTGGGGTCATATTAAGGATGAGGCGTTGGCAACACTAGGCGATATGCAAATATTTATGCGTTTGCATCGACAGCCGCCAGTTACGGGCGATACAGGTGGCGATGCAGAGTTTGGTGGCGCTTTCTTTCTGGCTGATCGGCTGTAGCGCCACAATACGCGGCTTGTCATCCTCCAGCCGGGCCAGCAGGGCATCCAGATCGTCGATATCACGCTCGCGGGCGACCGGATGCTTGATTTCATCCGCCCGTTGCAGCGCCTGATCGATCACCTTCATCCCGCCGCGCATATTCACCTTCGGGGAAACCGTCACCCAGGTTTTGGGCGAACAGAGAACGTCGTGCGTGCCGCTGGTTTCTATCTGACAACTGAAGCCGTGCTTTTCCAGCAGCAGCGTCAACGGCGCCAGATCGTGAATACAAGGCTCTCCCCCGGTGATCACAATGTGGCGCGCGGTATAGCCTTCCCGTTCGATCAGCGCCAGAATGTCCTCAGCGCCGGCGGCGCCCCAGCCATCGCTTTCCTGCGTTTTAACCAGCACCTGATCCAGCGGCATTTCCCGCTCGGCCAGTTTGTCCCAGGTATGCTTGGTATCGCACCAGCTACAGCCGACCGGACAACCTTGCAGGCGCACAAACACCGCCGGCACGCCGGTAAAATAGCCTTCGCCCTGCAACGTCTGAAACATTTCATTAATCGGGTACTGCATGTTTTTCACTATACCTGTAACGTAAAAACGCATTATCGCAGATCGCCGGCGGCGCGCCAAACCCGGTACGAATCGGCGTTCTGAATAATGTCAGGGTATCGTGATTAATCGACAGGCAGACAAGATGAGCGAGGTCGTAACCCCGATATCGATAAGGCGGACACCCGCTTCGGGATGTCCGCCCGATGATTACAGATAAACCCGCAGATACTCCGCCAGACAGAGGATCGCCATCGCCTGGCCGTACGGCATGGAGGTCAGCGCGATTTCACGGTAAAAATCGAGATCGTTGCCCATCGCGGTGCCGAAGGAAACCTGGGTCAGTTCGCCATCCGCGTTAACGTGATTGATAACGCCGCGAATCGCTTTTTCCGCCACCGGCGCATAGCGTTTATCCACATAGCGCTTACGCACCGCTTTTAAGATGCCGTAGGCGAAACCCGCGGTCGCCGAGCTTTCCAGGTAGGATTGCGGATCGTCAATCAGCGTGTGCCATAGACCGCTGTCATCCTGATATTTCGCCAGCGCCTCAATCTGGCTTTCCAGCACCTGCAACAGGAAACGGCGCGTGGCGTTGTGCTCCGGCAGATCCAGCAGTTCGATAAACTCGGGGATCGCCACCGTCAGCCAGCTATTGCCCCGCGCCCAGCGCGCTTTGGCGAAGTTATGTTGTCCTTCGAACGTCCAGCCGTGGAACCACAGACCGCTCTCGCGATCCATCAGATATTGAACGTGCAGCAGGAACTGGTAGGTGGCCTCTTCCACAAACTCCGGACGGTTCAACAGCTTGCCGATCTTCGCCAGCGGCAACACGCTCATCATCAGCGTGTCGTCCCACATTTGCTCGGTGTTTTCACTGTTATAAACAATGTGCTGCAATCCCTGCTTGCGGGTGCGCGGCATTTCGTACATCACCCACTCCGCCCAACGCTCCAGATACGGCAGCCAGCGGGCATCGCGCGTTTCCTCATAGCGATAAGCCAGCGTCAGGAAAGGACAGACGGTATTCACATTTTTGGTCGGCGTGCCTTCCGCCAAACGCGCGCTAAACCAGTCGTCGATGATGGCCCGCATCTGCTCGTCGCCGGTTTGCTGGTAATACTGATAGATGCCATACAACCCGATGCCGTGCGTCCATTCCCAACCGGCCCAGCCTTTGGTATCAATCACCCGGCCATCGTCCAGTCGTAACAGGAACTCGCCGGTTTTATCTTCAATATTCACCAGATTATCAGTGATACGACGAATCAGCGCCTTCAGATCCTCACGGGAGATGAAGCGTTCTGGCTGACACAAAAGCGGGCTATGTTTTACACTGAATACGGTCATAGTAAATCATCCAATTGAGTTATCATTTAACAATTCGCAACGTTCAAGACTGCGTCACTTGCGTTATGGGTTTCACCTTATTCCGGTTCAGGTAGCCGACATTGTTGTTGCCCCACAGCGACTCGTAAGGCATGCCGGCCAGCATTTCGACGGTCGCCCTGGCCTGCGGCGTGATTTGTTCAGGCACCGGCCGACCGGCTTCGCGCATCTTCTGCGTTTCTTCGCGTAATACGCTGTGCGTCTGAAGGTTGAGTTTGAAACGCAGGGAAACCAGGAAGCCCAGCGCCAGCACCCCGACGGTGCCGAAGCTCAGGATCATCAGGATGGTATGGCTGACGCCCGGCGTCTGTACGCTCTGCCCGGAGACAAAACCGGAAAGCTGCAACACAATCCCCACCAGCATCACCGCGCCGGCCTGGGAAGCTTTGCGGGTCAGGGTCATAATGCCGGCGAAGATCCCTTCGCGGCGCTGAGCGGTAATCACTTCATCGACGTCGGCGATATAGGTGTAGGTGTTCCACGGCACGTAGTTAATGCCGCCGCGGCCCAAACCCGCCAGCGCGGAAATCAGCAGCAGCAGCGAGAACGCATCGTGCATATTGCTGTACCAGAGGAAGGCATAAGAGAGCGCGCTTAGCCCGAACAGACACACCACCAGACGATAGGACGGCGCGGGTCCGAAGCGGATGCACAGCGGGATCATGCCGATAACCGAGATAAATTGCAGGATCGCCATGGTGCCCATCAGGTTGGAGGCCATCGTCGGGCTCTGCATCAACACAAAGACCACGTAATAGGTAAACACGGCGTTGAACACGTCCTGCGCGATATAGCCGCCCAGATACATGCCCAGATGCTGACGGAAAATACGGATACGCAGCGTCGACAACAGCTCGACGTTCAGTCGTTTCAGGCTATCCACCAGCGACAGGGACTGGCGCTCTTTTTCCGCCCGCAGCGAAGCCTCGGACATTTGATCCCGCGGCCGCTCCCAGGTGAATAAATACACCAGCGTCAACACCAGCGCGCAGATCACGGAAAACACCAGACTGGCGTAGAAGAAGGAAACCGCATTGTCCTTACCCAGGTAACCCAACAGAATGCCGGGCAGGAAAGCGGCCAGAATGGCGGAAAGCTGAGCTAACGCGATACGGGCGCCGGAGAATTTGGTTTTCTGTTTGAAATCGTCGGTCATTTCCGGCACCAGCGTTTCATACGGCACCAGCACCATAGTATAAATCACATCAAACAGCAGGTAAGTCAGCAGGTAGTACCAATATCCCATGTCGCCCACCCACATAAAGCTGTAGCTGAATACGCAAGGGATACCGAGCAGGATAAAGAACTTACGACGGCCGAAGCGTTTGCCCAGCCAGGTGGAACCGAAGTTATCGGTCAGGAAACCCATTAACGGACTGACGACGGCATCCAGAACGCGCGCCATCGCAAAAATAAAGGTCGCCTCAATCGGCGTTAAACCACAAAACGTGGTGTAGAAATAAAGTAACCAGGCGGCGGTCAGTGCGGTGGTGCCTGCGCCAAGAAAGTCGCCCGAGCCGTAGGCTAAATAATTAGCCAACCCGATCTTACGTGTTTTCATTACCATCCTTCCCCGGTCATTTTATTTATAAACGTTGCGCGGCAGGGCCCCCTTACCGCTATTTCCATAACGTAGCGCCCGACCAACCGGAAAACCTTCGTCCTTTTGCCACCCCCCGTGATGCGCTGGCAGCCGAAAGAAGAACATGGCGATCGGCTTCAAAGTTTTTATAAAAAGGCATTTTATATTTTAGAAACCGCGAGTCCGATTAATGTAGTGAGCAACGAAACGGAATGCACGCCTGAGGGCGGCGTTTTGCGAACGAGAGCAATATTTGGGGATTGGAATCGAGAAAACGGCCCGTTTCAGGGCCGTTAAAACAGCCGCGGGAAGAGGAATATTCCCGCGTGGTCAGGTCATTACATCACGCCGAGCAAGCGCGGCAAAAACAGGGTCAACTCAGGCAGGTAAGTGATCAGCAGCAGTACCGCGATAATGGCGACGTAAAACGGAATCAACGCCTTGATCAACGCCTCCACCTTCACTTGCCCTACGCTGGCGCCGACATACAGACCGCTGCCGGTTGGCGGCGTGATGGTGCCGATGGCCAGGTTATAAACCAGCAGGATGCCGAAATGCACCGGATCAACCCCGAGTTGCTGCACTATCGGCAATAGGATCGGCGTAAAAATCAGAATGCCGGGTCCGATATCCATAAACATGCCGATGATCAACAAGAAAATCATCACCACCAGCAGGATCACTTCCGGGCTTTCGGATATCCCCAGTATCATGGCGCTGAGCGCCGCCGGAATGCCGGTCATCGACATGGCGAACGACATCGCGGAAGAGGTCGCCAGCAGAAACATGATGACGCCCGTCATCGAGAAGGTCTGAACCAGCACCCTGGGTACATCTTTCCAGGACAGCGTCTTATACAGGAACAGCGTCAGCCAGGCGGTATAAACCACGGCGACCGCGGAAGCTTCGATGGCGGTGAAGATCCCCCAGACGATACCGCCGATAATGATGAACACCAGCAGCAGGCTGGGCAGCGCATCGCGCGTGACCTTCCAGGCCACGCCCTTTTGCAGCACGAAGAAGCTGGTGTAGTTATGGCGTTTGGCTATCACATAGGTCACCAGCATACAGCCGACGCCCCACAAAACGCCCGCCACCAGCCCGGCGGCGAACAGCGCGGCGATGGAGGTTCCGCCGCTGGCCAGCGCATACAGAATGAAGCCGGTGCTGGGCGGGGTCAGCATCCCGGTCGGCGCGGAGGCGGTATTGACGGCGGAAGCGAAATTGCGGTTATACCCCTCGCGGGCGCTCATCGGCACCATCACGCCGCCGATGGATATCGAGGCCGCAATCGCCGAACTGGAAACCGCGCCGAACATCATGTTGCCGACGATATTGGTGTAGGAGTGCGAACCGGGAATACGGCCGGTAAAAAGCTTGGCGAAATTCACCAGCCGGGCGGCAATGCCGCCGTTATTCATGATCACCCCGGAGAGAATAAAAAACGGCACGGCGAGCAGCGCAAAGCTGTCCAGACTGGAAAACATCTTTTGCGCGGTGGCGAACATCGCGATATCAAACGGCAACACCAGCATAATGGTGGCGCCGGAAGCGATAACGATGCACAGCCCGATGGGCGTTCCCAAGGCAAGCAAGAGCACAAAAATCCCCACCAGCACGCTGGCCGCGATCATCGGATCAATCATGCCGATCTCCTTCTATCTCGTGGACCGGTTCCGCCGCCTGCGTCTTGCCGGGCGGCGCGCCTTTAAGCATGTCGAAAATATTCAACAGGCAATAAATAATCGTCAGCACGCCGGACAGCGGCAGGGCGTAATACACCTTCCCCATCGAAATCTGCAAGCTGGGGGAGATCTGCATCATGGCGGTGGCCGATACGCGCCAGCCGCCGATAATCATGATGTAGACGGCAAACAGAATGAACACCGTCTGAATGACGATGTTCCAGCCGACGGCCAGTTTTCTGGGACATTTGTCCAGCAACAGCGTCAGGCTGATATGCTCATGCTTGCCCGCGACGTAAGCGATGCCGATCACCGACAGCCAGACCAGGGAGAAACGCAGAAACTCTTCGGAGAAGGTGCTGGGCGCGTTGAATATATAACGGCTGACCACCTGCCAGCAGGCGATCGCCACCATGACGATAATCAAACAGCAGCCAAAAACTTCAATGATCTTATCCAGCCATTTTCGAATGATATTCATAAGATCCTCAACCATCATGCCGTAACGGAGAAGGAGAACCTTCCCCATGGGGAAATTTATTGACTCGCCTGGCTGATTTTCTGATACAGCTCATAAACCTGCGGCTTGCTTTTCAGTTTTTCATAAATGGGTTGCACCGCGGCTTTGAAGGGTTCGGTATCAATATCGAAAAACTCGACGCCAAATTGTGTTTGCGCCTGTACCCGCGCTTTCTCTATCTCTTCGCGCCAGGCTTTTTTCTCCACGTTGATTGATTCATCAATCGCCTCCTGCAACGCCTGCAACTGCTCCGGCGTTAACTTGGTTTTGGTCAGGTTGCTCATGATGACGATATCGGGAATGCGGGTGTGCATGTCATAGGTATAATATTTGGCGACTTCGCCGTGGCGGGCGATGGTCAGGGCGAATTCATTATTCTCCGCGCCGTCGATAATGCCCTGCTGCAAGGAGGTATACACTTCCCCCTGACTCATGGCGATGGCGGAAGCGCCAAGCAGTTTGATGGTCTCGATGGAGGTTTCGCTTTGCATCACGCGAATCTTCTTGCCTTTCAAATCGCTGACGCTCTTAATCGGAGCCTTGCCGGTATAAAAGCTGCGCGCGCCCGAGTCATACCAGGCGACGCCGGTAAAACCCTGCGCTTCCGTGGCGCGATACACCGGCTCCATGATTTGCGGGTTATCCATCACCTGATAGAAACTCTCCTGATCCTTAAAGAGATAGGGTAAGGAAAAGACGCCGTACAGCGGCGAAAAACTTTCCAGCAGACCCGACGACACTTTCGTCAAATCGATCGCGCCGACCTGCGTCATCTCAACCAGCTCGCGTTCGCCGCCGAGCTGGCTGTCGGGGAAATACTGAATCTTCACTTCGCCATTGGTTTTTTGCTCAACGGCTTTGCCGATGTATTGCAGCGCCTGCTTCACCGGTTCGCTGTTTTCCGCATAGGCCAGTTTAAGCAGGGTTGCTGCGTAAGCGCCATGACTCAGCGAGAAGATCAACGCGGCAGAGGCCAGTTTTATCAGCACAGAGGTTTTAGCTATTTTCATCGCCTTCTTTCTCCTGTTGTTTTCTTTATTATGTCGTCGCCACGGCAAACGCCGCTTGCCGCTGGGCCAGCGTAACCGTCGCATACAGGGGAAACCTTTGCGTTTTTGCCACCTTCCGTCTGACGCTGTCACCACGGAAAAGAATTAACCGATCGGCATCAAACATTTTACAAAAGAGCATTTTGTTTTCAGACAGGCGACACGCTTATTCAGATCGTTCCGGCGGCGCATTACCGCATGCGGGAAGAAGGATTTACCGCGGAGTACGTTTTTTATGGCGGGGCTCTTCTCATACGAAGAGGCAAAAAATGGCGATAAAAAAACGGCTCCCGCAGGAGCCGTTATAAGCAAACAGGAAAGGACTAAAAAATTAAGCCTGACCTTTCACTTCTTTCAGACCGTTGAACGGTGCTTTGGCGCCCAGCGCTTCTTCGATACGAATCAGCTGGTTGTATTTAGCAACACGGTCAGAACGGCTCATGGAACCGGTTTTGATCTGGCCGGCCGCAGTACCTACCGCCAGGTCGGCGATGGTGGCGTCTTCGGTTTCGCCGGAACGGTGAGAGATAACGGCGGTGTAGCCGGCGTCTTTCGCCATCTTGATAGCAGCCAGAGTTTCGGTCAGAGAACCGATCTGGTTGAATTTGATCAGGATGGAGTTGGCGATACCTTTATCGATACCTTCTTTCAGGATCTTGGTGTTGGTGACGAACAGATCGTCGCCGACCAGCTGGATTTTGTCGCCCAGGACTTTAGTCTGGTAAGCAAAACCGTCCCAGTCGGATTCATTCAGACCGTCTTCGATGGACACGATCGGATATTCTTTGGTCAGGCCTTCCAGGTAATGCGTGAATTCCTGAGAAGTGAAGGTTTTGCCTTCACCTTTCAGTTCATAGTTACCGGTTTCTTTGTTGTAGAATTCGGAAGCCGCGCAGTCCATCGCCAGCGTCACATCTTTACCCAGCACATAACCGGCTTTTTCTACCGCTTCTTTGATAGCGGCCAGCGCGGCGGCGTTGGATTCCAGGTTAGGGGCATAGCCGCCTTCGTCGCCGACTGCGGTGCTCATGCCTTTGGCTTTCAGCACTTTCGCCAGGTTGTGGAACACTTCGGAACCGATGCGGATCGCTTCTTTCACGGTTTTCGCGCCGACAGGCTGAATCATGAATTCCTGGATGTCGACGTTGTTGTCGGCATGTTCGCCGCCGTTGATGATGTTCATCATCGGCAGAGGCATAGAGTACTGACCCGGAGTGCCGTTCAGCTCGGCGATGTGCGCGTACAGCGGCAGGCCTTTGGAAGCGGCGGCAGCTTTAGCCGCAGCCAGAGAAACCGCCAGAATGGCGTTGGCGCCGAATTTGGATTTGTTTTCAGTCCCGTCCAGGTCGATCATGATTTTATCGATGTTCGCCTGATCTTTCGCGTCTTTACCCAGGATAGCCTGAGCCAGCGGGCCGTTTACCGCGGCAACGGCTTTCGTTACGCCCTTGCCCAGGAAACGGGATTTGTCACCGTCACGCAGTTCCAGCGCTTCACGAGAACCGGTGGAAGCCCCTGAAGGCGCGGCAGCCAGACCAACGAAACCGCCTTCCAGATGCACTTCAGCTTCAACAGTTGGATTTCCGCGTGAGTCGATGATTTCACGACCGATGACTTTAACAATTTTGGACATTAGATTTTCCTCAGTACAGTTAAACTAAAACCTCAGACGAACACCGCGCGATCATGAGACCACGCGGCGCTGGCAAAACTTACTTCACCTGACGCTTTTGATACGCGCCAGCGGCTTTTACAAAGCCAGCAAACAATGGATGTCCATCACGCGGCGTCGATGTGAATTCCGGGTGGAACTGACAGGCCACGAACCATGGATGATCGGGTAATTCAATGATCTCCACCAGCTTGCGATCGGCGGAGAGACCGGCTACGCGCAATCCCGCCGCTTCAATCTGTTTCAACAACATGTTGTTGACTTCATAACGATGACGGTGACGTTCGATGATCGTCGGTTCACCGTAGAGTTGCCGCACCAGGCTGCCTTCGGCCAGATGACATTGCTGTCCGCCGACGCGCATGGTGCCGCCCAGGTCGCTATCTTCACTACGAACTTCGATATTGCCGTCTTCATCACGCCATTCCGTAATGAGCGCAATCACCGGGTACTTACAGTCTGGCACAAACTCCGTCGAATTCGCCCCTTCCATACCGACGACGTCGCGGGCAAATTCCATTAATGCGACCTGCATGCCAAGACAAATGCCCAGGTAAGGGACATTGTTTTCACGGGCGTAACGCGCCGCCATCACCTTACCTTCAACGCCACGATAGCCGAATCCGCCGGGGATCAGGATAGCGTCCAAATCTTTCAGAATATCGACGCCGCGGGTTTCCACATCCTGCGAGTCGATAAGCTTGATGTTCACCGTCAGGCGATTTTTCAAGCCGCCGTGCTTCAGCGCTTCAATGACGGACTTATAGGCGTCAGGCAACGCCACGTATTTGCCGATCATCCCGATGGTCACTTCGCCGCCCGGATTGGCTTCTTCGTACACCACCTGTTCCCACTCTGACAGGTTCGCTTCCTGACAGTTCAAGCTGAATCGTTTACAAATATAATCGTCCAGGCCCTGAGATTTCAATAGCGCCGGGATTTTATAAATGGAATCAATGTCTTTAAGGGAGATTACCGCTTTTTCCGGTACATTACAGAATAAAGCAATCTTTGCCCGCTCATTGGCCGGGACGGTACGGTCGGAACGGCAGATAAGAACGTCGGGCTGAATACCGATGGAAAGCAGCTCTTTTACCGAGTGCTGCGTTGGCTTGGTTTTTACCTCACCGGCGGCGGCCAGGTAAGGCACCAGCGTCAGGTGCATAAACAACGTATGCTCACGGCCCACTTCAACCGCCATCTGACGAATCGCTTCAAGGAACGGCAGGGATTCGATATCGCCGACGGTGCCGCCGATTTCAACCAGCACCACGTCATGTCCTTCGCCGCCTTCCAGGATACGCTCTTTAATCGCATTGGTGATATGCGGGATAACCTGAATCGTCGCGCCCAGATAGTCGCCCCGGCGCTCTTTACGCAGAACGTCGGAGTAGATGCGGCCGGTGGTGAAGTTATTACGGCGAGACATTTTGGTGCGGATGAAGCGCTCGTAGTGTCCCAGATCGAGATCGGTTTCCGCCCCATCTTCGGTGACGAACACTTCACCGTGCTGAGTCGGGCTCATCGTCCCCGGATCCACGTTGATATACGGGTCCAGTTTCATGATGGTAACGTTGAGGCCACGGGCTTCGAGAATAGCCGCCAGAGAGGCTGCGGCAATGCCTTTACCCAGAGAGGATACGACCCCGCCGGTCACAAAAATATAATTAGTTGTCATGCTGAACCTGAGAGTTTAGGTTTAAAGACGATGGAAAGACCAAGACGGGAAAGTAGTATACCGGAACCTGCCGGGCGCCACAATTGTTCGTTTTGCCCGTCGCGGCAAGCGCGACGGCGCGGAGGCGTAAACGGCCTATGTCCGACCGGCGGGCGGCGTTCGGGCTTTCCGCCGTCGTTGCCGGCATGTCGCTCTGGCCGGGGGTTTCATTGCGAAGGCGCAGGGACGGGGAACGTTCGCCAGTCGTTCGAATGATTGCGCTCACCCTTGTTTTTCCAGGTTTTTCACCTGTTGCCACGCCGCTTCCATCTGTTCCAGCGTCGCTTGATCCAGGGTGCCGCCGGCTTGGCTGATAATCTGTTCCACCTGACGGAAACGGCGGCAGAATTTGCGATTGGCCTCTTGCAAGGCGCGCTCGGCCTTATGCCCCAGATGACGCGAAAGATTGACGGTCGCAAACAGTAAATCGCCGATTTCCTCACCCAGTTTTTCTTCATCAATGACGGCCTGCCGGGCTTCATGCAGCACTTCATCAATTTCTTCGTAAACCTTGTCGACGACCGGCCCCAGGCTGTTCCAGTCAAAACCGACGGCGGCGCAGCGCTGCTGAATTTTTTGCGCTTTCATTAACGCCGGCAGCGCATCGGGAATATCATCCACCAGCGAGTGACGATCTTTTTCAGACCTTTCCTGCGCTTTGGTCTGCTCCCAACTTGCCAGCGCGGCTTTACTGTCCGCCGGCGTCGCCGCATCGGCGAAAATGTGCGGATGACGGCGTTCCAGCTTGTCGCTGATGGCGTCGCAAACGTCGGAAAAATCAAACAGCCCCTGTTCCTGCGCCATTTGCGCGTAAAATACCACCTGGAACAGCAGGTCGCCCAACTCGCCGCGCAGGTCGTCAAAGTCTTTACGGCTGATGGCGTCCAGCACTTCGTAAGTCTCTTCCAGCGTGTAAGGAGTAATGGAATCAAACGTCTGTTTGCGATCCCACGGACAGCCGTTTTGCGGATCGCGCAGGGTTTTCATAATGGCGAGCAGGCGCTCAATAGCGGGTGAAGTCATTGGGTATCTCAATTTAAAAATTGGGTAAATAACATGCTTCGGATAGTGACATACGGATAGTAATTAAATAAAAGGCTCTTTATATGGCAGGCCAGTGAAAAATTTCGTGCGTGAAAAATATCCGTATTCCTCTGGCGCATTGCGCCACGCCCGACAAAGGGATGCTCAAACGCCGCATCCCTTTGAACCCAGGCTGTTGGCTGAAATCACGCCGCTAACGCGGTTCCTTCGGTGTTCGCCCTCTTTTCCGAACCGCCAGTGACGGAATACTCGTCTCATCCCTGAGACTCGCCCTAGCGGGCCAGCGCAAGCGCTGTTTAAAAACGCTCCTGGCGTTTTTGTCCGACGCGGCACTGGCTTTCGCCGCATCCTGCGGCTCATTCGCGGGGTCGCCCGCCTCAGCGTAATTTCTTACGCCATTGTAAAAGCCAAAAAACAACCCCCCATTTATCCCCCCTGCTGGCGGCGGGCGTCGATCACATCCGGCAGTTGGTTGAGCTTGGCCAGCACGCGTCCCAGCACCTGCAAGTTATAGATCTCGATGTCCATATCAATGGTGGCCAACTGCTGCCGGGTGTCGCTGCGGCTGGATACCCCCAGCACATTGACTTTTTCGTTCGCCAGAATGGTGGTGATATCGCGCAGTAAACCGCTGCGATCGTTGGCCGTCACCCTCACCACCAGCGAATAGCCGCTGGAATAACTTTCGCCCCACACCGCGTCGACAATGCGTTCCGGCGCATGACTACGCAGTTCTTCCAACTGCTCGCAGTCCGAACGGTGGATGGAGATCCCCCGTCCGCGGGTGATAAACCCGGTGATATCGTCGCCGGGGATCGGCTGGCAGCAACGGGCGATATGGTGCATCAGGTTGCCGACGCCCTCCACCACGACGCGCCCGTTATCCTTGTTGCGCGGCGCCGGCGGCTGGGATTTCTGCGTCAGCTGACGCAGCGCTTCACGATCCTGCTCTTCCGCGCTGGGTTGCTTAAGCTGGGATTGCAGGAAATTCACCATCTGATTAAGGCGAATATCCCCGCCGCCAATCGCCGCCAGCAGTTCATCCAGCGAATTGACGTTATAACGCGGCAACAGCAGTTTCTCCGCCGTTTTCAGACCGATCCCCAGATGCTCCAACTCATCGTCCAGGATCTGACGCCCGGCCAGAATGTTCTTGTCGCGATCCTGCTTGCGGAACCAGTTATGAATTTTAGAACGCCCGCGGCTGGTGGTGATGTAGCCCAGATTGGGGTTCAGCCAGTCGCGACTGGGGTTTGGCTGTTTCTGGGTGATCACCTCTATCTGATCGCCCATCTGTAGCTGGTAGGTGAACGGCACGATGCGGCCGCCGATTTTGGCGCCGATGCAACGATGGCCGATATCGCTGTGAATATGGTAGGCGAAATCCAGCGGCGTCGAGCCGGCGGGCAGATCGACCACGTCGCCTTTCGGCGTAAAGACGTAAACCCGATCGTCGAACACCTGACTACGCACTTCATCCAGCACTTCGTCCGAATCCGCCATCTCTTCCTGCCAGGCGATCAGCTTACGCAGCCAGGCGATCCGCCCCTCGTAACCCGCGCGACCGCCGGCCACCGTGCCTTCTTTATATTTCCAGTGCGCCGCCACGCCCAGCTCGGCATCTTCATGCATCTGCCGGGTGCGGATCTGGATTTCGAGCGTTTTGCCTTTCGGCCCCAGCACCACCGTATGAATGGACTGGTAGCCGTTCGGTTTCGGGTTGGCGACGTAGTCGTCAAACTCGTCCGGCAGATGCCGATAATGGGTATGCACAATCCCCAGCGCGCCGTAGCAATCCTGCAAGCGCTCCACCACAATCCGCACCGCGCGCACGTCGAACAGTTCGTCAAACGACAGCGATTTTTTCTGCATCTTGCGCCAGATGCTGTAGATGTGTTTGGGGCGACCGTAGATCTCCGCCTGCACCCCTTCTTCCTTCATGGCGGCGCGCAGCGTTTTCACGAAATCGTCGATGTACTGTTCGCGATCGATGCGGCGCTCATGCAGCAGCGTCGCAATGCGTTTGTACTCTTCCGGATGCAGATAGCGGAAACAGAAGTCTTCCAACTCCCATTTGAGCTGCCCGATCCCCAGCCGGTTGGCGAGCGGCGCATAAATATTGGTACACTCTTTCGCCGCCAGCACCCGTTCTTCTTCCGGGGCGTCCTTCACTTCACGCAGGTGGGCGATGCGCTCCGCCAGCTTGATCACGACGCAGCGAAAATCCTCCACCATCGCCAGCAGCATGCGGCGGATGTTATCGACCTGCTCGGAGGCGACGGAGTCCGTCTGGGTGGCTTTGAGCTGGCGAATCGCATCCATATCGCGCACGCCATGCACCAGATCGGCGATGTTTTTGCCAAACGTTTCGCCCAGCGTGGCTTCATCCACGACATTGGCGTTGGCGAGCGGGAACAGCAGCGCCGCGCGCATGCTGTCATTGTCCATGCTCAGCGTGGACAGAATTTCGACCATCTCGATCCCCCGCCACAGCAGCAGCATGGCATCGGGATGATCCTGGGTTTGTTGTTCACAGTAACGCAAGGTTTCGGCTAAACGTTCACACGACTGCTGACTGGTTATTCCAAGCGAAGCAATCCACGCGTCAGCTACGAATTCGCCAGCCGTATTCAAATGCGCACTTCTTACCGCAACCATAATTTCTCCCTACTTATACCCTTCATCTTTTTTCAAATTGCAGAAGCGTCGGCCGCCTGCCTGCGTTTCGAAATCTATGGGGTATCCGCCTCACCGGAATCGCGCAAAAACAACGCCATCGATTCAAGATGTCCGGTATGTGGAAACATATCCAACATAGTAACATTCGCCAGCCGATAACCGGCCGCGAGTAATATTTTACTGTCGCGCGCCAGCGTGGTCGGGTTACAGGAAACATACACCACACGCCGGGGAGACAGCCTGACAATCTGTGCCATGACGCCCGCGGCGCCGGCACGCGCCGGATCGAGTAATATTTTATCAAAACCCTGAGCGGCCCAGGGCTGTCGCGTAACGTCATCCTCAAGATTTTGGTGAAAAAAGGTGACATTCGCCAGGCCGTTGCGCCGGGCGTTCTCGCGCCCTTTTTCCACTAACGCCGCCACGCCTTCCACGCCGACAACGCCGGCCGCCCGCTGCGCCATTGGGAGGGTGAAATTTCCCATCCCGCAGAACAGGTCCAATATCCGGTCCTCGGGCTGAATATCCAGCCAGGCCAACGCCTGAGCGACCATTTGCTGATTGACCGTATCATTGACCTGAATAAAATCCCGCGGACTGAACGCCAGCGTAAGCCCTGCGACACGGTAGACCGGCGCTTCGCCGTGCAGGCAAATCAGGGATTGCGCATCCGCCGCCAGATAGACCGACACCGCATGCCGCTGCGCAAAGTCGCGTAATGCCTGACCATCGGCGGCGCTCAGCGGATCGAGATGGCGTAATACCAGCAACGGACCGTTATCGGCCAGCACCAGTTCAACGTGTCCCAGGCGTTTCACCGCCTGCAAGCCGGCCAGGCAATCGCGCAACGGCGCCAACAGCGCGTCCAGCTCCGGCCGTAATATCGGGCAGGTTCGGACATCGGCCAAATCATGCGATCCGGCCTGACGATATCCCATCAGCAGGCGTTGCTGTTTTGCCTGATAGTATAACGCAAGCCGCGCGCGTCGCCGGTATGCGTACGCCGGCCCGCAAATAGGATCGCCGACGGTTGCGGACGCCCCCGTTTCCCGCGCCATCAGACGCGCCAGCGCCGATGATTTGCTGCCCTGCTGTAACGCAATATCGGCATGTTGCTGCTGGCAACCGCCGCAGACGTTAAAGTGCGGACAGCGCGGCGCCACACGTTGCGGGCTGCGCGTCAGTAAACGTTTAAGTTTAGCATGCGCAAACTGGCGCTTTTCGTCCGTCAGTTGCACTTCCGCCCGCTCTCCCGGCAACGCGCCGGTGACGAAAATGGTTTTACCCTGATGGCGAGCCACCCCCTGACCAAACGGGTCAAGGGAATCTACCGCGACGGTTATTATTTGCCGGGTCGTCACGCGCCGGTTTGGAGAGTAGAATTGCGCCATAATTTACAATTGGTTTATAAAAACCCTAATTTTTAAGCTGAATGTTTATTGATACCCAATTGATGTCAAGATACCGGGTAAGGCTGAATTCTCCCACATTGGAGCCCCATGACCAAATACAGTCTGCGTGCGCGCATGTTAATACTGGTTTTAGCGCCGACATTATTAATCGGGCTGTTGCTCAGTATTTTTTTCGGCATCACCCGCTATAACCAATTGCAGTCGCAATTGGCCGACACGGGAGCCAGTATTATTGAGCCGCTGGCGGTCGCCAGCGCTTATGCTATTACGAAAAATCAATTAGATACGCTTCAGCCGCTGATCAATACCCTGCACCGCCGCCATTCCGACGTCATCAGGGCCATCAGCATTTTCGACGCGCAGGATCGGCTGATTGTCACGACCAATATTCGCCATGAAGCGGTGTCTGAACACCTGGCGGAAGAGGCGCACGATTACGGCGTGCTGCACCTCTACCATACCGGCGACTTACTGATCCTGCATATGCCCATCATGGCGGATAGCGAATTCACCCATGACGCCAGGCCGGCGCGGCCCGGCGTCATGAAACCCATCGCCTATCTGGCGGTCGAGCTGGATATCAACGCCCTCAAACTTCAGCAATATCAGGAAATGCTGATCGCCGGTCTGCTGCTGCTGCTTTGCATGGGCGTGGCCTTTCTGTTTGCCTATCGTCTGATGCGGGACGTCACCGCGCCAATCCGCAACATGGTGGAAACGGTCGACCGCATCCGCCGCGGACAGCTGGACAGCCGGGTTGAGGGCCACATGCTGGGCGAGCTGGATATGCTGAAAAACGGCATCAACTCAATGGCCATGTCGTTGACCGCCTATCACGAAGAGATGCAGCAGAACATCGATCAGGCCACTTACGATCTGCGGGAAACGCTTGAACAGATGGAGATCCAGAACGTGGAGCTGGATCTGGCGAAAAAACGGGCGCAGGAAGCGGCGCGCATCAAGTCCGAGTTTTTGGCCAATATGTCGCACGAATTAAGAACGCCGCTCAACGGCGTCATCGGTTTTACCCGCCAGACGTTGAAAACCTCGCTGAATCCGACGCAAACCGACTACCTGCTGACCATCGAACGTTCCGCCAACAACCTGCTGAATATCATTAATGACGTGCTGGATTTCTCCAAACTGGAGGCCGGCAAGCTGGTACTGGAAAATATCCCCTTCTCGTTGCATAACACGCTGGACGAAGTGGTCATGCTGCTGGCTCACACCGCGCACGAAAAAGGGCTGGAGCTCACCCTCGATATTCAAAACGACGTGCCGGAACAATTCGTCGGCGATCCGATGCGGCTCCAGCAAATCATCACCAACCTGCTGGGGAACGCCATCAAGTTTACCGAGCAGGGCAACATCGATATCCGGGTGGAAAAACGCCGACAGGAACAGCATCACGTTCAGTTGGAAATTCAAATCCGCGATACCGGCATCGGCATTGCGGAACGGCAGCAGTCGCATCTGTTTCAGGCTTTCCGCCAGGCCGACACCAGTATCTCGCGACGCCACGGGGGAACCGGGCTGGGCCTGGTGATCACCCAGCGGCTGATCAAAGAGATGGGCGGCGATATCAGCTTTCACAGTCAGTTGAATAAAGGTTCCACCTTCTGGTTCCATATCAGCCTGCCGTTGAACCCCCACGCCGCGCCGGCGCACAATATGTACCGGATGCTGCAAGGCAAAAGCCTGGCGTATATCGAATCCAATCCGGCGGCGGCGCAGGCGACGCTGGATATTCTCAGTCAAACGCCGCTGACGGTCAGCTACAGCGCCACGCTGGAACAACTCCCCGATACGCCTTTCGATATCCTGCTGCTGGGCATTCCGGTTCACTACCGCAACACGCTGCTCGACTATACGCCCAAGCTGCGAGACGTTTGCCGACGCGCGCCCTGCGTGATATTAGCGCTGCCCAGCCTCGCGCAAATGGATGCGGAACAGCTGAAATTGTTCGGCGTTCACGCCTGCCTGAGCAAACCGATCTCCGCGCCCCGGCTGCTGCCGCTGCTGCAAGACAACCCGTTTATCGAGCTGCCTTTTCTGCCGGAAGACATCAAGGCGGCGCAACCGCCGCAGGCAACGACCGAACGGCTGGCGCTGTGCGTGATGGCGGTGGACGATAACCCGGCCAACCTGAAATTGATCGGCACGCTGCTGGAAGAACAGGTCGAAAAAGTCATTCTGTGCGAAAACGGCGCGGAAGCCATCCACCAGGCCAGAGAGCAGGATATTCATATCATCCTGATGGATATTCAGATGCCGGGGATGGACGGCATCCGCACCAGTGAGTTAATCCGCCAGCTTCCTCATCACGCGGAAACGCCGATTATCGCCGTGACCGCCCATACCATGGGCGATGAGCGCGACCATATGCTCCAGGCGGGGATGGATGATTATCTGGCAAAACCGATTGACGAGCAGATGCTGAACAAAGTGCTGTCCCGCTATTCCCATATGAATATGAAAGCGGCACCCGCGCCCGCGGATGAACCACAGGATAGCCCATGCTCCCTGGACTGGACGCTGGCGCAACGGCAGGCGGCCAATAAGCCGGAACTGGCGCGCGAACTGCTCCAGATGCTGCTGGACTTTCTGCCGGAGGTCAGCCAACAGGTTGAAAACATGATGAATGGCCAACCGAGCGATAACATCCTCGATCTGATCCACAAACTGCACGGCAGTTGCAGCTACAGCGGGGTGCCGCGCCTGAAGCAAATCTGCTGTTATCTGGAACAGCAGTTGCGCAAAGGGATCGATGCCGGCGAACTGGAGCCGGAATGGCTGGAACTGCTGGATGAAATCGATAATGTCGGCAAGGCGGCGGCGGCGCACCTAAACCCGAGCGCGGTTCAGCAGGCCTGACGGGCCTTATGACCGCGTCCGCCTCGCGCCTCAGTCATCCGGCAATCCCTGCGCCAGTTTGATGGTGGCGGCGATATTGCGCGCCGTCATGCGTACATTGTCCGCCGCGTTATCCAGCGCGTCTTCCAGCGAACAGATGTTGTACAGCACGCTGAATACCGCATCCAGACCGTGTTCATGCACCACCCCGACATCCGCGGTCAGGCTGCCGGCGATACCGATGACCGGTATATGGTAGCGTTTGGCCACTCTGGCGACGCCAATCGGCACTTTGCCGTGGATCGTCTGGCTATCGATGCGCCCTTCGCCGGTAATCACCAACGACGCGTCCCGCACCAGCGCATCCAGCCCCAGCGCTTCAGTGACGATCTCGATCCCCTGGCGCAAATCGGCGGCGCAAAACGCCAGTAACGCGGCGCCCATTCCCCCCGCCGCGCCCGCGCCGGGAACACGTTCGACGTCGGTATCCAAATCACGGCGGATGACCGCCGCATAATGCCTGAGGGCGTTATCCAACTGTTCAATCATCTGGTCGGTCGCCCCTTTTTGCGGGCCGAAAATCGCCGACGCGCCTTGCTTACCGGTCAACGGATTGGTGACATCGCACGCGACTTCAAAACGACAGGTTTTTATGCGCGCATCCAGCTCGCCGATATCAATACTGGCCAGTTGATCAAGCTTGCCGCCGCCGAAACCGATCTGCTCGCCGGAGGCATCCAGCAGCTTCGCGCCCAGCGCCTGCGCCATGCCCGCGCCGCCATCATTGGTGGCGCTGCCGCCGATGCCGATGATGCAATGCTTGACGCCATGATCCAGCGCGCAGCGAATCAGCTCGCCCGTGCCGTAGCTGGTGGTCAGCAACGGATTGCGCCGATGTGTCGGAACCTGCTCCAGACCGCTGGCGGCGGCCATTTCAATAAACGCCGTTTTTTCATCGCCCGACAGGCCAAAAAACGCCTCGATGTTATCGCCTAACGGCCCGGTGACCTGAACATTGACCCGCTTTCCGCCGGTAGCCGCCACCATCGCCTCAACGGTGCCTTCGCCGCCATCGGCAACCGGCAATTTGACGTAGCAGGCATGGGGAAACACATCAAGAAACCCCAGCTCAATTTGCGTGGCGACGTCTTGCGCCGACAGACTTTCTTTATAAGAATCCGGTGCGATAACTATTTTCATAAACGATCCGATTTCATAAACGATCCGATTGCATCAATAGTCCGCACTGCTGAACCGGCGTTTATCAGAATGATTACCCCGACGACCGCCGCGGCATACCACAATGTACGCCGCGGCGACAATCATCACGTAATGCGTAATGTCTACCGCGTTATTTCAACTTTAGCCAATTTTTCATAATAGCAAGCCAATGCGCTGTGATCGGCCGTACCCAGACCGTCCGCTTTCAACGCCTGCATCATTTCCATCACCGCGGCGGTCAACGGCAGCTGCGCGCCGACGCCGTGTGAAGTATCCAGCGCGTTGGCCAAATCCTTAATGTGCAAATCGATGCGGAAACCCGGTTTGAAGTTACGATCCAGCACCATCGGCGTTTTGGCGTCCAGCACCGTGCTGCCCGCCAGGCCGCCGCGAATCGCCTGATAAACCAACTCCGGGTTGACGCCGGCTTTGGTCGCCAGCGTCAGCGCTTCCGACATGGCGGCGATATTCAGCGCCACAATCACCTGATTCGCCAGTTTGGTGACATTGCCCGCGCCGATATCGCCGGTATGCACCACCGAACCGGCCATCGTTTTCATGATGTCGAAACAGCGCTCGAACAGCGCTTTATCGCCGCCGACCATCACGGACAGCGTGCCGTCAATCGCTTTCGGTTCGCCGCCGCTGACGGGCGCATCCAGCATGCCGATCTCTTTTTCCGCCAATGCCGCGGCGATTTCGCGACTGGCCAGCGGCGCAATCGAACTCATATCAATCACCACGCCGCCGGCGCGGACGCCCTCTATCACCCCGCCCTCGCCCAGCACCACCTCTTTTACCTGCGGAGAGTTCGGCAACATGGTGATAATGATGTCGCACTGTTCCGCCACCTGTTTCGGCAGCGCGGCCGGCTCCGCGCCGGCGGCGACCACCTCCGCGACGGCCGCGCTGTTACGGTCCATCACGACCAATGAATAACCTGCCTTCAGCAGATTTTTACTCATCGGTTTTCCCATAATGCCCAGTCCGATAAAACCAATTTTCATTGTGATAACCCCATTGTCCGGTGTATTGACCACGCGCATTAGCGCTGACATCACTGCTTAAATTTGTCGTTCAGCGCCTGAGTCGCGCTACGAAACAGGCCTAAATCGCTGCCTACCGCCACAAAGCTCGCGCCCCATTCCAGGTAGCGACGGGCGTCGGCCTCGACCGGCGCCAGAATGCCGGCAGGCTTGCCGTGGGCGGCGGCGCGTTCAAAGATATGGCGGATGACGCGCTGAACCTCAGGATGATTAGGCTGGCCTAAATAACCCAGCGCGGCGGAGAGATCGCCCGGTCCGACAAAAATACCGTCTACGCCGTCAACGGCGGCGATGGCATCCAGATTGTCGACGCCCTGCCGGCTTTCGATCTGAACCAGAACGGTGATGTTGTCGTTGATGGTGGCGAAATAGTCAGGCTCTGTGCCATAGGCATTGCTGCGATGCGCGACGGAAACGCCGCGGATGCCCGCCGGCGGATAACGCGTCGACGCGACGGCGCCGATGGCCTCTTCCTCGCTTTCCACAAAAGGGATCAGGAAGTTATTAAAACCGATATCCAGCAATCGCTTGATAATCACCGGTTCATTACAGGGAGGGCGAACGACCGGCGCGCTGCGGCTGCCTTGCAGCGCCATGAGTTGCGGAATAAAAGTACTGATGTCGTTCGGCGCGTGCTCGCCATCCAGAACCAGCCAGTCAAACCCCGCCAGCCCCAGCACTTCGGTGGAAATAGGATTTGCCAGCGCGCACCAGCAGCCAATCAGTTTTTTTCCCTGGCGTAGATTTTGACGAAAATGGTTAGGCAACAACGTAGTTTTCATTTTTTATCCTCGGCAAGTCCGGCGCCGCCTCGTCTGAAACGGCGCCCTTAAACAGCTAGATAATCAAACGGTTAACGCACCAGGCACGGACGTTTATTGTCGAATGCCCAACCAGGAATGAGATATTGCATCCCCACCGCGTCGTTGCGGGCGCCCAGCCCCATGTTTTTGTACAGCTCATGCGCTTTCAGCACCTGCTCCCAATCCAGCTCGATGCCCAGTCCCGGCTTCTTCGGCACCTCGACCATGCCGCCCACGATCGGTAATGGCGCTTTGGTTAAACGCTGATTGCCTTCCTGCCAGATCCAATGCGTATCAATGGCCGTGATTTTGCCCGGCGCAGCCGCCGCCACGTGGGTGAACATCGCCAGTGAAATATCAAAGTGATTATTAGAGTGAGAGCCCCAGGTCAGTCCCCATTCGTGACACATCTGCGCCACGCGAACGGAGCCGTTCATCGTCCAGAAATGGGGGTCTGCCAGCGGGATATCGACAGACTGTAGCGAAATAGTGTGTCCCATCTGACGCCAGTCGGTGGCAATCATGTTGGTGGCGGTCGGCAGACCGGTGGCGCGGCGAAACTCCGCCATGATTTCACGCCCGGAGAACCCCTGTTCCGCGCCACAGGGATCTTCCGCATACGCCAGTACGCCGCGCAGTTGTTTGCCCAGACCGATGGCTTCGTCCAGAGACCAGGCGCCATTGGGATCCAGGGTGATCCGCGCCTGAGGGAAACGTTCAGCGAGCGCCGTCACCGCTTCCGCTTCTTCACTGCCGGCCAGAACCCCGCCCTTCAGTTTGAAATCATTAAAACCGTATTTTTCGTAAGAGGCCTCGGCCAAACGGACAATGGTTTCCGGCGTGAGCGCTTCTTCATGGCGCAGACGATACCAGTCGCATTTTTCATCCGGCTGGCTCTGATAAGGCAGATCGGTTTTGTTGCGATCGCCGATGTAAAACAGGTAACCCAGCATTTCAACCGCATCGCGCTGTTGTCCATCGCCCAGCAGCGACGCCACCGAAACATTCAGGAACTGGCCCAACAGGTCGAGCATGGCGGCCTCAATCGCCGTCACCACATGAATCGTGGTGCGCAAATCAAACGTCTGTAACCCGCGGCCGGCCGCATCGCGATCGGCGAACTGATTACGCACCGCCGTCATCACGTTCTTATACTCGCCAAGCGTTTTACCGATGACCAATACGCCGGCGTCTTCCAGCGTCTGACGTATTTTCTCGCCGCCGGGGACTTCCCCGACCCCGGTATGACCGGCGTTGTCCTTCAGGATCACGATATTACGGGTAAAGTAAGGCGCATGCGCGCCGCTAAGATTCAGCAGCATGCTGTCATACCCGGCGACGGGGATAACCTGCATGTCGGTAATAACCGGTGTTGAATGTTGCAAAGTCATGGTTTTTATCCTTATTGAAGTAGGGGTACGGATAATTAACGACCAAAGACCGGGCGTTTACGATCGAATGTCCAGCCGGGGATCAGGTACTGCATCGCGGCGGCGTCATTACGTGCGCCGCTGGGCAATTTTTTATATAATTCATGCGCTTTCATTACCCGATCCCTATCCAGTTCAATTCCCAGTCCCGGACGATCCGGCACCTTGATTTTGCCATTGACGATCGGTAGCGGATCTTTGGTCAGATATTGGCCTTCCTGCCAGATCCAGTGCGTATCAATGGCGGTCGGATTGCCCGGCGCCGCCGCGCCGACGTGCGTAAACATCGCCAGCGAAATATCAAAATGGTTATTGGAGTGACAGCCCCACGTCAGCCCCCACTCATCGCACATTTGCGCGACGCGCACCGCGCCGCGCATCGTCCAGAAATGCGGGTCGGCCAGCGGAATATCGACGGCCTGCAACATCACGGCGTGATTCATTTCACGCCAGTTGGTGGCGATCATATTGGTTGCCACCGGTAAGCCGGTGGCGCGGCGAAACTCCGCCATGATTTCACGCCCGGAGAATCCTTGTTCCGCGCCGCAGGGATCTTCCGCATAGGCCAGAATGCCCTGCATGTCTTTGCACAGGCGAACCGCTTCATCCAATAACCAGGCGCCGTTCGGATCGATGGTGATGCGGGCATCGGGAAAGCGTGTTGCCAGTGCGCGGACCGCATCGATTTCCTGTTCGCCCGGCAATACGCCGCCTTTCAGTTTGAAATCTTTGAAGCCGTAACGGTCGGCGGCCGCTTCGGCCAGACGAACGATGGCGTCGCTATCCATCGCTTTCTCATGACGCAGGCGATACCACTCATGTTTCCCCGTTTCGCCCGCCAGGTACGGCAGGTCGGTTTTCAGGCGATCGCCGATGTAGAACAGATAGCCAAGCACCGTGACCTCATCACGCTGTTGTCCATGCCCCAACAGTTCGGACACCGGCACGCCGAGGAACTGGCCCTGAAGATCAAGCAAGGCGGCTTCCAGCGCGGCCACCGCATTGACCCGTAATTCAAACGTCCAGGCGCCTTTGCCGAACGAATCGAAATCCGAGGATTGGTTGCCGACATGGATGTCATGCACCAGGCGGTTCATGCGCGCCAGATGTTCGCCTTTGACGCGCGGTATCGCCGCCAGCAGCGTGTTGTAAATCACTTCGCCGCCCGGCGCTTCGCCGAGCCCGGTATGCCCGGCGCTGTCGGTCAGAATGACGATATTGCGCGTGAAATAAGCCCCGTGCGCGCCGCCGATGTTCAGCAACATGCTGTCATACCCGGCAACCGGAATAACCTGCATATCGGTAATGACGGGAGAGGATGAAAAAGAATGATTGTTCATGACCTGCTCCTGATTTCAGATAAATGCGTGGCGGAGAATTAATTCAGATACTGGCGATAACCGTTCGATAAGCGGAATAGCGGATACATCAATCAATGATTTCATACTCTTTTCCTGCTTTATTTTCGCCTGCCTATTTTTCGCCGAAAAATAGGCGGCACGAGAGGAATATTAAAATAACAAGCTGATTATGATTAAGATCATTCTTTGGAAAAACCGACTAAGGCACGCGTCTCGTCGTTAATTCATCCCATCGACTTCAGCTCAAGTATAATTTTTTTCGTTTGCTAACTCACTGTGCAACCGCCCAGTTTTTCAGCGCATAAAAAAGATTAAATAAGTCATCAGCCCAAACTATTGAGAGATATTTCACGAAAACATCTCTCGCCGATGACATATTCACTGCGCGTTATTTATGACGTTATCGGGCGCCGGATATCCTCGTGTAAAAATACCCGACTCAGGTGGTTGTTATTGTTTAAAGGGCGTTAATTCAATACGTTTTATTTCGCCCACGATGAACAGATAACTAACGATGGCGACCAGCGCATGAATACCGACATAAATCAGACCGCCGTTGAAAGAGCCCGTCATGCCAATGATGTAACCAATGGCGATCGGCGTCACAATTCCCGAAACGTTGCCGAACATATTAAACAGACCGCCGCTGAGTCCGCTGATTTCCTTCGGCGCGGTATCCGCCATGACCGCCCAGCCCAATGCGCCGATACCTTTGCCAAAGAAAGCCGCCGCCATTACCGCCACAACTATCCATTCGGTTTCGACATAGTTGCAAATCACCATCGACATGGAGAGAAACATGCCGAGAACGATGGGGGTTTTACGCGCAAAGGTCAGGGAGTTGGTGCGGCGCATCAGAAAATCAGAAATCACGCCGCCCAGAACGCCGCCGACAAAGCCGCAGATAGCGGGAACGGAGGCAACGAATCCGGCCTTAAGGATCGACATGCCGCGGGCCTGCACCAGGTAAACCGGGAACCAGGTGATGAAAAAGTAGGTTAAGGCATTAATGCAATACTGTCCGATGTAAACGCCGATCATCATGCGTGATTGCAGCAACTGCTTAATCTGATGCCATTTTTCACCTTTTTCTGTGGTTTTTTTGACGCCTTGCGCATCCATGTTAGTCAGCGCGCCGCCCGCTTCAATGTAATCAAGCTCAGCCTGATTGACGCCCGGGTGATCTTTCGGATCGTGAATCACTTTCAGCCAGACAAAGCTGAGAATGATGCCGAGACCGCCCATAAACCAGAATACATGAGCCCAACCCACCGCATGGGTCAGCCAGCCCATGATCGGGGCAAAAATCACCGTGGCGAAATATTGTGCGGAGTTAAATATCGCCACCGCCGTACCCCGTTCCTGAGCGGGAAACCAGGCGGCGACAATACGACTGTTCCCCGGGAAGGAAGGCGATTCACAGAGCCCCACCATAAAACGCAGCAGGAACAAGGAAATAACAATACCAGCGCCGCTGAATAGATCGACAAACCCCTGTAATAAAGTAAAAAGCGACCAGGTGAAAATGCTATAGAAATACACTTTCTTGGAGCCGAATTTGTCCAGCAGCCAGCCGCCCGGGATCTGCCCGATGACGTATGCCCATGAAAACGCGGAGAAGATATAGCCCATGCCGACGGCATCAAGACCAATTTCTTTGGACATGGCCGAACCGGCAATGGACAACGTGGCGCGATCGCCATAGTTAAACGAGGTGACAATAAATAACATCACGACAATCCAGTAGCGGGCGTTTGTTCTCTTTTGCATCGCGCCGGCTGCTGAGCTTACTGTATTCATTATGAACTCCTGCTTTATCGCGGTTAGCTCATTCATTCCGAATAACAAATGACATTGTAGGGTTATCAGAATGAAGATATGTGGATATTGAATTCGCGTTCTTATTTTTCGCTAATAGCCCGGCTATATAGCAGCGAAATAATTAATAGACAGCTTTCACTCGCTGTACGAGTATAATTTTTAATTCTCTGCCGCTCACTAGGGAAAAGCACAACATTAAAAATTTCATTTTTGATATATTGGTGCATTTGCCCTATATAATGGGAGATGGTTCACGAAAACAGCATTTTACTCATCATAATTCAGCGCCGACTTATTTCCTCAGCCGTTAAAAAACAGACGCGTAAACATTGTGATCGACCTCACCAATGGCTGGACATTCGCCCGATAAACGAGAGGTCAAATAATAACATTTCATTCAATTGCATAATGTGTAGGCCACGGGCGTTGACGTATACTGATCAGTGAGCGATGTCGTAAATCATAAAAACCCATGTCATAGGTGATATATTAATCACAAAGGCTTGCATCATGTCATATAAATCAAAGAATAATGCGGTAATCGAGCGACCACTTTATATTAAGGTTCATGCATCCGATAACGTCGCCATTGTCGTTAATAACGATGGCTTATGCGCCGGCACGCAATTTGATACGGGATTGAAACTAATTGAGCATATCCCTCAGGGACACAAAGTCGCGTTGGTTAATATTGCCAAATCCGGCCCTATTATCCGCTATGGCGAAATCATTGGCTATGCGTTAAAGGATATTCCGCAGGGCAGCTGGATTGACGAATCCCTGGTCGAACTGCCCCAGCCCCCGGCGTTAAACGCGCTGCCGTTGGCAACCAACGTTCCCGCCGCGCTTCCTCCACTCGAGGGCTATACTTTTGCAGGCTACCGAAACCCGGACGGCAGCGTCGGCACGAAAAATCTGCTTGGCATTACCACCAGCGTCCATTGCGTAGCGGGGGTGGTTGATTACGTGGTCAAAATTATTGAACGCGATCTCCTGCCTAAATACCCGAATGTGGACGGCGTAGTCGCGCTGAATCACCTGTATGGCTGCGGCGTCGCCATTAATGCGCCGGCGGCGGTCGTGCCGATCCGCACCATTCACAACCTGGCGTTGAACCCTAACTTTGGCGGGGAGATCCTGGTTGTCGGCTTAGGTTGTGAAAAGTTGCAACCGGAACGCCTGTTGGAAGGAACGCCTGATGTACAGGCTATTTCACTCGATGAGAGCAGCATTGTCCGTTTACAGGATGAACATCATATCGGCTTCAAATCAATGGTGGATGATATCCTGGCCATGGCCGATCGACATCTGCAACAATTGAACCAACGCCAGCGTGAAACTTGCCCGGCCTCTGAATTGGTGGTCGGTATGCAGTGTGGCGGCAGCGATGCCTTCTCCGGCGTAACGGCGAATCCGGCGGTGGGTTTTGCATCCGATCTGCTGGTACGTTGCGGCGCTACCGTGATGTTTTCAGAAGTGACCGAAGTGCGCGATGCGATTCATCTGCTCACCCCCAGAGCGATTAACCAAGAGGTTGGCAAACGTCTGCTGGAAGAAATGGCCTGGTATGATAATTACCTCGATAGCGGCCAGACCGATCGCAGCGCCAATCCCTCGCCGGGCAACAAAAAAGGCGGGCTGGCTAACGTGGTGGAAAAAGCGCTGGGTTCTATCGCCAAATCCGGCACCAGCGCTATCGTTGAAGTGCTGTCTCCGGGACAGCGTCCCAGCAAACGCGGCCTGATTTATGCCGCAACGCCAGCCAGCGATTTCGTTTGCGGCACGCAGCAGTTGGCTTCCGGTATTACCGTTCAGGTGTTTACCACCGGCCGCGGCACGCCTTACGGCTTGCTGGCCGTTCCCGTCATCAAAATGGCGACCCGAACGGAACTGGCTAATCGCTGGTACGATCTTATGGATATTGACGCAGGCACCATCGCCACCGGCGAAGCAACCATTGAAGATGTGGGTTGGCAGCTTTTCCATTTTATTCTGGATATTGCCAGCGGTCATAAGAAAACCTGGTCCGATCAATGGGGTCTGCATAACGCGCTGGCCGTTTTCAACCCGGCGCCAGTCACCTGACTGTTATTGCCTATAATATGGCCGGATATATTCCGGCCATAATGCTTATTTTCATTTTCCGGTGAAATATCAATTTTACCGCCATCATCTTTAGATATATGAGTAAATAATCCACACAAACCTCATAATGAGCAACATCCAAGATAATATTTTGATAACAAATTAAAAACGGTCGCCTCATTTAACACAGGCCGACGTTTTTACTGCCGATGCTTATCACTTCCTGTCACGCGCGGGTAATAACGATTTTTCACCAGCCGATTTTTTAATAATTAAACGAATGCATTGACATCAGGATCCCCGTCGTCATAAATTTACAATACTTGACATGCCGATGAATATATTCCGACATTGATCTTAAAAAAAGATCGCAGTCTGGATAGCAAGGCGCGATAAAAATCAGCGACGCCTTTATTACAATAACGGCATATATTCCCCATAAATTTCACGACGCGCCAACATAATAGTAACGTGAATAATGGAAATATAAGTTTATTTAATGCATTTCAGCAGATTAAGCGGCGAAATTTCAGCTTATGGCGATGAAATATTGACTAATTTACACAGCAAAATACCCAAAACGACGTTGCGGCTTTAAAGCCGTATGGGTATGCACATTCTGGGGTTTTCGATGAGATTAAATACGCCTGTTACACAGCAGGAGTATCTGTTGGATATGGATACCATCTTGATGTCCACAACGGATACAAAGAGCCATATTACCTACGCCAATTCCGCATTTATCAACGTCAGTGGTTTCTCTGAATCCGAATTACTCAATCAGCCACATAATATCGTGCGTCACCCGGATATGCCGGTCGAAGCATTTGCAGACATGTGGTTTACCTTAAAGCAAGGCGATAGCTGGACCGGGCTGGTAAAAAACCGGCGCAATAATGGCGATTATTATTGGGTTAGAGCGAACGTCACGCCGGTTTATCATCAAAATCAACTTACGGGGTATATCTCGGTGCGCAATACGCCGAGCGCGGATGAAATCAAACTGGTTGAACCCCTCTATGCCGCAATGAAGAAAAAGCAGGCCGGGAAACGTAAATTTTATAAAGGATTAGTGATTCGAAGCGGTATCTTCTCCCCGCTCTCGCTCTTACAAAAATTATCCGTCCGCTGGCGCCTGCGTCTGGCGGTGCTGACCGCCGGCATTATTCCCGCGCTACTCGCGCTGGTCGGCATTAATCCGCTATGGCTGGCCGCGCTGACGCTGCCGTTGATTCTGCTGCTGGACGCTTTCCTGCAACAGCAGATCGCACGACCGCTGAAAACCATCCTGAAACAGGCTCAGGATGTGGTCTCCGGCCGTAAAGGAAAAACCATACGCCTGAATCGGGTTGATGAGATCGGCCTATTGATGCGGGCAGTCAACCAGTTCGGGCTCAATCTGCACTCGCTGGTCGATGATGTCGGCACGCAGGTAAAAGGCATGACGGAAGTCAGCCACCGGCTGGCGGAAAACAATATCGCGCTGAATACCCGCACGGAGGAGACATCCGCCAACCTGCAACAGACGGCGGCGGCCATTGAGCAAATTACCGCCGCGGTACAGCAGAGTTCCGAAACGGCCGCACAGGCGACGCAGATGGCGGAAACCGCCAGCCGGTCGGCCATCAAAGGCGGAGAAATCATGAAAGAAGCCATCGGTATGATGGATTCCATTTCCACGACCAGTAATAAAATCGTCGATATCATCAGCGTGATCGACAGCATCGCCTTTCAGACCAATATCCTGGCTCTGAATGCCGCCGTAGAAGCGGCGCGGGCCGGCGTGCAAGGCAAGGGATTTGCCGTGGTGGCGACGGAAGTCCGCAATTTGGCCCAGCATTCGGCATCCGCCGCGAAAGAGATTAAAGCGCTGATTAACGATAATGTTAAAAGCGTGAAGTCCGGGGAAGAGAGGGTGGAAAATGCCGGCAGACATATCAGCGATATTGTGAATGAGGCGCTGCAAGTCGCGACGATGATCAAAGAGATCAGCCATGCCGCCCAAGAGCAAACCTCGGCGCTGGGATTGATCAATACCTCGATAGCCCATATCGAGGAGATGACGCAACGTAATACGGATATGGTGGCGCAATCAACGGAAACCGCCGAAGGCTTGAACAATCAGGCGAAACGCTTAAACAGCGCGATTAATGTTTATGGACGTTAATTAATATTTCCAAACATTAAAGCTGGGGAAAATTTGACCGATACTAATAAGGTTGCCATCAGGAATTTTTACGTTGAGGATAAAACGATGTCTACCTATTCCAATTCTCTGGCTTTAGTTTCTGCTATCGCGCCGATAACATCCAGCACAGCTAATGATGTCGACCAACAGGTTACACAGCTAAATCAACGCATTAATCACCTTAACGATAAGCTGTCGCAACTCAGCGTCCCTGCCGCCAGTGGCGATAACAGCATCCAGGAGCAGAAACAGATTATTCAGGCTCAGTTGGTCGCGCTCCAGTCGCAGATAGCCGCCTTGCAGCAGGGACAGCAAGTTACGCCGACGACAACGGACACCAGCGCGTCGGCAGCCCAAGACACGGTCGCGGCGCCCTCGGGAAATAACCGGCTCGATCTTTACGTGTAATGTCGCGATTCGCTATGCGGATAGGCGGCGGAAATACCACTGACAGTAAAAAATGGCGCGGCAGCAAAGGGGCGGCAATCCGGCAGGAAACATGTTTTGTTACATGTATTACGCAATACTGACGACAACCATGCGCCTTGACAACCTAATTCTCCTCAATGCTTACAGGTAGTTACCGATAATAAACTCACACTATGCGTGATCTTTATTAGGAGGAAAAATGTCCGGCATCAGTGCAATTTCATCAGCGACTTCATCTGCGGGCGGCGCGTCGCAGAGCTATACCCAGAAGATTAATCAGCTCAACCGGCAGCTTGAAAAGTTGACCGAGCAGCTTAAAGACGTCGCGCAATCATCGGAAGACGCAGAAACGACCGCAACCAAAAGCGAGGCACTACAGGCGCAGATCCAGGCGATTGCAGCGCAGATCGCGCAGCTTGAAGCACAGCAGGCGCAACAATCCGCAGAGGACTCGAATGGCGGTGCGGCCGCGGTTTCCGCCAAGGGCGACGGCGTTAACCGTCCGACGGACGAAAACCAGATTAACGTCTATGTCTAACGATCGCTAGCAGGCAAGGCATGACGCTCATGCCTTGCCATTTTTCTTCAACGGTTTAACCAACCCTTGCAGACCCTCTATTTTGATCGCCAGCGTAACTTGCATCAACTCGCCCAGACGCCCTTGCGGAAATTCGCCTTTACGGGCAAACCACAGCAGATACTCTTCCGGGAGATCGATAAGCGCACGCCCCTGGTATTTACCAAACGGCATAGGCATATTGGCAATCTCGATCAGGTCTTCTTTTTCCACGGGTCAGGCTCCCAGCAAACGGATCATTTCGGCCTCATCGATCACCGGGATCCCCAGTTCCTGCGCTTTGGTCAGCTTGGATCCCGCCGCTTCGCCCGCAATCACCATATCCGTTTTCTTCGATACGCTGCCGCTGACCTTCGCGCCCAACGCCGTTAGCCGATCTTTGGCTTCATCGCGGGACAGAATACTCAGCGACCCGGTCAGCACCAGGGTCTTGCCGGCAAACGGGCTGTCAATCTCATCAACCTTGACCACCGTCGGCGCCGGCCAGTGAACGTTTATGCCATCGGGATCGGTTAACTCGCGGATCACGTTTTGGTTGTGCTCTTCCTCAAGGAAATGACGCACATGCGTCGCCACCACCGTTCCCACATCGGGAACCGCCAGCAACGCCTCTTCATCCGCGGCGGATAGCGCCTCAAGCGAACCAAAATGCGCCGCAAGGTTGGCCGCCGTCGCTTCCCCGACATCACGGATCCCCAGGGCGTACAGAAAGCGCGCCAGCGTGGTGCTTTTCGCTTTTTCCAGCGCGCCGACCAGGTTTTGCGCCGACTTCGGCCCCATACGATCGAGACCGGTCAAGATGCCGGCGCTCAGTCGGAAAAGATCCGCCGGCGTTTTGACGTACTCTTTCTCCACCAGTTGATCGATAATCTTGTCTCCCATGCCGTCGACATCCAGCGCCCGGCGGGAAACAAAATGCTTCAGGGATTCTTTGCGCTGCGCCCCGCAAATCAGTCCCGCGGTGCAGCGGGTGACGGCTTCGCCTTCAACACGCTCGACGTCAGACCCGCACACCGGACACGCGGCGGGGAACAGGATCGGCCGGGTATTTTCAGGACGCTCCGACTCCACCACGCCGACAATCTGCGGGATCACATCGCCGGCCCGGCGTACAATCACCCGATCGCCAATCTGTAGACCAAGACGTTCAATTTCATCCGCGTTGTGCAACGTCGCATTACTGACCATCACCCCGGCCACCGCCACCGGCTCCAGACGCGCCACCGGCGTAATCGCCCCGGTACGGCCCACCTGAAACTCAACGTCACGAACCCAGGTCAGTTGTTCCTGGGCCGGGAATTTATACGCCACCGCCCAGCGCGGCGCGCGGGCGACGAATCCCAGCCGAGCCTGCAAGGCCAGATCGTCGACCTTGACCACCACGCCGTCGATATCAAAGCCCAGCGAGGCGCGCTGCTGCTCGACGTGGCGGTAAAAGTCCAGCACTTCGCCGCTGCCGGTGCAAAGCTTGATACGATCGCTGACGGGAAGCCCCCAGGCTTTGAATTGCATCAAACGCCGCCAGTGGCTGGCGGGCAACTCGCCCCCTTCCAGCAGGCCCACGCCGTAACAGAAAAAGGTCAGCGGGCGTTTGGCCGTAATGCGGGGATCGAGCTGACGCAGCGAGCCCGCCGCCGCATTGCGCGGATTGGCGAAAACTTTGCCGCCGGTGCGGCGCGCTTCTTCGTTCAGTTGTTCGAAACCGCGGTGTTTCATGAAAACTTCACCGCGCACTTCCAGACGACGTGGAATGTTGTCCCCGCGCAAACGCAGCGGGATCGCCTTAACGGTGCGAATGTTGGCGGTGATGTTCTCACCGGTCGTGCCGTCGCCGCGCGTTGCCGCCTGCACCAGCACGCCATCCTCATACAGCAGACTGACCGCCAGACCGTCCAGTTTCAGTTCACAGCAGAACGTCAGGTCTTCGGCATTTTTCAGCCGATCGCCAATACGTTTGCTGAACGCCAGATAGCTGTCTTCATCAAAGACGTTGTCCAGCGACAGCATCGGCACTTCATGGCGCACCTGCTCGAACGCCGCCAGCGGCGCGGCCCCGACGCGCTGAGTCGGCGAGTCGCTGGTCACCAGTTGGGGATAGGCCTGTTCCAGACTTTTCAGCTCTTGCATCAGCCGGTCGTATTCGGCATCGGGAATTTCCGGCGCATCTTCCACGTGATACTTGTATTCGTGATGGCGCAGCAATGCGCGCAGTTCTGCTATCCGTGAGGTTGCCTCACGTACTTCGGCTGACTCTAAATTCAATGGATTCATACCTGTTTCAGTCAGTTACTCAGACTTACCGGCTTTAATGGCGTTAATAATATTGGTGGTGGAACAGCCGTCTTCAAAATTCAGCACTTTGACTTCGCCGCCATTGGCCCACACTTCTTCGCTGCCTGCGATTTCATGCGGCTGATAATCGCCGCCTTTTACCAGAATATCCGGCAATACCTCGGCAATCAGACGCTGCGGGGTATCTTCCTCGAACGCCACCACCCAGTCGACGGACTCCAACGCGCCCAGCACGATCATGCGCTGCGGCAACGGATTTACCGGTCGGGTCGGCCCTTTCAGGCGCTTGGTCGAGGCATCGCTGTTGACGGCGACAATCAGGCGATCGCCCAGTTTACGGGCGTTGGCAAGGTAGGAGACGTGTCCCGCATGTAAAATATCGAAACAGCCGTTGGTCATGACGATCTTCTCGCCACGCTGACGCGCGCGCGCCACGGCGTCCTTCAGTTGCTCCTCGCTCATCACGCCGAAACCGCTATCCGAGCGGCCGCGAATGGCATTTTCCAGTTCGATGGGCGTTACCGTCGAGGTGCCCAGCTTGCCGACCACCACGCCCGCGGCGGCATTCGCCAGGAAACAGGCCTCTTCCAGCGGGTTGCCGGCGGCCAGCGCCGCGGCCAAAACGCCGATAACCGTATCGCCGGCCCCGGTCACGTCATACACTTCCTGCGCCTGCGTCGGTAAATTCAACGGCGCTTTACCCGGTTGCAACAGCGTCATACCCTGCTCGGAACGGGTGATCAACAGCGCGGAAAGCTGGTAATCAGCCACCAGTCGCATACCGCGCTCCACCAGTTCCTGTTCATTTTTACAGCGCCCGACCACCGCCTCGAACTCAGACAGGTTGGGCGTCAGCAACGTCGCGCCCCGGTAACGGGAAAAATCGGTGCCTTTCGGATCGATCAGCACCGGCACGCCCGCCGCCTTCGCCGTCTGGATCATCGTCTGTACGTGGGTAAGCGCCCCTTTTGCGTAATCCGACAAAACCAGCGCGCCGATGTTAGGCAGCGCCTGCTGGATACGCTCAATCATCGGCTGCGGATCGACGCCGTCGAAACCTTCTTCAAAGTCCAGTCGAATCAACTGCTGATTACGCGACAACACGCGCAGTTTGGTGATGGTCGGATGCGTAGGCACCGAAACAAAATCGCACCTGACGTTGACTTCGTTCAGTTTGGCGCTCAACGCCCGCGCGGCGTCATCGATTCCCGTCAGGCCGACCAGGCGTGAAACCGCGCCCAGGGAGGCGATATTCATCGCCACGTTGGCTGCGCCGCCCGGACGTTCCTCAATCGTATCCACCTTCACCACCGGCACCGGCGCCTCAGGTGAAATCCGGTTGGTCGGGCCATACCAGTAGCGGTCCAGCATCACATCCCCAACCACCAATACGCCCGCACGGCGGAAATCAGGCAGCGTAACTTTCATTCCATACTCCAAGCTCATTTCGCATAATGCGCGTCATAATATCACAGGACGGATTATTACCATTAAAAAGCGAATCCAGGCTCCACGGAATGCGAAGCGCTTCTCAACCCAGCCATTGGTTCCAGCTTTGCTGAACCTGTTGCCGCTCGGCCATAAACTTATCCGGCCCCACCCGTCCTGATATTTCCTGCAACGCCAGATGGTGCAGCTCATTGCGCATCGCGACGTAGGCCCGCTTCAAGGCATCGGCCTCGCGCTCCTCCATCACGCCATACTGCGCCATCATGTCCAGTATGCGCACATTATCCGACCAGCGGGTCAGGCGCGGCTCCTGCGACGCATAGCGCAGCACCAGATACTGGACGATAAATTCAATGTCGGTGATCCCGCCGGCGTCCGTCTTCAGGTCGAACAGGCTCTTATCCTTATTCGCCAGATGCTGGCGCATTTTTTCACGCATCTCGCGCACGTCGGTACGCAGTTTGTCGCCGTCGCGCGCGCGGCAGAGAATATCGCGCCGAATGGCCTCGAACCGCCGCTGAACGCCGCTCTCGCCGTAAACCATACGCGCCCGCACCAGCGCCTGATGTTCCCAGGTCCAGGCCTCGTTATGCTGGTAATCATCAAAAGCCTCAAGCGTACTGACCAGCATCCCCGCGGCGCCCGAAGGCCGCAGACGCGCATCCACCTCATACAAAATGCCCGATGAGGTGCGCGTACTGAACAGGTGCATCACGCGCTGGGCCAGCCGCAGATAGAACTGGCGGCCATCGATACTGCGGTCGCCATCGGTCATGACATCGGGCGGACAATCCAGCAGGAAAACCAGATCCAGATCGGAGCCGTAGCCCAATTCCCAACCGCCCAGCTTGCCATAGGCGATGACCGCAAAACCGCGCCCTTCGCGCTGCTGCAAATGCGCGGGCTGACCGTAACGGGCGACCATCAGCGACCAGGCCTGCTGCACGACGGCGGCGATAATCGCTTCGGCCAGATAGGTTAAGTGATCGCTCACTTTCATGACCGGCAGCGCGCCGGCGATATCGCCGGCGGCGATACGCAACAATTGCGCCTGCTTGAACTGGCGCACCGCCTCCAGTTGTTGCTCCTCATCCTCTTCCGGCACGCGCATCAGATACTGGCGCAGCTCATCGGCATAGGCTTCCGGCGCGGTCGGTTGATAAAGCGTGGTGGGATCGAGCAACTCATCCAGCAACAGCGGATAACGCGCCAGTTGGCCGGCCACCATCGGCGAAGCCTCGCACAGCCGGACGAGCTGCGCCAGCGCGGGCCGCGACTCCAGCAGCAGTTCCAGATAGGTGGTGCGGGTGACAATCCCCAGCAACAGAGGGGTCAGGCGAGATAAAATGATATCCGCATCCTGCCGGGCGCACACTTCCGCCAGCAGGCTGGGCATCAGTTGATCGAGCACGTCGCGCCCGCGCGGGCCGATCGTCCGCTTGGCGACGTCATGATGAAAATCGACGACCTCGCGCAACAGTTTCTCACGCACGCTTGCCGTCAGGTGCGGGGTCAGCAGGGCCAGATCGGCATAATCCAATTTGTCCTGCCACAGGCTGCGATAGCTGTCGTGTTCGGGAATATCGTTATTGTCCGGCGCATCATCGCCAATCAAATCGTCAAACACGCGGCGGACGCAGAGCGTGTGACGCGCCAGCGCCTGTTCCAGCGCGGGCCAGTCGTCAACCCCCATCCCCCACGCCAGCCGCGACCGATTCAGCTCATCGTCGGGCAATGTCTGCGTTTGCTCATCGGCAATCGCCTGGAGCAGATTTTCCAGACGGCGCAGAAAACAGTATGCCTCGCTGAGCTCGGCAATCTGAGGCGGCGCCAGTAGTCCCAGTTCGCCGATATGCCGCAGCGTGGGCAGCAGCGCCCTTTCCTGTAGCCCCGGCTCGCGTCCGCCGCGGATAAGTTGAAAAACCTGGGTGATAAACTCGATTTCACGAATGCCGCCCGCGCCCAGTTTGATATTGTTACGCAAATCCCGCCGACGAACTTCGCGGGCAATCATGCCCTTCATGTTACGCAACGACTGAATCACGCTGAAATCGATATAGCGCCGAAAGACAAAAGGCCGCAGCATGCTGCGCAGCTCCTGACTGTATCCATCTTCCGCCCCGCCCAGCAGACGGGCTTTCACCATCGCATAGCGTTCCCAGTCCCTGCCCTGTTCCTGATAATAATCCTCCATCGCGGCAAAACTCAGCACCAGCGGGCCGCTATCGCCGAACGGGCGCAGCCGCATGTCGACGCGATAGACAAAACCATCGACCGTGGGCTGATCCAGCACCTTGATCAGCCGCTGTCCCAGCCGGGTAAAAAACTGCGCGTTATCCAGCTCACGCCGCCCGCCCTGGGTCTGACCGCTCTCCGGATAGGCAAAAATCAGGTCGATGTCGGAGGAGAAATTCAACTCGCAGCCGCCCAGCTTTCCCATCCCCAGGATCAGCAGCGGCTGAGGAATTCCCCGCGCATTGACGGGCGCGCCCCAATCGCGGCAGCAGGCCTGATACAGCCAGTCGCGCGCCGCGATAATCAGCGTTTCCGCCAGTTCGCTCAGCTGCCGCAAGGTTTGTTCCGTGCTACTGGCGCGTACCACCTGCGACCAGGCGATCCTGACCAGCATATGGCGGCGAAAACGCCGCAGCGCGCTCATCAGCGCCGTTTCGTCGTCGATGCCGCTCAGCGTCTGATTCAGCCACTCAGGGTAATGCCGCCACTCATCCGGCTGCGGCGGCCGGCGGTGAATATCCTGCCGCCAGTCCGGATAACGCGTCAGCGCGTCACTGACGAAATCGCTCATCGCCAGGACGGCAAGCTCGTTCTCCGTTACCGGAACCGGGTCCGCGGCGGCTTCCCGCCAACGTAATAAAACCCGTTGGGACTGTTGCGCCAATAACGGCGGCAAAGACGGCAAAGGATAGATCGACATGACTGGTTCCCTTGAGAGGTTACCCGCCGTCAATAGCGGGTAAACGCGGTTAACGGTTAATTCCCGGCGCTGTGTAGCCAGAATGGCGGCTGTGCCAATGCCTGTTTACGGCAGGTTTCCAGATACGGCGATGGCGTGTGATCGACTGATAACTGTTCAATCGACTCGATTAACGCGCGCCAGCGCGCCATATACGCCTCCACCTGCTCAGTCGGATAGGCGCCGGATAACAGTTGCAGCGCGCAAATATTGCGTTGTAAACGCGGCAATTGCTGTACATATTGCACTTCGCTCAGGGTACTGTTGAACGTGTGTTTCAGTTCGGCGGAACTGCGTCCCAGCATGATGTCGGCAAAACGTTTGTAAGACCCCTGTAACTTGATGCGCTCTTTATTATCCATATAGCTGCGCCAGCCGGCTTCAACCAGCCATGAAGTAAGCGCCAGCTTACTTTGCAGATACTCTACGCTGTAGCACAGGCTTTCCGCCGCCTCCGGCCCCTGAACCTTGTCTTCCAGACTGGCGAGCGCCGCGCGAAACAGGGTCGTCACCTTCCGGGGAATCACGCCGCCGACCAGCACCAGCATTTCGCGGATCAGCGCGCCGGCCTGCGGCAATGCCTTACGGGCCTCGGCGTTGCCGCGCACCCACAGCTCTTCATGATACTGCCAGTGGCTGAGCGCGTATTCCAGCGCCGCGCCGATGGCCTGATCGATAGTGGCCTTGGGCTCCAGGGTAAGGATGCCCGCCGGGCGGCATTCACGCGCAGGATTGCCTTTAGCCAGATGATAGCCGCGCGCGGCTTTACTGAGGCTTCCCTGGCGCAAACCGCCAAATTCGGCGATTTCCGTCGCCAGTTCAAACAGGTCCGACGTTTGTCCCAGCTTCAGCTCCATCTCAAGTTCGCTTAACGGTTCACTGAGTTCGCCTGCGCGGATCTCGCCGCGATCAAGCGCAACCTCAATCACGCTTTGATGATAAGTAACCACCCACTTCTCACGGGTAAAGTCCGTGCTGAACAGCGGATTAAGCGACGGCTGAAGCGCGCCCGGATCGCAGTTTTCCGGCCAGATTTCCGCCGGAAGCAGGCTAAGATCCAACTCCGCTTTCTCCAGCGCGACATTATATTCAGGGTGCTGATGCAGCCCGCCAATCACTTTACCGGCGGTTTTCACCGTCATCTCATAGCGTTCGTTCTCGCCGCGAATCCGCAGACCGATACCCTGCTTGCGCAGGAAGCCGTCCGCCGTCTCATAATAGGTGTTCGTCAGCCGCCGGGCATGCAGATGCTCCGCCTGACTGTACTCGCTTTGCCAGGCGGACAACTGCTGTCGTAACGACTCGACGCTGTCGCGATGAACAATAAATTTCAGTTCGATTTCTTCACTCATAACATTTACCAGACCGGACCCGGACTCCATCAAATTTACGCCAGTAAATAACATTTTACTTCACCTTGCCACCTTTGCGGCGACCGTTGATTTTTCACCGGCGGCGATAGGCTTAAACAGGATTCGCGCCGCGACAAAAACATCGCGCGCCGCTCAAGGGAACGACCGGCGAACCAAGAGTGAGAAAGTTCTCATTCAGGTTTAATCATTGCCTCGTCAGACTTAAGCCTCTACTATCATCCCATGACTTACGCAACCTGATGATCTTATGCAGAAATTACGCCTGATTTTTTTTACCTTAATGACCTTTACCCTAAGTTTGACCGCTCATGCTGATGAACAACGTTATATTTCCGATGAGTTGCTGACCTATATCCACAGCGGCCCCGGCAATCAATATCGTATTATCGGTACGCTGAAAGCCGGCACGCCCGTGACGGTGCTCAGTATTAATCAGGACGCGGGCTATGCGCAGATCCTCGATGATAAAAACCGCACGAGCTGGATTGCGCTCGATCAGTTGAGCGAAACGCCAAGTCTGAAAACCCGGGTGCCTGAATTGGAAAATCAGGTTAACGATTTGACGGCAAAATTGAACAATATCGATCAGACCTGGAACCAGCGCACGGCGGAAATGCAGCAGAAAGTCGCCGCCAGCGACGATATTATCAACGGGTTGCGTAATGAAAATCAGGAGTTGAAGAATCAGCTGATCGTGGCGCAGAAGAAAGTCAGCGCCGCGAATGTCCAGCTTGACGATAAACAGCGAACCATCATTCTACAGTGGTTCCTGTACGGCGGCGGCGTGGCAGGCGCCGGACTCCTGCTGGGCCTGCTGTTGCCGCACATTATCCCGCGTCGCAAGAAGAATGACCGGTGGATGAGTTAACGCTATCCAACACCCGTTACGGTAATGTTGCGCAAAAATGGTAATATGTCATGAATATGACGATACATTCACAGGAGCCCGACGTTGAATATTTACCTTGTCGGCGGCGCAGTACGGGACAGTCTGCTTAATTTACCCGTTACCGAACGAGACTGGGTTGTGGTTGGCGCAACGCCGGAGCAAATGCTTGCTCAGGGCTACCAGCAGGTAGGAAGAGATTTCCCGGTATTTTTGCATCCGGTCAGCCATGAAGAATATGCGCTGGCCCGTACCGAACGAAAATCAGGCAACGGTTATACCGGTTTTGTCTGCCACGCGGCGCCGGACGTCACGCTGGAGCAGGACTTGCTGCGCCGCGATCTGACCATTAACGCGATTGCCCGTACGCAACAGGGTGAACTGATCGATCCCTATCATGGCCGCCGCGATCTGGAAAATCGCCTGTTGCGCCATGTTTCCGACGCCTTTAGTGAAGATCCGCTGCGCGTATTGCGCGTGGCGCGTTTTGCCGCCCGCTTCGCCGACCTTGGTTTTCAGATTGCCGATGAAACGCTGGCGCTGATGCAAAAAATGACGCGCGAGGGCGAACTGGCCTATCTGACGCCGGAGCGCGTCTGGAAAGAAACCGAGAAAGCGCTCGCGACCCAATCCCCGCAGGTTTATTTTCAGGTGCTCAGAGAGTGCGGCGCGCTTGGCGTACTGTTTCCTGAAATCGATAAGCTGTACGGCATTCCGGCGCCGGCCAAGTGGCATCCTGAAATCGATACCGGCATTCATACGCTGATGACGCTGGCCATCGCCGCCCGTCTCACCCCGGACGTCGACATCCGTTTCGCCACCCTGTGCCACGATCTCGGCAAAGGACTGACGCCGCCCGAACTTTGGCCGCGCCATCACGGTCACGGGCCGGCAGGGGTGAAACTGGTTGAGGCATTATGCGAGCGGCTGCGTATTCCCAATCACATTCGGGATCTGGCGAAGCTGGTCGCGGAATATCACGATCTGGTTCACACGGTGCAGCAATTGCAGCCCAAAACGTTGCTGAAGCTGTTTGATGCGCTTGACGTGTGGCGTAAGCCGCAGCGGCTGGAACAGTTGGCGATCACCAGCGAAGCCGATGCCCGCGGACGCACCGGCTTTGAAGAAAGCGCCTATCCGCAGGGCGATTATCTGCGCGCGGCCTTTCGCGTCGCAAGCGGCGTTGCCAGCGCCGCCGTGGTCGCCGACGGTTTTCAGGGCATTGAAGTTCGCAACGAACTGAATCGCCGCCGCATCAGGGCGTTGGAACAATGGAAGGCGCAACAGGCGAATAACGCTCCGCCTGCTGCATAAGCCAAAAGTAAAAAGCCGCGCCATGGCGCGGCTTTTTACTTTGCGAGCGGCTTACAAAAACACCACATACACCGCCGCCGCGACAAAAAAGCGATAGATGGCGAAGGGGACGAAAGAGATACGTTTAATCACCTGTAAGAAGGTCTTAATCGCAATCAGCGCCACGACAAAGGCCGTGATAAAGCCCACCGCGAACATCGGCAGATCGCTCAGCGTCAGAAAATGCCAGCTCTTGTAAAGGTCCAGCGCCGTCGCGCCCATCATCATGGGAACCGCCAGAATAAAAGAGAACTCCGATGCCGCATAGCGACTGACGCCCACCAGCATACCGCCGGAAATGGTGGCGCCGGAGCGGGAAAAGCCCGGCCAGAGCGCTAAGCATTGAAAACAACCGATCATAAACGCCTGACGATGCGTAATATCATCCAGCCCGACCGCGCGCGGTTGCCGGGGCTTTAACCATTCCGCCGCCAGCAGCAGAAAACCGCCGACGACCAACGCGTACATCACATTTTTGGGTTCGAACAGCGATTTGATCACATCGTGAAAAATCAGGCCGAGCACCACGGCCGGGATCATTCCAAGCAGGATATGGCTCAGTTTCAGACGACCGGCGGTATGGCCTTCATGGGGAACCTGGCCGAAATGGATACCGATAAGGCCGAATAAACGACGCCAGAACATCACGACGACCGCAAGAATCGATCCTAACTGGATAATGACCTCAAAGGTTTTTGCTTTGTCATCCGCAAACCCCAACCAATGACCGACAATAATCATATGGCCGGTAGAGGATACGGGTAAAAACTCAGTCAATCCCTCAACGACACCGAGAATAAATGCAATAAATAATGAGTGCAGATCTGTCATCTAAAATACCTTGCGTATGATAACTGTGAGATCATAAAACGTCGTGCAGCCATGATCTGAAAGCGCCAACAGCCCGTGCGCCGTGCCACAAAAAAGCGGCAGCGCTGTTTGGCGAGCCGCTTCAAAATGTTATAGACCTCACAGATTACGTTTTTGTTGTACGCAAATCAGTAATAATTCAAAAAAATCAGATTTATCGCTTTCCACGCTCAATAATCACGCCGACCTGACGCGCCTGCGCCACCGCGCCGGGCTTACAAAGCTTAATGCGCAGCCAGGGGATGGCGAAACGCTGCATCAGCATCGTCGCCACTTCTTCCGCCACGCGTTCAACCAGCGCAAAGCGCTGTCCTTCGACCAGCGTTATCACCGCATCGCTGACATCGGCGTAACTCAGGCAGTCGTTAACGTCATCGCTTCCCGCCGCCTGACGGTTATCCCAGCCCATTTCGATATCGAACACCAATTTCTGCCGGATGGTCTGTTCCCAGTCGTAAACACCAATCGTGGTAATTACAGTAAGTTCTTCAATAAATACGATATCCATCACGCCATTCTCTGTTTTTGTCGTTGTCGGATACCACTTCCGACGGATTATGCGTATTATCCACAGATGCGAAGAGTAAAACGACCCTTATTAAACGACCTTCTAAACATCTTTCTATTAAACGGAACCGCGTTATGAGTGCTACCGCGCTTGGTATGATATTAATCGCGTATCTGTGTGGCTCCATTTCCAGCGCGATTCTGGTCTGCCGGATCGCCGGGCTGCCGGATCCTCGCGAGCAGGGTTCAGGCAATCCCGGCGCCACCAACGTTCTGCGTATCGGCGGCAAATCCACCGCCGCCACCGTGCTGATCTTCGATATATTAAAAGGCATGTTGCCCGTCTGGGCGGCGTACGCGCTGGGCGTTCCCCCTTTATATCTGGGGCTGACCGCCATCGCCGCCTGTCTCGGTCATATCTATCCGGTATTTTTTCATTTTCGCGGCGGCAAAGGCGTCGCCACGGCGTTCGGCGCCATTGCGCCCATCGGCTGGGATCTCACCGGCCTGATGACGGGAACCTGGTTGCTGACCGTGTTGCTCAGCGGCTATTCCTCGCTTGGAGCGATCGTCAGCGCACTGATCGCGCCGTTCTACGTCTGGTGGTTTAAGCCGCAGTTTACCTTCCCGGTCGCCATGCTTTCCTGTCTGATATTGGTGCGTCACCATGATAATATTCAGCGCTTGTGGCGTGGGCAGGAAAGCAAAATCTGGCGCAAACTGCGCAGGAAAAAACGCGCTGACGATGCGGATGTTTAAGACAAATCACCATTCCCGCCGCGACGGGAATGGTCGGTCGATAACAATACCCCGTCAGACTCAATACCGGCCTATCGCCGCCAGTTCCTGACGCGGCAGTTTGAATACCGCCATACTTTCCGCCAGCTGACGCGCCTGTTCTTCCAGCGAACGCGTCGCCGCCGTTGATTCCTCCACCAGCGACGCATTCTGCTGGGCCGCTTCATCCATCTGCGACACGGCGACATTGACCTGTTCGATACCGTGACTCTGTTCACGCGACGCGCTGGAGATCTCCCGCATCAGGGTGGTCATGTGCGTCACGACCTCAGAAACCTTATTCATGATGTCGCCGGTCGTTTCCGCCATTTGCGTCCCTTCCCTGACCCGCTCCTGAGAATCCAGCATCAGCGCTTTGATTTCTTTGGCGGACTGCGCGCTGCGCTGCGCCAGGTTCCTCACCTCGCCGGCCACCACCGCGAAGCCCCGCCCCTGCTCGCCGGCGCGCGCGGCCTCCACCGCGGCGTTCAACGCCAGTATATTGGTCTGGAAAGCAATACCGTCGATAACGGCCAGAATATCGGCGATATGCGCCGAGCTTTGAGAGATAAGGCTCATTCTCTCAACCATCTGTTCGACCGCATTGCTGCCCTGTCCGGTGATATCCGCAACATTCTGCGCCAGACTATATGCCTGCTCGGCATTCTCCGCGTTCAGTTTCACCGTCGCATTCAGCTGTTCCATGCTGGCCGCGGTTTGCTCGATGGAGGCCGCCGACTCTTCGGTGCGCGCCGCCAGATGCGTATTGCCGATGGAGAGTTCGCCGGTGCCGATGTCAATCTGTCCGCCGGCGTCGCGCACCCGGCCGACCGCCAGCGAGAGCGAATGCTGCATGTTTTTCATCGATTGCATCAGGCGGCCAATCTCATTGTCGCCGCCATCCTCAATCTGATGCGTCAAATCGCCATGAGAAATAAACTCCAGCTGTCGCACCGCCTTGCCAAGCGGGAGCAGAACCAGATGTTTCAGCGCAACCCAGGCAATCAGCGCCATCGCCAGCGTCAGCGCGCAGGCGATGCCAATCGTGGTCAACCGGCTGACGGCGAAAGATTCCGCGTCAGAGACCATCTCCTGCCCCACCTGCAAGGCAAAATCGCGAAAAGCGTTATTGGCTTTATCCATGTCGGCGCTGAGAGGAGGAACCACGTTTTGCAGCAGGCTGTAATATTCATCCACGTTGCCGCGCTTCAGCGCGTCGATCATCGGCTGAATACCCAGATCGATATAGACGGCATACTGTTTTTTGATGTCTTCGAGCAGCTTCTTGCCATGCGCCGTCACAGCGCCGTATTCAAGGAGCCGCGCCATCTCCTGACGGGAAATCACCGCATAGTCCTGCGCCCGCGCCACCGACTCTTCGGCCTTAATCCGCTCGCCGGCCACCATCTGCCGGGCCGCCAGCGCGACCCCGGTTCGGGCGCGCAGCGAAGCGGTGTAACTGCCCGCCAGCGCGCTCAGCTCTTTGCCTTGAATTTTGTCAATCGTCGCAAGCGATCTTTTCCCCTGATTGATGGAGCTGATGCCAATCGCGCTGACCAGCAGCAAAAGCAGCACCATGGCGCCTAAAAGAACCAGCAAATTCACCTTAATGGTGATATTTTTTAACATCACATCCTCCTGAATTTATAAAAATCAATCCTGTAAAAGCAGCAAATCGCCAACGAAATTTGCAGCAGGCCATCTATCGGATGCCGATCTCTTAAGCTTTAACCCGCCATAGGGTTTAGTAACTTAATAACGAATTAATAAGTTTGTTACATTTATCTATAAGTTATTACACTCTGCGCGCGGCGCTGGCGGGAAAACGGCAGGCGCTAAAAATCGAGGACATCAAGCGCGTTTTGGCTATAATGACCGCCACTCCATTTCAGGTTTGAAGAGAAGGAAACCGACATGAGTCTGAACAATGTCCCGGCGGGTAAAGATCTGCCAGAAGATATCTACGTCATTATTGAAATCCCGGCTAACGCCGATCCGATCAAATATGAAGTTGATAAAGATAGCGGGGAGCTGTTTGTAGACCGCTTCATGTCTACCGCCATGTTCTATCCATGCAACTATGGCTACATCAATCATACTCTGTCGCTGGATGGCGACCCGGTCGACGTACTGGTGCCGACGCCGTATCCGTTGCAGCCGGGCGCGGTGATCCGTTGCCGTCCGGTCGGCGTACTGAAAATGACTGACGAATCGGGTGAAGACGCCAAGCTGGTCGCCGTGCCGCACAGCAAGTTGACCAAAGAATACGATCACATCAAAGACGTCAACGATCTGCCGGAATTACTGCGCGCGCAGATTACCCATTTCTTTGAACATTACAAAGATCTGGAAAAAGGCAAGTGGGTAAAAGTGGAAGGTTGGGAGAACGCCGAAGCCGCTAAAGCGGAAATCGTCGCCTCCTTCGAGCGCGCCAAGAAATAAAAACCTTCCTCCATCATGCCGGCGTAAGCCGGCATGCCAGACTATCTACCGAACCAGAACGGTGAGAATGAAATAGAATAGAAGAGTAAAGCGTCTTTACGATCTATCCATTCTCACCGCTCGCCGCACTTTGTCATCAACATCCTGCATTCCTAAATATATCTCGCCGCGCAATACCTGCGCTTAACGTCATCCGTTTTTAAAGGCCATAGACAGAGCATGGAATTAATTGATAAATGTTTTTTCCGGCTATCAATTTCTGATTATTACACGATGCCAATCCTGACGACCGTCGTTTTACCCTTAATTAAAGAACGGTATTTGGCGGCAAGAGAAACCGTTCAATCATGATAAAAACAATATCATGCCGGCCGGCCTTCCTTAGATGATAATGCCTAACAAAAACATTTATTTGGTTTTTATGTTTGTCATATTGGTGATTTTAAATATTTTATATCACTAATCATTAAATATCCTATGCAATACCAATCTTTTACTTTGACAATATCGGCGAGCTCTTACAACGTAAGCCTTACTTCTGGCGACGGGATGAGGTGATTTTAAATATGAATACGGCGGCAGTATTATCTTGCCGGCCGCGTTATTAACGCTGTTCAGCGCCCGAGCGTAAACGGCATTGCGTATTAAAAACGATTGACGTTAATCCAGGCGGTTCGTCTTAATCTCCTGCTGAGTTTTTTAGATATTTCACGACAGATAAACAGGCGGTTTTATGAATTACGGGTATGTTTTAGCACGGCGCTTTCTGCGCCTGGTCGCCGCGTTGGCGGCGCTGGGAATATTCAGTCAGGCATTGGCGGAGACACAGCCGCTCAAGCAGTTGAATATCGGCTTTCAAAAAGCCAATATTCTGGCGCTGCTCAAATCCCGCGGCACGCTCGACGAAGCGTTGAAACAGAAGGGCATCGCCACCCGCTGGATCGAATTTCCCGCCGGTCCGCAAATGCTGGAAGGGCTCAACGTCGGCAGTATCGACCTTGCCGCCACCGGCGACGCCCCTCCCGCCTTCGCCCAGGCGGCTAAAGCGGATTTGATTTATCTGGCGCACAACATCCCCAATCCAAAGACCGAAGCGATCGTGGTGCCGAAAGAATCGACGGTGCAAAACGTACAAGATCTTAAAGGCAAGCGGGTGGCCCTGAATAAGGGGTCGGATGTGAATTATCTGCTCATCGAGGCGCTGAAAAAAGCCGGGCTGGCCTATACCGATATCACGCCGGTCTACCTGACGCCCAGCGATGCGCGGGCGGCATTCCAGAATGGCAGCATCGACGCCTGGGTCATCTGGGACCCGTTCTATGCGGAGGTTGAAACCAACGCCGGCGCGCGCCGGCTTCAGGATGCCGAAGGCCTTGTCCCGCACTACACCTTCTATCTCGCAAGCCGCCGATTTGCTGAAAACCATCCCGACATCGCCAAGCTGGTCATCGAACAACTGGCGCAACTGAGCGACTGGGCCAACGATAATCATGAAGAGGTGGCGCGAGTGCTGTCCCAAAGCACTGGCCTGCCGCAACCGATATGGCTGCGGGCGCTGGCGCGTATGCCTTTCGGTACGCAACGCATCACCGATGACGTGATTCGCCAGCAGCAGACACTGGCCGATACGTTTACCGACGTTGGTTTGATTCCGGTGAAAGTCGATGTCAGTCAGGCGCGTTGGTCGCAGGATAAACCTTAAGGCCCTAACCCATAACGGGGTAATACAGCGATTGCCGGATGACGTTATTCATCATGATTTACCGCGTGCATACCGGTTGATTAATCCTTTATAGAGTAAGGAGATATACGATGAGCACAGAAATTTTCTGGTTTCTGCCCACCTCCGGCGACACGCGTTATCTTGGTAAATCGCCTGCCGGGCGTTATGCGACAAATGAATATTTACGACAGATTGCCGTTTCAGCAGAGAATCTGGGATACGACGGTCTGTTAATTCCCACCGGCAGCGGTAATCTCGACCCGTGGATTACCGCTGCGAGCCTGGTTCCCGTGACCAGCCGCATTAAGCTGTTGGTCGCTTTACGAACCTCAACGGCGCATCCCGTCGTCATCGCCAGGCAGGCCGCGACGCTGGATCAAGCCTTACACGGCAGGTTATTGCTTAATGTGGTGCCCGGCGGCGATGCCGACGAGCTGGCTGCCGAAGGCGTATTCCTGGAGCACGACCAGCGTTATGAACTGGCCGATGAGTTTATTACGGTATGGAAAAAGCTATTCAACGACGAAACGGTCAACTTTGACGGCAAGTATATCCAGGCCAAAAATGCCAGGAATTATTACTCTTCAGAAAAAAAATCCTCTCCCCCGCTTTATTTCGGCGGTTCTTCCGAGGCCGCCCATGAACTTGCCGGCAAGCAGGTCGATGCGTATTTGACCTGGGGCGAACCGCCCGAAGCCGTGAAAGAAAAGATCGAGGATGTGCGTGCAAAAGCCGAAAAACATGGACGTCAGGTTCGTTTCGGCGTGCGTTTGCATGTCATTGTACGGGAAACGAATGCTGAAGCCTGGCAGGCGGCGGAGCGGTTAATCCAGCATCTGGACGATGAAACGATAGCCAAAGCGCAGGCGAATTTCGCGCGGCAGGACTCCGTGGGTCAGCATCGGATCTCATCCTTGCATGGCGGCAGGAGGGATAAGCTGGAAATCAGTCCGAATCTCTGGGCAGGGGTGGGATTGGTTCGCGGGGGAGCCGGCACGGCGCTGGTGGGCGATCCTCAGACGGTCGCGCAGCGCTTGCAGGAATATGCCGATCTGGGCGTAGATACTTTTGTACTGTCCGGCTATCCGCATCTGGAAGAGTCTATCCGTTTTGCTGAGCTGGTATTCCCTTTATTGCCGGGGAAAAAACCCGTGACGCAGGCGGATCAGATCGTGACCGGAGGAGGCACGCCGCGCGTCTTCACCGGGGGCGCATTTGATAATCGCGCCAGTAATGATGTTGCGGCGGTGGGTTAAAACCGCTATCGACCGCAATCTGAAACATCGCCTGCGCAGAGTTTGCAATGTTTCCTGATTGCGGTCGGCGGCATCCGCTATTCCTCGTCGCGCTTCAGCCAGTCGCCGCTGGCGAGCCGTTTCAATCCGGTCACCGAATGCTGATACAGATAGATCCACGCGCTGCCGTAGGGCGTGGAAATCAGCTCCCGCCGGTATTCATGACCGTCTCGTTTTAATGCATCCAGCTCCGCCAGTATTGACGAACTGATGCGATACACTTCACCATAAATTTCCCCATCGCCAGTCACCACCGCCGGATAGTGGCCGAGGTCATACAACTCATATCCAGCGAGTTGACAATCCCCCAGCCATTGGGCGTTGGTCATCCAGTGACTATTTCCCTGTTTGCGTCGTAAACTGCCGTAGACAATAATTCGCATCGCTAGAACTCAAACTGATAGAGCACATCTAATGCCTGATCGATACCAGACACCGCTTCCAAGTATAGTTTTGGCATCAAGCGGTAACGCAGCGTTAACGTCGCCAAAGAATCAAATATGCCAACACCGTATTTAACTTGCAGGCCGGGAAGCACGTAACCGCTGACGACCACTTGTGAATCATCGCCAACGCCCTGTGTATCCAGAGCTAAATTACTTACCCCGAAAGCCTCGCCGATTTTACCCACAACTTGACCACTTTGCGCAACCCCTAAACCAATCAGCATCGATGTCATTGCCGAACTATCGGCTCCGCTGCTGCCGAGTCCCTCGCCTCTGAGCAGATAGGAGAGCGCTTCCTGTTGCGACATGGTCGGATTGGAGAACACTTCAAGCTTGGGCGCGCTCGCCATTCCGGTGACGCGCACGCCGGCGGTGACGTCATCGGCGGTATTATCGGGATTACGCACGGCCTCGATATTCAGCACCGGCTGATCCGGCGGACCGGAGAACAGAATCAGTCCTTTTTGCACAATCAGATCCTGTCCGTAGGCTTTGAAACGGCCGGAAGGGATATTGACCTGCCCGTTAATCCCCAGCCCGCGCTCGTCCTGCGTCATTTTCAGATCGCCCTGCAAACTCGCCTTAAGCCCGTAGGCATCCAGCCGGACATCATCGCCGATACGGATAGTCAGGTTGCTGTTGATGGGGATAGATGTAGAGGCTTGCGCCAACGGCTGACGGTTTTCATCCAGCATGACCTCATCCGACGACACCGCGACCGCGCTTTCAGGCAGTTCGTTGACCACGATACGCGCCCACGGGATACTGACCGAACCATTTAACGCAAACAGTTGCGGCGTAGCCTCAAACACAATATCCGGCGTAACGTCCAGCCGCGCCATCGGCGGCACGGTAACCCGAATTTTCTCCCCTTTGGCCGCAATGCGCGCCCGCCATGCATTGGGATTTTCCCAATCGGCATTGCCGCTCAGGTTTAACTGGCCGTTATTGGTTTTCAGGAATCCCTGCATCGTGGAAGACATGCCGTTGAAATGAACCGCCAGACGCCCGTTCGTCAGATCGATCGGCATCCAGCGGCCGTCCAGATCAAACTGCTCCAGCGCGATCTGACCGAATACCTGCGGGCGCGCGGCATTCCCCGCCAGACGCAAATCGGCATTCAGCATGCCCGTGGCCTTTTCCCCCTGCTGCAATACCGGGGCAAGCAGCGCCAGCGAAATATTATTGATGGCGACATTGCCGCCAAGATTACGTCTTCCCTGCGGATCGGTAATCTGCACATTGCCGGTGAAACGCCCGTTATCCCGGATGGCGATAAGCCAGCCAAGCTGCACGCGGCCGCGATCGATACCGGCATTCAGGGTCAGCGTGTCAAACGCGACAGGCAACGTTTTTCCCTGCACTTGCTGGCGGATATTCACGCCGTTGCCCGCCAGCGTCACTTTCGCCTGCGGCAAGCCCTGTCCCGGCTGCCAGCTCACATCGGCGCCGCCGGTAAAGGTACCCGCCAAAACGGTGTCCTCGCCCAGGAAAGGTTTAAGCATGGCTAAATCGAAGCGGTTTAATCTGATGCTGGCCTGACCGCTCGGCCCGGCTTCAATGGTTCGGGGAACGCAAAGCTCGGCATTTGGATTACGCCAGCAGTGCGTGCCAATACTGATTTTCTGCTGGGTATTCTGATAATCCAGCGCCAGCGCCTGCATCAGACGCCACTCGCCGACCGGCGTATCAAACCGGGTATTGCTCAGCGTACCGCGCCAGCGCTGCGTTTGCCGATCGAAGCCGCCGGATAGCGCCAGTTGCCCCGATACCGGCTCGCCTTCCATATTCAGGCGTAACTGATGCTGTTTTTCATTGCCGTCGGCAGCCAACGTCAGCAGGCTGATATCCAGCCCCGCCTGATGCAGTTGTTCCAGGCGCACCGCCAGCTTGCCCTGGATCTGTTGCTCGGAGCGCACGTCGGCGTCCACTTTTATACGGCTAATGGTCATCTCTTGCCAACGCAGGCCCGATGCGGTGATATCCGCCAGAATCTGCGGTTCGCGCAGATTGCCGCGTAATTTCAACGTACCGACCGCGCGCCCGGCCAGACCGGGCAGCGTGCCGTTCAACGACGGCGCATTGATATCGGCGTCCAGCCGCCACCGATCATTCAATTCGCCCTTAACATTCAATTGGTTGGAACCCAGCGCCAGATTCAGACCCGGAATTTGCCATTGCCCGGCCGCATTTCCCCGCAGTTCGCCTCTGGCGGACAGCTTGTTCTGCTTCACATTGCCGTCCAGACGCAGTTCCGGCACCTGTAGCTGCCAGCTGCCGCCGTACAGACTGCCGCGCGTGGTCACCTTGCCGTCGATTTTCGCCGGCCAGTCCGGCCACTGTTTCGCCGTATTGATGCCGCTCAAGAGCAGTTCGCTGCGCCAGCTAATGGCTTTGCTCCAGTCGACCACGCCGCTGAGATCGGCATGGCCCTGTAGAGCGGACAATCGCAGGCGCGACAGCGTGAACTGCTGCACATTGCCTTTGCCGTTCAGCGACAGCGCCGCGGGCGGCAGGTCGGCGCCGCGCAGATCGCTGCGCAGCGAAAGGGTGTAATCCGTAGCCTGGCCGCTTAACTGCAATTGCAGGTTGTCGACCTGATATTGCGGCGCCCCGGTTAACGGCCAGCGCAGCCGATCGGTTTGCAGCGTCAGCGCCAGCGGCAACCCCGCTTGCGCCAGTTCGGTTTGCAGATTGAGCTGCGCGCGCTGCGGGCCGGACAGATTGAGCGCGATATTCAGTTTTTCACGCAGGCCGCCGTCCACGCTGAGCTTGAGCGTTTCCCCTTTCAGCGGGTCGACATTGATGACGCCGTTAGCCGATAAGGAAACCGGCCAGTTATCGCTGAGCGTCGCATTGCCCCGGACATTCAACCCCCCTTGCGGAGACCGGACAACCAATCTATCCAGCGTCAGGCGTTGCGCCTGCGTGGAGGCCTGGATCCATAAATCGGCGATAAGGATGTCCTGATCGCCCGTCAGCCGCAGTTGCTCGCCATGAATTTCCGTGATGTTCAGATCCAGCGGCAGGGTGAATTGCGGCAAGTCGGGCAGTAACGGTTTGGAGAACAGTTCGGTTAGCCGCTCGCCGAGCGCTTGCTGCGGCTGAGCGGACGCCGCGTCGCTTGCGGCTGGCTTATCCGCCGCGCCGTTTTTATCGGCGGGCGTCAGCGGCGCGGCAGACGACGTTTGCGCCCCGGAGAGCGTTTTATCAATCTGAACCGTTTGCGCCGTCCCGCTTTCCAGCGACTCGCGGACGCTGTCGGCGGTTTCTTTAACGGCCGCCGTCACTTGCGCCGCCGTCGCCTTGCCCTCTTCCAGCGCGCCGACGGGGGTTTTCGGCAGCGCGACCAGCAAAGCGCCGATCCTGGTCGGCAGCAGCGTCAAACTGCGCGCTTTCCACTCCATGCCGGTGCGGAATTCGGCCAATGAGATGGCCGTATCGTCTACGGCGACGTGAACGTTGTTCAACGCCAGTTGACGCAGCGAGATGGGAAACGGCGCGGATAATTCAGTCAGCGGCTCGCTGGGCGCCGGCGCTTCCTCGGAAACCGGCAACGACTTGCTGTCCACCACCACATCAATATTCTGTGCCGACAGATCGTTGATGCACAGTTGACTCTGCAACAAACAGCGCGGCGCCAATGACAAATGAAACGTATCGGCCTTAACCGTGACGCCCGGCATTTGATAACGCATATCTTTCAGCGTCAGATCGCGCCAGCCTCCGCTGACGCTGGCGATGTCCAGCCCCGGCACAAAGCGCGCGGCGCCATTCAGCAACAGATGTAAACCCGGCGTCGTCCCCACCAGCAGCACCAGCGTGATGAGCAACAGCAACAGGAAAGCGAGAAGACCGATGCCAACTTTTTTCATCAGGCCCAGGTTATTCTTCAGACTCATAATTCAGGCCCCAAAGCGATATAGAACTGCACGTCATTTTTTTCCGGATCGCCGATCGGCGTCGCAACGTCCAATTTCACCGGGCCGATTGGCGATGCCCAACGCACGCCGACGCCCGCGCCGGTTTTAAAGTCGCTCTGTTTAATGTCGTTGACGGCCTCGCCCGAATCCAGGAAAACGGCGCCCCACCATTTCCCCGTCACGTTGTATTGATACTCCAGCGAACCGGTGACCAGTTTGGATGCGCCGGTCAATTTATCGTCGCTGTCCCGCGGCGATATGGATTTGTACTTATAGCCGCGAATGCTGCGATCGCCCCCGGCGAAGAAACGCAGAGAAGGCGGAACGCGCGAGAAATTGTTGGTTTCGATCCAGCCCAGATTGCCGCGCGCCACAAAGCGGTGTTTCTCCGCCAGCGTTCTGATCCAGACGTTCTGCGCCTGCAACACGGCGAAATCAATATCCGACCCCCACAGGGTATCGGAAACATCGACAGAGTAGCGTTGACTGTCGCCCCATACCGGCATCAGACCGCCGCGCTGGCGGGTGCGGTTGATGCTCACGCCGGGATAGATCAGCATGGTGGTGTCCGTCACGCTGCCCTGGGTAAAGTGGTCGAGGCTCCAGCGCAGGTTGACGGACCGCTGCCAGCCGCTGGAGAGATCCCAGTAGCGCGCGACGTTCAGCGTGGTCGAATCGGACTTGGTATCGTTGAGATCCTCGCGTTTGAAACCGCCCTGTAGCAGGTAATACTGCTCTAACGGATTCTTCAGCAAAGGAATTTTATAACTCAGATCGAGGCTCTGTTCCGGCGCGGAGACGTTGATGCTGCTTTCCAGACTATGCCCGTAGCTGTTGATCCAGGGTTTGTTCCAGGTGGTTTTAAGCCGCGGCCCTACGTCCGTGGCATACCCTACCCCGGTTTCGATGCGGTTACGGGTACGGGGTGTGATGACCGCTTCCAGCGGCAGGGTTTTGGTTGCTTTCGACTGACTGAAATCAGGGGAAACCACCACCGAATTGAACCATCCGGTGGCCGATAAACGACGGTTAAACTCGCCCAGCTCTTCGCTGCTGTAGGCATCGCCGGCATGAAACGGCACCAGATTACGCAGATATTCCTCACGAATTTGCGAACCTTCGAATTTGACCTCGCCAAAACGGTAACGCTCGCCGCTGTCAAAATCGATATCCCAGAAAGCCTGGCGTTCCGCCTGCAAGACGCCTAACCGACTCTGCAAAAAGCGGGCGTCGAAATACCCTTTGCGCAACGACAAACTATTCAGTGAATTCTTGAAGCTATCGTAATCGCCATGATTAAGTACGCTGCCGACGTCGGGCGCATCATTCTTCACCAGTTGCTGATAATCCTTGTCGTCATGGGCTCCGCCGCGCAGCACAATATTCACATCAGCTACTTTTACCGGTTCGCCCGGCGTTACGCTGGCAATCAGCACCGGCCGCCCGCCATTGACCGCGGGACGAAACTCAAAGGCGATCTGCGGATCATAATAACCCAGGGCGCGTAATCCCTGGCGGATCGCATCATCGACGCGCGAGCGGAAACGACCGTCGGCAGTCACTTCATCGGCGGCAATCGTGGATAAACGCGCCCGCACGTTCTTTTGCAGCGCGCCGTCTAATCCAACGACTTGTAAACGCACATTGGCGGCAAAACTTGCGGAGGGAAATAGGAGTACGCACAGTAAACCCCAAATATGTCGGCGTGGCGCGCAGAAGCCCGAATGGCTGTTTTTTTTTCCTGAGAGAATAGTCACTTAGCTTCCTGATAACCTTATTCGGTCACATCAAATCTAGAATATCGTTTTCATACCGCATGATATCGGCAAACACCCTCTGCCTGAACGTTAGCAGGAAATATCAATATTTTCCTTTAGATATATATCTTAAACCGGTAAATGCCAAAATACCGCGTTACAGGTAAACATAATCTTAACATTAAACGCCGATGCGCTATCAAGACAGGTTAAAGCTTCTCGGTTATGCTCTGAATATTATACTCGCTAATTATCAACTCGCAGGGATAGCGGCCAACGACAGGCGTTGAAACCGCTCATGCGCGCGACGACTCGCCGCCAGGGAGCCATTTGCGCGCGGCTGACGGCGGCGCCTGAAGGTCGAGGATAAAGCCGATGCCTGTCCGTCATTTGGAAGACGATGAACAGGAGAATTTCACAGCCATGTTTTGGAGAGAGATAAGTGATGCAGAACGTTGATAAAACGCAGCGGATTAAGCAATCAGACGCGCTGCCCGGACGTATAACGCCGATGCCGGTCGCCAGATTGCATGCCGTCAGTGAACACTCCATGACCCATGTGCCGGATAATATGCAAGTCGCGCTCTTCGCCATGGGCTGTTTTTGGGGCGCCGAGCGTCTTTTTTGGCAACAGCCCGGCGTTTACAGCACGGCCGCGGGTTATACCGGCGGCTACACGCCCAACCCCACCTACCGCGAAGTTTGCAGCGGACAAACCGACCACGCCGAAGCGGTACGCGTGGTGTTTGATCCTGAGACGATCGGTTACGACCGGCTCTTGCAGCTCTTCTGGGAAAACCACGATCCGGCGCAGGGTATGCGCCAGGGCGGCGATATCGGCACCCAATACCGCTCCGCGATTTATACGCTCGCGCCGGAACAGGAAAAGGCGGCCCGCGAGAGTTATCTGAGTTTTCAACAGGCGATGAAAGACAACGGCGATAACCGGCGCATCAGCACGGAAATCGCTCCCGCCGGTCCGTTCTATTATGCCGAAGACGAACACCAGCAATATCTGCATAAAAACCCGGCAGGCTATTGCGGGCTAGGCGGCATAGGCGTGTGTCTGCCCCCTCAGCGCTGAAATCTGGCGGTAATTTCATCACTCCTGTTATAATGGTTCGCTATTAAAAATTTGGGCTGGTAACCAACCAGCCCTGTTAACGGCTTTTTGTGCGTTATTTGAGATAATTCGCCTTTCTGAGGATGACCTTTCCCCTTTCTGGGGTTAAAGCGAAAACACTATGTTAAACAGTCTATTACTTATTATTGCTCTTATTGCCATCAGCGCTTTTTTTGCGCTGTCTGAAATCTCATTGGCCGCCTCTCGTAAATTAAAACTTAAACAAATGGCTGATGAGGGCAACCTCAACGCCGATCTGGTCTTAAAGTTTCAGGAAACGCCCGGTATTTTCTTTACCGTTATTCAGATAGGCGTCAATGCCGTCGCTATTCTGGCCGGTATAATCGGCGACGCCGCTTTCTCCCCCACTTTCTCTCTGTTATTTGAACAATTCATGTCGCCGGAGTCGGCGGACAAAGTCAGCTTTATCTGCTCGTTCGTACTGGTCACCAGTCTGTTTATTTTATTTGGCGATCTGACGCCGAAACGCATTGGCATGATTGCCCCAGAGGCCGTTGCCATCCGCATTATCAATCCTATGCGCTTCTGCCTGTTTATCTTCCGCCCGCTGGTCTGGCTGTTTAACGGATTGGCAAACGTGATTTTCCGGCTGCTTAAACTGCCGATGGTGCGTAAAGACGACATCACCTCCGATGATATTTACGCCGTGGTCGAAGCGGGGGCGCTGGCGGGCGTGTTGCGTAAGCAGGAACATGAGCTGATCGAAAACGTGTTCGAACTGGAGTCGCGCACGGTACCCTCTTCCATGACGTCGCGCGAAAGCGTGGTGTTTTTTGATCTGCATGAACAGGAAGCGCAGATCAAAGAGAAAATCGCCCAACAGCCGCATTCTAAATTCCTGGTCTGCGACGGTCACATCGACCAGGTTGTCGGCTACGTCGACTCAAAAGATCTGCTGAACCGGGTGCTGGGCAACCAGAGTCTTGAGCTGCACAGCGGCGTACAGATTCGCCCCGCGCTGATCGTGCCCGATACGCTGACGCTGTCTGAAGCATTGGAAAGTTTTAAAACGGCGGGAGAAGACTTCGCCGTTATTCTGAACGAATATGCGCTGGTGGTGGGGATCATTACCCTTAACGACGTCATGACCACGTTGATGGGCGATTTGGTCGGCCAGGGCCTGGAAGAGCAAATTGTCGCCCGTGATGAAAACTCCTGGCTGATCGAAGGGGGTACGCCGATAGAAGACGTCATGCGCGCGCTGTGCATCGATGATTTCCCGCATGCGGGCAATTATGAAACCATCGGCGGATTTATGATGTACACCTTGCGCAAAATTCCCAAACGGACCGACTTCGTTCGCTTCTCAGGCTTCAAATTCGAAGTCGTGGATATTGATAGCTATAAGATCGACCAGTTGCTGGTTACCCGTCTGGACGAAAAACCCGCCGGCGGCGAAGCAAAATCAGCAGAGAAAAAGTAACCCTTTTAGCGGCTTATGCCCCGCCGTCATTCCCGGATGCGACGGGGTTAGCTTCATCCCATCTCAGCCTGTAATCGGATAACCTGACGGTTAACTTCAGACATCACCAGCAGATGCCGCTTGTCTTGCGTCTTTGGCAATAAAATTTTGCCGTAATCGAATTCAAAAGCGCCGACGCCTTTAATATAAATCCGTCCGCGAAAGAGTGTTTTCACATACTTTGCGACCTTCATAGGATTGTAACGTTCGAAGATCCTCATCGTTTTTACTCTCCTTATTCTCTTATTTTTCTATGCCCTTTCCACCGCCGACATGATCAAGGGTGCAGAGCGTCATGCAACAATGGATACTGACTGTTAGTGCAATAAAAATAGCATTAAGTTCCGCGTCGAACAGTATCATTAACTGCTTTTACACACTTTTACAGAATGGTATTTAAATATTTCGCTCACTATTAGTGTAAGTATTCAAAAAATGATGTATTCGTGCGCTCTGGCGATCCTGCATAGGCCGGAGGCTAATCTACGCAATGCAGATGACAAAATGACGACAATCAGCGCGCTTTTTCGCCACGCTGAAGAACAGGAAAGCACAATGTGGGGAGAATGCGGCAGGTTATCCCTGCCGCATTGATGGCGGGAAAAGAAAAGCGCGTGAATCAGAACAGCGACACGCGAAAACCGGGGTTCAGAAACGACTCTCGCGGCGTGTAGGTCAACGGCTGGCCCTGCCAGTCATGAATCTGCGCGCCGGCCGCGGCGGCAACCGCATGTCCGGCGGCGGTATCCCATACGTTGGTGGGTCCGAAGCGAGGATAAAGCTGGGCCTTCCCTTCCGCCACCAGACAAAATTTCAGCGACGATCCGATCGCCACCGTTTGATGCTCGCCCAACTGGGCAAGATAGTCTTTCAGCTCTTGGTCCGCATGAGAACGACTCACCACGACCAGCGGCGGGCGGGAATCCTGTATGACGATCTGCCGACGCCCGGTTTTATCTTCTTTCCAGGCCTTGCCTTCCGCCGCGGAATACATCACGTCGGTAACCGGCACATAGACCACGCCCAGCACCGCCTGACCGTTTTCAATCAGCGCGATATTGACCGTAAATTCGCCATTCCGATTAAGGAATTCTTTGGTGCCATCCAGCGGATCGACCAGCCAATAGCGCTGCCAGTGCCGGCGTTCCGACCACGGCGCCGGATCTTCTTCCGAGAGTAGCGGAATATCCGGGAACGCCGCCGCCAACCCCGCTTTAATCACCCGGTGAGCGGCCAGATCGGCGGCTGTCACCGGTGAATCATCTTTTTTACGGGCTACTTCAAGGGGTTGATGTCCCTCATAAACCGCCATTATGGCATCCCCTGCGTCACGGGCCAGTTGGCAAATATGTTCTAGCATTTTCTACCTCATCGTTACCGGTTATGCCGTGGAACGCGCCATCGTCGTCACACTGCCACTGTCTATCATTATACAACGGTGAAACGAACGACGATTATCGCCGTTATTTTATGAACACCCTCACATTTCACGCTGATGTTTAACCATAGATTCATCATTATATGAGATATACCCCAAATAACAGCCGCAAAGGAGTTAAAGCAATGAAGCATTCGCCGGCATTAAGCCTGCTTGCTGCGCTTGTCGCCACAACCGTTCACGCCGCAACCGTTGATTTACGGGTACTGGAAACCACCGATTTGCACAGCAATATGATGGACTTTGATTATTACAAAGATACGCCGACCGATAAATTCGGGCTGGTTCGCACCGCCAGTCTGATCCACGCGGCGCGCGCGCAAGCGACAAACAGCGTCCTGGTCGATAACGGCGATATCATCCAGGGCAGCCCATTAGGGGACTACATGGCGGCCAGGGGCTTAAAAGACGGCGAGGTTCACCCCGTCTATCAGGCGCTCAATACGCTTGATTACTCCGTCGGCAACATTGGCAACCATGAGTTTAACTATGGTCTGGATTATCTGCATAAGGCGCTGGCCGGCGCAAAATTTCCTTATGTCAACGCCAACGTATTGGACGCCAAAACCGGTAAACCCCTGTTCACGCCCTACCTCATAGAAGATAAAACGGTCATCGACCGCGATGGGAAATCCCACAGGCTGCGCATCGGCTATGTTGGTTTTGTGCCGCCGCAAATTCTGGTGTGGGATAAGGCCAATCTGGCGGGCAAAGTCACGGTGGAAGACATTACCGAAAGCGCCAGAAAGTGGGTGCCGGAAATACGTAAACAGGGAGCCGATCTGGTGATCGCCATCCCTCACTCCGGCCTCTCCGCCGAACCTTACAAAGCCATGGCGGAAAATTCCGTCTACTACCTCAGCCAGATTCCGGGTATTGATGCCATCATGTTCGGCCATGCCCATGCCGTCTTCCCCAGCCAGGATTTTAGCGCCATCAAAGGCGCCGATATCGCTCAAGGCACCCTCAATGGCATTCCCGCCGTGATGCCGGGCCAGTGGGGCGATCATCTCGGCGTCGTCGATTTCACGCTGAATAACGACGACGGCGCGTGGCGCGTCGAGAAGGCCAAAGCGGAAGCCAGACCCATCTATGATAAAGCGCAGAAAAAATCGCTGGCGCCGGAAGACGCGAACCTGGTCAACGTATTGTCTGAAGCGCACCGCAATACCCGTGACTTCGTCGGCAAACCGATCGGCAAATCCGCCGATAACATGTACAGCTATCTGTCGCTGATTCAGGACGATCCGACCGTACAGATCGTCAACAACGCCCAGCGCGCTTATGTCGAACACTTTATCCAGGGCGACCCGGATCTGGCCGACTTGCCGGTATTGTCCGCCGCCGCGCCTTTTAAGGCCGGCGGACGTAAAAACGATCCGGCCAGCTATGTCGAAGTGGAAAAAGGCCGGCTCACCTTCCGTAATGCGGCGGATCTTTACCTGTATCCCAACACGCTGGTGGTGGTGAAAGTGAATGGTAAAGAGGTTCGGGAGTGGCTGGAATGTTCGGCGGGCCAGTTCAAACAAATTGATATCCACGAGAGTAAACCCCAGGAGTTGCTCAACTGGGACGGCTTTCGTACCTATAACTTTGATGTTATCGACGGCGTGAACTATCAGATCGATGTCACGCAGCCGGCGCGTTATGACGGTGAATGCGCCTTAATCAACGACGACGCCCACCGTATCAAAAACCTGACCTTCAAGGGTAAGGCTATCGCTCCCGACGCGATCTTCCTCATTGCGACCAATAACTACCGCGCCTATGGCGAGAAGTTTGCCGGCACCGGCGAAAAACATGTCGCCTTTGCCTCGCCGGATGAAAACCGCGCCGTGCTGGCGGCCTATATCAGCGCCGAAACGCAAAGGTCGGGAGAAGTGAAACCCCAGGCGGATAATAACTGGCGGCTGGCGCCCATCACCAGCAGCACCCCGCTGGATATCCGTTTCGCCACATCGCCGTCCGACAAAGCCGCGGCTTTCATTAAAGAAAAAACCCAATATCCGATGGTCTCCGTCGGCGCCGACGAGACGGGATTCGCGATTTACCGCCTCGATCTGCAACATCCCAAACCGTAAATGCAACCGATGCCTGCGTCAGCAGGCATCAGAAACCGGGGACGACGGATTAACGGGAGAGCGGTTCGTCAGGTTCGCTCAATGATTCATCAAATTTTTTCTGTGACGACAGCACGCGCTCCATATTCTGCTCGGCCCAATAGGTCAGCTCGGCAATCGGTTTGGCCAGCGTTTTTCCCAACGGGGTTGATGAATATTCAACGGTGACGGGAACGGAGGGAAAAACGTTGCGTTCCACAAAACCATCGCGCACCAGATTCTTCAGCGTTTGCGATAAAACCTTTTGCGAGATCCCCTCTACATCGCGTTTTAACTGATTAAAGCGCATCGGCCGTTCAACCAGAATATTCAGAATCAATAACGTCCATTTATCCGCCACCCGATCCAGAATCATGCGGGCCGGACAATGCTGCGCATAAACATTGTAAGGTTTTTTCATTCGCGGACTTCCGTCATGGTTACCTTGAGGATACCTGGTCACGTTAAAGTGCTTTCTTAACAGAATCATGAGACTCCGCTATAGTCATCCTATTATAGAGTTGGTATCCATAAGAAAGCACGTATCATCATGATGGGTGTTACGCTCATGATGTCATCGTGCAGTTCATTCAAACACAGAAAGCACGAGGATTGTTATGTCAAAAACTGTTGTGATCTACCATTCCGGCTACGGCCATACCCAACGTCTGGCTGATGCCGTCGCGCAAGGCGCCGGTGCTGAACTGATTGCTATTGATGCGGAAGGCAATATCGCCGAAGCGGATTGGGATAAACTGGCTGACGCCGATGCCATAATTTTCGGCACACCGACCTATATGGGCGGCCCGTCCTGGCAGTTCAAGAAATTCGCCGACGCCAGCTCCAAACAGTGGTTTGCCGGCAAGTGGAAAAATAAAGTATTCGGCGGCTTTACCAACAGCGCCAGCCTGAACGGCGACAAGCAGGTTACGCTGATTTATCTGCAAACGCTGGCTTCGCAGCACGGCGGCATTTGGGTCAGCCTCGGCATACTGCCGGCGAATACCAAGGCTGCAACGCGTAACGATATCAATAACCTCGGCGCTTCCGTCGGCCTGCTGGCGCAGACGCCTTCCGACGCCAGCGTGGATGAAGTGGTCGCCGGCGATCTGGCCACCGGGAAACTATACGGTCAGCATGTGGCGGAGATCGCCGCGAAGCTGGCAAAATAATCTCCGGCCGACCCCACCCCAACCCTCCCCTTCGCAGGGGAGGGAGCCAATCCAGCATCCGGCGAGAGGCTCCCTTCGCAGGGGAAGCCAATCCAGCATCCGGCAAGAAGCTCCCTTCGCAGGGGAAGCCAATCCAGCATCCGGCAAGAAGCTCCCTTCGCAGGGGAAGCCAATCCAGCCGATCAGTGCCGGAAGTGGCCGGGGCCGGGGCCGTGGCGATCCGGGCCGGGGCCGCGTTCGGGGCCTCGTCCATGGCGGTCACCACGACGCGGGCCGCGGTCGTCCATATGCCGTGGGCCGCGGTGATGATGATTGTCGAAATGGCGCGGGCCGCGGTTATATTCGCGCCACCAGCCGACATCACGCCAGCGCCAGCCATCCCAATAGTACCCATGCCGGTTACGCGCGCCGCGATGATGCCCCCGGTACTCCCGCCACCAGCGCTCGCTGCGCCAGTCATAACCGTCCCAATAATAACCACGCCGGTCACGATCGCCGATATTCAACGTAACGCCCGGCATGAGATCGATGCTGATGCTGCTGGCTTCCGCCGTTGGCGTCATCGCAAACATCCCGACTAACAGAGAACTCATTAACAGTGGCTTAAACATAGGATGATTCCTCCCTTGCCGCGATTGCGGATAGGCGAAGATATACGGGGATTTATGCAGCGCCACTATAAGATAAATACCTATTTTCATGGATTTACATTTCTTAACAGAAGATTGGCGGCGCATGGGCGGGCAGATAAAACCGGCCAAGAGAGAAAAAGCAGAAACGCAAAAAAACGCTCCCGTTCCCGCGCAGCCGTTACAGACTGATTGCCTGATAGCCGAATAGAAAAAATTTTTAGCGTCGCTGCCGACGGCGCGAAGGTGACGGGCAGGGCGCCCGCCATAAGAAACGAATGAAAAACTCCGCTTGCCGTTAGCCGACGGAGTATGAAACTTACAAAATTTCCAGCAGTTCGACTTCAAAAATCAACGCGCTGAACGGCGGAATAGAGGCGCCCGCGCCACGTTCGCCGTAAGCCAGATCGTGCGGGATATACAGTTCCCATTTGGAGCCGACCGGCATCAGCGTTAACGCCTCAATCCAGCCTGGGATCACGCCGCTTACCGGGAATTCGGCAGGTTGACCGCGCTCGACCGAGCTATCAAACACGCTGCCGTCAATCAGACGACCGGTATAATGAACGCGTACGCGATCCTGACGAGAAGGAATGTCGCCCTCGCCTTGCGTCAGTACACGAAACTGTAAGCCGGACTCCGTGCTGCTCACGCCCTCTTTCTGCGCGTTTTCAGCCAGAAACTGTTGTCCTTCCACGGCCAATGCCTGCTGACGTTCACGACGAACGGCGCTCGCGCGTTCATGCACCTCACGTAAGGCCCGGTGAACCACATCCACGGGAACCACTGGCGCATTGCTTTCCAGCGCATCACGCAAACCGGCGACCAGCGCTTCAGGGATCAATCCTTCAAGACCGGATTCCTGTAGTTGTTGACCTACCTGTAAGCCGATGCCGTAACTTGCCTGCGCTTCGACGCTATCAAAAGAAGGGGTTGTCATGGATGTTCCTTTTAAACTGTAAAAAACCGAAAGCGCAGCATAACAGCGCCGGAGATTAGGGTAAAATCCTGTGTGCGAACGGGTCGCCTTTGTCTGTGGATACCCGCTGCCGTTTCGGCCGGCAAATCAATGCCCAATGGATTTAAGCGTGCGGGAAGCCAACAGACCTGCAACTTGCCAGATGAAGGGTATATACTGAAAATTCAACGCTGGGGAGGAGAATAACCCATTGCAACCATCATCCGGTCTGCGGATTAAAGCCGCGTTACAAAAAATCTGGCATTTGCCCGATAGCTACCATTGGATGGAACCGCTGCCTCCCTTCCATCGCCGTTGGATGTGGGTCGCGGCCGGCATCGTACTGGTCGCCATACTGTGGCCCTACAGCCCGCCGCCCGCACCGCCGCCGCAGTCAAGACCAGTCGCCGACGCGCCCTCTGCGCCGATGCAGGCGGAAGTTGTCGAAAACAGTTCATTGGCGCGTCAGGCGCCCGCCGTCCAGCCGGCTCAACCGGCGCAATCCGCGCCGCAAAATGTCGACGCGTCCTGGCGCAACTACGAAATCAGCTCCGGTCAGACGCTGGCGCAGCTATTCCGTGATAATAATCTGCCGGTCAGTGATGTTTTCGCGATGGCGCAGGCGGAAGGGGATGATAAACCGCTCAGCAATCTGCGAGCCGGTCAGCATGTGAAGTTGCAGTTGAACGCTCAGGGCGCGGTAACGGCATTGGAAATAGAAACCACGGGCAATCAGCTGATCCGATTCACCCGCAACGCGGACGGCGGATTTACCCGCTCCCGTTAACGGTCAATCGGGATGCCTCTTCCATTGGATTGCAAAATGCAAGGGCTGGAAATGCAAAACGCTGGCGCAAGGCCAGCGTTTAACTCGTAACTGTCAGCATTAATAACGACGAGCGTTAATTAAGCTTCAGCAACGACAACTACATTCAGCGTAGCGAACACATCGCTGTGTACCTGGAAGCTCACTTCGTGATCGCCCAGAGTACGCAGAACGCCGTTCGGTAAACGAACTTCGCTCTTAGCAATTTCAACGCCAGCCGCGGTAACCGCGTCAGCGATGTCACGGGTGCCGATAGAACCGAACAGTTTACCTTCATCGCCCGCTTTAGACGCGATGGTAACCGTTGCCAGTTCAGTGATCTTGGCGGCGCGAGCTTCAGCAGCGGCCAGAACTTCAGCCAGTTTGGCTTCCAGTTCAGCACGACGCGCTTCGAAGAACTCAACGTTTTTCTTGGTTGCCGGCACAGCTTTGCCCTGCGGAACCAGGAAGTTACGAGCATAACCCGCTTTAACGTTTACCTGATCACCCAGGCTGCCCAGGTTTGCTACTTTATCAAGCAGAATAACTTGCATTACCTTATCCTCTCAAAGTCTCGTTAATGGACAGTGGCCGATTACTGATGACGATCAGTGTACGGCAACAAAGACAAGTAACGCGCACGCTTGATAGCGCGAGCCAGCTGACGCTGGTATTTTGCACGAGTACCAGTGATACGGCTAGGAACAATCTTGCCGCTTTCAGTGATGTAGTTTTTCAGCGTAGCGATGTCTTTATAATCGATCTCGATAACGCCTTCCGCGGTGAAACGGCAGAACTTGCGACGACGGAAATAACGTGCCATTTGGCTAGTCTCCAGAATCTATCAATTCAATCTGCTCGGCATGTAACACTATCTTGCTCAGGCCATTGCGCCCTTGATGGCAGCTAATAAACCCATGCACGGTGAGTTGCGTGCCGACCGTTATACTGTGGGTAAATGCTTGTGACGCGGGTCCACTGACAACCACGGGCATACGACACCATGCTTGCCGGTTAAATCCGGCTTCCTTCTGCGCCGATCGGTGCTCAAGCACAAACTGGCAATGAGGAATACCCGAAGGACTGACTTTACGAATGGGGGTCTTGCACACCGTGCCGGACAACACCAGACGATTGGTCGTCACCACAACAATTACTCTTCAGAATCCCCAGAATTTGCATCATCGTTGGATTCTGCGAAATCTTCACGACGCTCACGGCGTTCGTCTTTCGCTTTCACCATCGGAGATGCTTCGGTTACCGCGTGTTTAACGCGCATAATCATGCTGCGGATAACGGCGTCGTTGAAGCGGAAGTTTGTTTCCAGCTCATCGATAACTTCCTGCGGCGCTTCAACGTTCAGCAGAACGTAGTGTGCTTTGTGCAGTTTGTTGATCGGGTAAGCCAGTTGACGGCGGCCCCAGTCTTCCAGACGGTGGATCGTGCCTTCCGCCGCCGTGATGGCGCCAGTGTAGCGTTCGATCATGCCCGGAACCTGTTCGCTTTGGTCAGGATGAACCATAAAAACGATTTCGTAATGACGCATCGAATTGCTCCTTACGGATTATTCAGCCTCCTGTCAGGGTCAACCGCGGCCCATGGAAGCAAGGAACGTGTTATGTGAGCGGCTGAAAAAATGACGCGTAATTATATTGGCCTCCGCGCAGGAACACAAGGAAGAAATCAGAAGAAAGGTCGATTGATGAACAGACACCGAAACTGCAAGCGGCGACCAGCGGAATGCTGCCTATCGGTCATCCATCAATAAGATGCCGCGGTAAAATCACTGAGGCAAAAATGCCGCCCATGGCATAACCGGCGCAATGAGCGGCATTATTGATAACGTCAGGTATTAATAAATCAAATTATCCGGCCAGACAACAGACAAGGCATTGTCATTAAAAATGTTTTAATTCCATCACCCTGAGCCTTTTAATTATCGAGGTATTACTCTATTTCTTTGACGACTAACTTTCTATTGAAATTAATCAGTAATGAGCTCACCAGATAGCCGATAGCGGCCACTGCAAAAAACATCATCGCCGCATAATATGACCCCGTCGATTGGATCATAAACCCGACCAGGATGGGAACAATCGCCGCAATCATATTACTGCTGAAGTTCATCGTACCGGTGATGGTGCCGGCCATATGTTGAGCGCCCAATAATCCGGGAATGGACCAATACACGCTGGCCCAACGTAATGGAAATAATGCGATGGTCAGGAATATCACCGCCAGCAAAGGATCTTTGGTATTCGCGCATAAAAAGACGCCGACGCCGGAGACGATTGCCGAGACGGCTAACAAGGTGTGAAATACCTTGTTCGGCGAACCGCCTGCCTGACGCCATTTATCCGCCAGCCAACCGCCAAGCTGCTGACCGACAAAACACATGATGAACATCATAAACATGGCGCCGCCCATCTCTTTCACATTAAAGCCATGCTCCTGATTTAAATAAGCGGGAACCCAGACCATAAGCCCATAGAAGACAATGCTGTAGCACACCCAGCCGCAAATCAGCGCGATAACGTTGACCTGTGTCAGGTAAGGGACGATATCTCTGAGCCGCGTTTTTTTGTTAACAATGCCGCCCGCTTGTTTAATCCCTTCTTCGATATGTTGTAATTCGGCCTGATTCACGCCCGGATGTTCACTGGGTTTGTTGCGTATATAAAACCATGCGACGACCCCCACTAAAACGGTTCCCACGCCGGCGACGACAAACGCCGCCCGCCATGAACCAAAATGCGCGATCAGCCACGTTAACAGGATAGCGCCGAAAGCCGTACCCAGCGGAGCGCCGCCATCCAACAGCATCGATCCCCTTCCCCTTTCGTTAGGCGTCAGCCAGTTGCCCATCAGTTTGGCGCCGGCCGGCATAATAGGCGCTTCCGATACTCCCAGCCCGATACGCGTCAGCATTAATAAAAAGATGGTATGGCACGCGGCGCCCAATGCCTGAAAGGCCCCCCAGACAACGGTGGCGCACGTAATAATCGTCCGCGTTTTAAACTTATCGGCTAAAAAGCCGCTTGGAATCTGCATCAGTGCGTAAGACCAGAAAAACGCGCTATGCAATAAACCGACGATGCGCTGATCTTTAATACCAAATTCTTCCTGGATAAACGGCATTGCGATACCCAACGACGTTCTATCGATATAATTTATCGCACCCAGCACCAACATTAAAATGAAGACAAACCAGCGAACAGCAGTTGGTTTTTCTTTTTTAGTTGTTTCAATATATTGAGACATACTATCCCCCAACTAATTAAAGCTGTTAAATTATTTTACCGCTTGGATTAATTACATTATTGCGCCTGGTTGCCAGGGAACGAATTCTAATGAACCATAGCCAAATTTTTCACTTTTACTTTTTTCACCAGAAGCAACGTTAATTATCATTTCGAATATTCGTCTTCCGGCAGACTCTAATGACTCCAGCCCATCGGCGACATCGCCGCAATTAATATCCATATCTTCTTCCTGACGCCGCCATAGGAAGTTATTAGAGGCGATTTTTATGCAGGGCGTGGGCTTTCCTCCATAAGCGGATCCTCTGCCTGTCGTAAAGCACATCACATTCGCCCCGCCGGCAATCTGCCCGGTACAGGCAAACGCGTCGTATCCCGGGGTATCCATAAATACCAGGCCTTTGGCCGTGACCGGTTCGGCATATTCATAGACGTCAACCAGATTTGAGCTACCGGCTTTCGCAATCGCGCCTAATGATTTCTCCAGAATCGTGGTGAGCCCGCCCTCTTTATTACCGGCCGAAGGATTATTGTTTAATTCCGCATGGCAGCGGATGGCGTAATCTTCCCACCAGCGGATCCGATTGATGAGCTTCTGACCGACTTGCGGAGAAACGGCCCGGCGGGTGAGCATATACTCCGCGCCATAAATTTCCGGCGTTTCCGCCAGAATCGCGGTACCCCCTTGCTGAATTAAAAGGTCGACGGCATACCCAAGCGCAGGATTGGCGGAAATACCGGAATAACTGTCCGATCCGCCGCATTCCAGCGCGACAATCAGTTCTGAAACGGGAATTTTCTCCCGATGCAGATTATTGGCCTGGCTTAACATGCCTTCGATAATTTCAATCCCTTTATTCAGCGTTTTTTGCGTCCCGCCCGTTTCCTGGATTGTCAGATGCTGAAGCATCGGCCCTTCATTAATGGCTTCTATTTTAATCAGCTCTTTTATTTGATTCGATTCACAGCCTAATCCGACGATCAGCACGCCGGCAAAGTTGGCATGATTGGCATAGCCGCTCATCGTTCTTTGCATGATTTTCATCAGATCGCCCTTCATATCCATCGCACAGCCAAAACTCTGCGGAAGAGCGACGATGCCGTCAATATTAGGATAATCGGCCAATCCCACGCTTTTAAAGTGTTCTTCCATGGCTTTAGCCACCGTGGCGCTACAGTTTACCGATGTCAGTATCCCGATATAATTACGGGTCGCGACTTTGCCATTCGCCCGTCGGTATCCCATAAAGGTTCTGACCTCCGCGGCCGGTTCAATTTCCTTTTTATCCACGCAAAAAGCGTAATCCTGACCATAATCGCCCATCTTGAGATTATGTAAATGAATATGCTCGCCGGCTTTTATCGGCTGACTGGCATAACCAATGATCTGGTTATAACGTTTGACGGCCTGGTCAATAGCGATGTCTCTTAATGCTATCTTATGGCCTTCTTTTACATCCGTTAAAACAACAACGCCTCTCTCTGAAATAACATCCCCCTGGTTAACAGGAAATCTTGCAATTGCGACATCATCATTTGGATGAAGTATTATTACTGAAGAAATATTGCTCATAACATTGCTCTCTTGCTGATATTATTGTTTTGCTTGATGAGGAATGAGTCCTGAAAATTCCAATATCGAAACCAAATGCGCCTTTTTTTCCATACTTAACGGCTCGACTGGCGGCACAACATTGGTGGAAATATCCAGGCCACAGAGTTTTATCGCCTCTTTTATGACGCCGAAAAAAGGCGTTTCCAGACTATAAACTGACGATAACTTTGCGAGTTGCTGTTGCAGCAAGAACATCTCGTCATAGTTTTTTTCTTTAAAACACCGGTAGATTCCGCAGGTAACAAAAGGCGCGAAATTACAGGTTGCCGGGATCCCGCCATTCGCGCCAAGAATCAACGCATCCATCATGTACTCATCAAAACCGGCAAAAATAACAAAATCCTCTCTGAGGGGTCTGACTTGATTAATAATTTCCCTGATGTGGCTGGCATTATCCACGGTATCTTTCACGCCAATAACGTTAGGTATCTCGCTGGCGAGTCGTTGTAATAAAGGAATACTGATATCTTGCCCGGTTAACGCCGGAAAATTGTAAACGATAATGGGAGATGTAATATTTGAAGCGACAGACTTGAAATGATGATAGATATAATCCTCATTGAGCAGCGCATAATAGGGGTTCAAAACCAGCACGGCATCCACACCCAACTCATCCGCATGCTTACCGTATTCAATCACCTCTTGCGTGCTTGTACTGCTGATTCCCAACAGGATCGGCACACGCTTATCAACGTACCGGGTGACAAACTCCGCGATCTCAAAACGCTGCCTTTTGCTTAAGTGGCAAAACTCTCCGCCGCTGCCTAAAAACAGCATGCCGTTCACGCCGGCATCAATCAGCTTATCAATCAGTTTGCCCATGCCTGCGGCATCGAATCGCCCCGACTCATCAACGATCGTTGGGACAGGGGGAAAAACGCCAGAAAATTTAGTTACGCTACTCATTCATCGCCTCTTTATTTCCATATACTGAACAACTGTTCTATTTATGGAAATTTATAGCATTCGGCCTGAATAGCGTCAACGACCGCCAGAAGGCAATTGCATGAACTTTGATCGGCTACACAAAAGAAAAAAATAAAGCGTCCCACAGGCTGAACATCGTCGGATGCCCGTTGGTCAGTGTGGATTGAAGACCGCGCCGCCCGTTTAAGCGATGCGCTAAAGGAATATGACAGCGGTTGAAAGAGGAGCGTTTACGGTTTATGACCTGCCTAAACGATGGCCGTTATCCGCGCCGGCGACGCCGAGATTAAAGTTTTTAACTTCCATGGCGTTCGCTTATAATCGCCAGAGGTGACATTAATACTTATTGAGAGTCGGCGTGCTGCAAACACAAACCCCAGCAATTGATAAAACCGTTAAAATTTTCGAGTTCTTATCAACGAACAACGGCGCGACATTCAGCCAGATTTATCAAGGCGTCGGTTTGCCAAAAAGCTCGACATCCTCTCTACTGGCATCGCTGGTTGCTCACGGGTTATTGCGGCAGGAAAAAAATCATTACTATCTGGGATTAAGGCTATACGAATTCGGCAGCAAAGCTGAAGAATCCTTTGATATTAAAAAACTGGCGTCAGAACCACTGACCCAGTTGCGGGACAGCACCCAGTTAACCTGTCATCTCGGGGTACAGGATGGCGGCTCGGCTATTTACCTATTAAAACTGGAGAGTCCCGGCGCTATTGTCGTTCGCAGTTGGGTAGGGAAAAAACTGTCGTTATACAGTTCAGGGCTGGGCAAAGCCTTATTGGCCTGGTTGCCGGAGTCCGCCATCGATCTTTATCTGCCTGATGAAGAGTTTGAAATCTTTACCCCGACAACAATAAAAACCAAGACTGCGCTGAAAAAAGAGCTGGCGCTTATTCGTCAACGCGGCTGGGCGTACGACAATGCGGAAGACAGCGAAGGCGTCTATTGCATTTCAGCGCCGATCTTTGACAAAAACGGCAACGTCATCGCCGCCATCAGCGCATCCGGCGTCGCTTTCCAAATGACGCCCGAGCTGATCCCGCAGAACGCACAGCGCATTGTCGATACCGCAAAAGCGATATCAGATAAAGTTAACCGTTAATCCCGTCGCGGGTGCCGAAACCCTGTGGTTGATTTCGCGGCGTTTTTATTCCCGTCCCGTTTCTAATAGCGATAAATAGCGCCGGAAAAAATCGCCCCCGGCCCGCAGCGCCGTCGGCGTGATGCGGTGCGTCACGCCGGCTTCGGTCAGGTAGGTCAGATTGCCGCCCGGATGATTGGCTTGCAGCGCCTGATATAAGCGGGCGCTTTCCTCCGCCGGCACCACGTCATCCGCCTCGCCATGCCAGAGCAGTAAAGGCCGGTCGGCCAGATTCTCCAGCCGGGAGGAGACGTCATACTCGGCGAGGGTCGCGGATAAGCTCCGCAAGACGCTTTCCGCCTCCGCGCTCCCTGCCGGCACCGGAGGATACAGCGAGCGCGACAGGGTCGAAAAATAGCCGGATCCCATAAAGGCCGCCACGGCGGAAATCCACGGGTAGCGCGCCATCGCTCCCAATGCGCTCATGCCGCCCAGCGACGCGCCGCACACGCCGATACGCCGGTCGGCAATCAACCCGCGCTGTCGATAGACATCCACATAGTCAGGCAACTCTTGAATATTAGACTGAAGGATATCCCAGAAATGCCGCAACCGCCGGGCTTCATTGCCGTCAAAACGAGCGCCGTGCATGGCGGCATCCGGCAAAATCACGCGAAAACCGGCCGCCGCCAGCGCATAGCCAAAATAGGAATAGACCTCTTTTGATGAAAGATAACCATGAAAGAAAAAAATGGTCGGCAGGGGAAGGTCTTTTTTACCGCCGGGAACGGCATGCAAAACATCAATACCGTTAATGCTATCCAATGAAATCTCAACCATGTGCTTGTCTCAACCTTTCATCTCATTCCTGAATGTCTACCGCTTTAAATACCATAGCATCAAAAACAGATTCGCTTTAAAAACAAATTTCGCAATGGTTTAGCGCAAAGGCTGCAATAACAAAGAGAAAGGCAGGCCGGGAAGAACGCGAGAGCGGCGAGTGATGGACGAGATGAAGGGGGAGTGAGCGCTCCCCCTTGAACGGCATTATTTAGCGCAACGCCTCAAAACGCTCGCCGACAAACACCCGTATCGGGTTCCCGCGCTCGATTTGAGCATGAGACTGTCGACGCCGGGAACGCAAATCGGCTGCGCTTTGCTGTTCCCGTTGTTGCAAATGCCAGGCGATTAAATAGCCGGCAAGGCGCTTGTTGGCGTGCTGACTGCGTTCGCTTTGCACCTTCACGCTAATACCGCTGGCAATGTGCGTCGCCCGCACCGCCGATTCGGTCTTGTTAACGTGCTGACCGCCCGGCCCCGAGGCTTTGAGCGTGTCGAAGCGAATGTCGCCGGCCTGATGCAGAGGCTGAGAAGCGAAACGCGTCCCGCCGATAAACCAGTTTTTTCGCCCCGGCGTTTTCCGCCACGGACTGGGGCAAATCCACTGTATGGTGCCGCTCCATCGGTCAGCCAGTTCATCTGCGCCGGCCCCATTAAGGACGACCAGCGCGGAACGCAATGTGCCAGGTCGGCTGCCCGGCTCCGTTTCCACGACGTCAAGCGCCACATTCCGCTGCGCCGCCTCGCGGATAAGAAACTGCAACGCTTTCGCCGTCGCCAGCATACATTCGTCCGGCCCCTGCGCAGCGGAAAGTTGTAATAGCAACATTATTCTTCACCCCGCGTTTTGTAGGTCAACACCGGCTTTAAACGGGCGACCGGCTCGATAAGCCCGGCCGACACCATGGACGCTATCACGCTATCGATAGACTTATAGGCCTCCGGCGCTTCCTGAAAAATCAGCTGCTTATTCTGGCAAATCACCCGGCTGCCCAGCGCGGTGCGCGATAACGACCGCATATTGTCGCGCTGAGACAAGCGCGCTTTGCACGCCGAACTCATCCACTTGCGGCCGGCGCCATGTGCCAGAGAGTACAGGCTGACGGCATCGGATCGCGGCTGAACCAGGTAACTGTAATCGCCGCGCGAGCCCGGAATAATCACCATCCCCTGGTCGGCCGGCGTCGCGCCTTTACGGTGCAGCCAGCCGGCAATCCCGTCGATGGTCGCCGGCGCCACCAGATTATGGTTGACGTCCAACAGCGCTTCGCCGTCGGCGCGCCAACGGCTAAGCATACGTTGCGCTATGCAGTTGCGGTTAATACGGGCGAACGCCAACGCCTGCTGGTGCTGGTTCAGGTAATCACGCGCGTCCGGCGTATTTTCCTCCAGCCCCCGATGCCCGTGCTCGCGTAGCTGTTTTTCCAGAATGGACTGGCCTAAACCACGCGAGCCGCTGTGTACCAGCAATAACAGCGTCTTGCTGTCGGGCGTCAGGGTATTGAAGCGCGCCGGCTGATAAATCTGATCAACGCATTGCAATTCCGCAAAGTGATTTCCGCCGCCGATGGTGCCCAGCGAATGGCGAAACGCGGCAAACTCTTCGGGCAGATCCGCCACGTCATCCAACGGACCGTCAATATTGCCTAACTGTTTGTCGAGTTTATCCAGCGAAACTTTATTGGCTTTTAGGGTGGTGCGCCATAACGCCATGCCGCAGCCAATGTCATTCCCGACCAGCGCCGGATAAAAACGCCGACGAGAAAAAAATGCCGCCCCGATAGGATAACCGCGTCCGGGGTGTAAATCCGGCATACCGGAGACCCGAACCATGTCAGGGAGTTGAGATGTAGTGATAAGTTGTTGGATTGCGTTGTCTTCAATCCAGGTATTTTCCGACGCGATGAGATTCACCTGCGGCGAAATAAAACGAATGGCATTGCCCATAGATCAATCCTGCTGATCAATTTTAAAAAAAATGATGTGGCAGGCCAAAAACCGGGCTAAAACGCAAAAATGGAGTAGTGCGGAATTAATCCTGGCGTAGCCTGCAAAGTGCCAAAGAATAAGATTTCATCGTGACCTCCTTGCAGTCGTAGTGAGTGAGAATGGAAAAACGGCGGCATACTACCCCAGCGAACGGCTGTCCGCAACGATTTTTAACGCTCAATCTGCCGTTACTTTCGACAGGCAAAGCGCGTTACACTGAAAAGAAAGCTAACCATGAGGAAGCGGCTGACCATGTTGAAAACGTTTCTGAGCGTAATGTTGTCCTTGAGCCTTAGCGCATGCAGCCTGATTTCCGGCTCGCCGACGCCGCCTCCGCCGCCGGCAGAACAGGCGCAGCTTATTAACTACGCGCAAACCTCGACGCTGAAAAAAATCGGCACGGCATCGGTTACCGTATACGGCAGCCCGGATGACGCGGATCGGGCGATTCAGCGTCAGGCGGATGAAAAAGGGGCGCGTTACTACACCATTGTCATGAAGTCCGAAACCTCACACCCGGGAGTGTGGTTCTCCCGGGCGATGCTGTACCGCTAACGAGCGTCAGCGGGAAGGTATTCGCCATAGCTGCGCGTTAGTAAGACATGCAGGCCGCATTCAGGATCCCGCCGCCCAACGAAGCGGTACACAGGAACACGCCCGAAGCGATTTCGTTATCCTGAATGTGTCGGCTCAGACCCGGCAGGTAAATACGCACGATGCCGTAAATCAGCAATTGCACCGCCAGCGCCACAATCCCCCAGGTGATGTAATCCAACAGACTCACCGAGTTGACCGCCGCGCTGGCCAGCGGAATAACATAGCCGATCAACGCGCCGGCGAAGCCGACCGCCGCCGCGCCATTGTTGGCTTTGATCAGCGTCCACTCATCATGAGGCGTGACGCGGGTGTAGATAAACAGGAATGCCAACACCATGACAAACCCAATGAAAAAATAAGAAGCAAAAGCCAATAATGCGTCAACAATAATCATGCCGTAACTTTCCTTTAGGTTGCCGTGATGCCGAATATCGCGTCGGCGCGGGTGACAGCGCCGTCAGCCGCGTTGACGCACCGCTTCAAACAGACAGATGCCGGTCGCGACGGACACGTTCAGCGAAGAGACGCTGCCCGCCATCGGGATGCTGATTAATTCATCGCAATGTTCGCGGGTCAGACGGCGCATCCCCTCGCCTTCCGCGCCCATCACCAACGCCAGCGGACCGTTCAGTTTGCTTTGATACAACGTATGGTCGGCTTCGCCCGCCGTACCGACGATCCAGACCTGATGCTCCTGTAATAAACGCATGGTACGCGCCAGATTGGTCACGCGAATCAACGGCACATTTTCCGCCGCGCCGCAGGCGACTTTTTTTGCCGTCGCATTCAGCTGCGCGGAACGATCGCGGGGGACGATCACCGCATGCACCCCGGCCGCATCGGCGCTGCGCAGGCAGGCGCCCAGATTGTGCGGATCGGTTACGCCGTCCAGCACCAGCAGGAACGGCTGCGCCAGCTCGTCCAGCAGCGCAGGCAAATCGTTCTCCTGATATTGCCGCCCTTCTTTCACTCTGGCGACAATCCCCTGATGGACGGCCCCTTCTACTTTGCTGTCCAGCCACTGGCGGTTGGCCACCTGAACCGTAATGCCCGCCGACTCCAGTTCAGTAATCAGCGGATGTAAACGGCGATCGTCGCGGCCTTTCAGGATAAACACTTCCAGAAAACGCTGGGGATCTCGGTCAAGCAATGCTTTAACCGCATGAATACCGTAAATAATTTCGCTCATTGATACTCTTTAAATAAAAATAGACGGGCGCTGTCCGCCCGTTGAAAATGAATGACAATCTCTTCCCCTCCCCTTCGCAGGAGAGGGAATGGCGGTGAAGATTACTCGACCGACTTCTTCTTCGCGCGTTTGGCTTTGGTTGCGGCCGCAATCTTACGCGTTTTCTCGCCGTTCTTTTTGCCTTTGTCGGCGCTCTTTTTCGGCTTCGATTTGCCGCTAGCCGGTTTGGCTTTGCGCTCGCCCTCTTTTCGGAACGCGGCATCCGGCTCGAAATTGGCGGCCGGCTTAGCGGCGTTACGGCGGCGGCGAGCCGGCTTGGCCTCGCGGTTATCCGGTTTTTTCGCCCGATCGCGCGCCGTTTTGCCTTCGCCGCGCGGCTTGCGCGAACTGGAAACCAGCGCGAAATCGATATTGCGTTCGTCCATATGCACCGCCTCGACGCGAATCTCCACTTCATCGCCCAGACGATAAACCTGACCGCGCGACTCGCCAATCAGACGCTGGCCGATATTATCGTAGCGATAGTAGTCATTATCCAGCGTGGAGACATGCACCAGCCCGTCGATAAACAGATCGTTGAGACGCACAAAGAAACCAAAACCGGTGACGCTGGAGATGATCCCGGTGAACGCTTCGCCGACGTGATCCTGCATGAAGTCGCATTTCAGCCAGTCGGCTACGTCGCGGGTCGCCTCATCGGCGCGGCGTTCGGTCAGCGAGCAGTGCATGCCCAGTTGCAGCATTTCGTTAAGATCGCTGTGCCAGCCGCCGGTCGGCGTCCAGCGCGCCTTGCGGTCGCTCAGCAGATACTTGATGGAGCGGTGCAAGGCCAGGTCGGGATAACGGCGGATAGGCGAAGTAAAGTGACCATAGGACGCCAGCGCCAAACCAAAGTGGCCGCGGTTTTCCGGATCGTAGACCGCCTGTTTCATCGAACGCAGCAGCATGGTTTGCAGCATTTCGCTGTCGGGCCGATCCGCCACTTCCAACATCAGAGCGGCATAGTCTTTAGGCTGCGGCTTCATACCGCCTTTTAACGTCAGCCCCAGTTCGCCCAGCACGCTGCGCAGCGCCAGAACGTGATCTTCGCTGGGCCGATCGTGTACGCGGAAGAGCGACGGCTCTTCATTTTTCTCCACGAATTTCGCCGCGGAAATGTTCGCCAGAATCATGCACTCTTCAATCAGCTTGTGCGCGTCGTTGCGCACCACGGATTCGACCCGTTCAATGCGGCGCTCGGCGTTGAAGATAAATTTGGCTTCTTCCGTTTCAAAAGCGATGCCGCCGCGGATTTCGCGCGCCTGATCCAGGGCCTTGTACATCCGGTGCAGCTCTTCCAGACCGCCCACCAGCGGTTTATAGCGCTCGCGCAGTTCGGCGTCGCCCTGAAGAATACTCCATACCTTGGTATAGGTCAGACGGGCATGGGAGCTCATCAGCCCTTCATAGAATTTATACGAAGAGAGTTTCCCCTGCGCCGACACGGTCATCTCGCACACCATGCACAGACGGTCGACCTGCGGGTTAAGCGAACACAACCCGTTAGACAGCACTTCCGGCAGCATCGGCACCACCTGTGACGGGAAGTAAACCGATGTGCCGCGCGCGCGCGCTTCGTGATCCAACGGCGTATTCGGACGCACGTAGTAGCTGACGTCGGCAATCGCCACCCACAGACGCCAGCCGCCGCCGCGTTTCTTCTCGCAATAGACCGCATCGTCGAAATCGCGCGCGTCTTCGCCGTCAATGGTCACCAGCGGCAGCTTGCGTAAGTCGACGCGGCCTTTTTTCGCCTCTTCCGGCACCTCTTCCGCCAGGTCTTTGACCTGCTCTTCCACCTGCGGCGGCCAGGTATGCGGGATGTCGTGAGTGCGCAGGGCGATCTCTACGGCCAACCCGGTACCCATGTTATCGCCCAGCACTTCAACAATGTTGCCGATGGCTTTTGTCCGGCGCGTCGCGCGCTGCGTCAGTTCCACCACCACCACAAAGCCCATGCGGGCGCCGTTAACGTTTTCCTGCGGGATCAGAATATCGAAACTGAGGCGGCTGTCGTCCGGGACGACAAAGCCGACGCCGGCATCAACAAAATAGCGGCCGACAATCTGACCGGTGCGCGGCTCCAGCACCCGCACGATACGGCCTTCGCGCCGTCCTTTGCGATCCGCGCCCATCGGCTGCGCCAGCACCACGTCGCCGTGAATGGCGCGTTTCATCTCTTCCGCGGACAGATAAAGATCATCTTTGCGGCCTTCCACGCGCAGGAAGCCGTAGCCGTCGCGGTGGCCGATTACCGTGCCGCGCAGCAAATCCAGTTTTTCCGGTAAGGCGTAGCATTGACGACGGGTAAAGACTAACTGGCCGTCGCGCTCCATCGCCCGCAGGCGGCGGCGCAACGCTTCGAGCTGTTCTTCACTGGTGAGTTGCAGATCGGCCGCCAGTTCTTCCCGCTTGATCGGGGTATCTCGTTTGGCGATATGCGCCAGAATGTATTCGCGGCTGGGAATCGGGGATTCGTATTTTTCCGCTTCTCGTTCCAGAAAGGGATCTTGTGACATTGCGGTTCCTCCGTTGTCATCATCTGGAGGCTGAATATAGCTCATTCAACCAACAATAATTTGTAAAGTGGCGGGTTTTCTTTGACCAGGTCGGCCAGCGTATATTGGTCCAGTTCATGCAGAAAATGCCGGACCGCGTGTCGGAGTATCTGTTGCAGCCGACAGGCTGTTGTGATGTGACAAAAATCATGATGGCAGTTAACTAACGAGAGCGGTTCCAGCTCCCGCACCACATCGCCAATTCGGATCGTCTCCGCGGGCTTGCCTAACCGAATCCCGCCATTCTTCCCGCGCACGGCCATCACCAGCCCTGCCCGACTAAGTTGATTGATAATTTTGACCATATGATTACGCGATACGCCATACACTTCAGTCACTTCTGAAATGCTGGTCATTTGCCCGACGGGCAACGACGCCATATAAATCAGCGCCCGCAAGCCATAATCCGTAAAACTCGTTAACTGCACATGTACCTCTGATACCTCCGGGTATCGTTTTCCTGCGTGGCAAACGCCTGCCTGCTAACACCGCATTTTCGCTGCGGCTCGGTGTGGTTTGACATCCCCGCATTGGCGCGGATGACGGCCACAGGACGACGTTGTCATAAAACTCAATGCGCGTTGAAAAAAGGAGCGGATGCGCCAGACTCCAGGTTTCAGATACGCCATATTGAAGATAATAAACCAGCCTCAAACGCTACGGCTAATTATTTAACGATAATACAGAGATATATGCCGACAATGTTCTAAACCCTTCGCGTTGAGGGACGGCGGCCGACGCATGTTGTCTTTCCCTGACGATCGTACCAAAACAGGTCATCGCTTTTATCGCATGATATTTCCAGCGCCGACGCCCGGGTGAAGCGCACGGCGTCACAGGTTTCCCAATAAAATGAAAATATCTGTCGCATGGCCCTAATGATTATCGTTTTTAAGCCGATTTTTAGTTAAGCAGAGCGTAAAAGACAAGCTAAAGCCCCGCGCCTGTCCGGCCAATCCGTTAACGGACAGATGATTTACCCGGTTATCCGGGTAGTCTGCGTGGTCGTATCTCACTCATTTTATTCTGGCTTTACCGCTATCGGCTATGCTCGCGCCGCACTAACCCCGTAATTTCTGTGATGTTTTGTTTGATGAATGGCCTCGAAGGAAACTGAGGTTTAACGAGGCTGCAAGGTTTACGACGTTTGTCTCTGTATATCGCACACAAGGAAAAGGAAACAATGGGACTGAAAAACATCTCCATTCGCACCGGGTTATTGACGCTACTATTATTGACCACGCTATTACTGCTTATTGTTAGCGCTATGGGTATCCTGGCAATTAAAAAGGATAAAGAAGCGCTTCTGTCGCTGAATAAAATTCAGGGAATAGAATTAAGCAATCTGATGAGCGGCTATAACCTGACGCTGAGAGCCAGAGCATCGGCCGCGCTGGCGGTCAGAAAAATTGAAAGCGGGTTGCTTGACGACGGAACGCAAGCGACAAAAACGGTAGAAAACAATCTGCTCCAGTCTCAGCAGGAAATTACCCGCGTCATCGAGTCTGTCGATGCCAACACCCAGCGGCACCAGCTGGCCCTGGCGGTCGAGAAAACCTACCTGGCCTATCTCGAACAAGGCATGACGCCGATGCTCAGCGCCTTGCAAAAACAGTACACCGACGAATACTACGACGTACTCGAAAAACAGCTCGGCCCGCTAAGCGACGCATTTGATCAATCCATCCAGACGTTTCGCCAGTACGCGCAGCAGCTCTCTGAACAGAGACTGGCGTTATCCGAACGCAATGAACGCTTAATGCGGCTACTCATCATTTTTTCCTGTCTGCTGTCGATATCGCTGGTGGCGCTGGCCTGGGTCGCGCTGCGTCACATGCTGCTCAACCCGCTGAATTACGCTATTGAGCAACTGGAGCGCGTGGCGAAGGGCGATCTGACCTGCCGCGTGATGCAGGGCGGAAATAACGAACTCGGGCGGCTGAACGATGCGATAGGCCGGATGCAGGGCGCGCTGCTGGATTCCGTCAGACAGGTGCGTGACGCCAGTACCCAAATCGATCGCGGCAGCCGCGAACTGTTCGCCGAAAATAACCGTCTTTCCGAGCGGACGGAAGAGTCCGCCGCCTCGCTGGAACAAACGGCGGCCAGTATGGAACAGCTCAGCGCAACGGTGAAAAATAACGCCGAACATGCGGAACAGGCGCGCCAGTTGGCCGACAGCGTGGCGGATACCAGCGGTCTGAGCAGTGAGTCGGTCTGTTATGTCATCGAGAAAATGCAGGAAATCGACTCCAGCGCCAAACGGATCAACGACATCCTCGGCGTGATTGACGGTATCGCCTTCCAGACCAATATTCTGGCGCTGAACGCCTCGGTTGAGTCGGCCCGGGCGGGCGAGCAAGGGCGCGGGTTTGCCGTGGTCGCCGGCGAGGTGCGCAATCTGGCGCACAACAGCGCGCAGGCGGCGAAAGAGATCCGCGCGCTGATCACCGATTCACAAACGCGCATTTCCGAAGGGCTGGAACTGGCTTCCCGCGCGGGCGAAACCATGGACGAAATGGATGGCGCGATCATGCGCATCACCCAGTTGATGAAAAATATCTCCAACGCCACGCAAGAACAGTACCGGGGCATTGAACAGGTCAATATCGCCTTCACGCAGATTGACAAGGCGGCGCAGCAAAACACTCAATTGGTGAAATCATTCTCTGAGACCACCCAATCGCTGGAACAACAGTCTCAGCAGTTGATCCGCTCCATGTCGACGTTTCAGGTGTAGCGATAACGATGCCTGAACAAACGCCATCGTGCGACGACGCGGTCGTCGCACGCTAGCCGCTATCCTCCCCGCAAACCCGCGCCGTAAATTCAACGCCCCGGAAAAGGGCCGAGTCATCAGTCAGCCCCCGGCGACTTGAAAGATGAAGGCTCTATAGAAAAATGCAGACTGACCGGCAGTATGGTCGGCCATCGCCGTTGTAGAATCTCATAGGATCTACACTCAGTTTTATGGGCCTGTTTTCGCTCAGCGCATAATTAAGTTAATCGTCCTCATGAGTACGCCATGAACCGTTTCGATCTTACCTTTCTGAAATACGTGCAGGAGCACAGCCCGCTGGCGATTGAAGAAGCCGTCGCAAAATTCGGCAAAACGCTGTCCACGCTTAAGCGCACCATGAAAGAGGTTAATGAACAGCTTCAGCCCGCCGCCCATCTGCATATTGATAATCAGTTCATTACAACGGCCATGCGCTATCGGGAATATATCAATTTCCTGGAACACATTCAGTTCAACCGCTATATCACCACGGCGGAAGAACGCATCAGAGATCTCAGCGTGGCGCTGTGTTTGCAGGATGTGGTGAATAAAAGCGAATATTACCGGAAATTCCACGTTAGCCCGACGACGCTGAAAAATGATAATCAGGCGCTGCTCGGCTTTTTACACGCCAACCACCTGACGATGACCAGCATCCCCAAGCAGGGATCGCGGCTGGATGGCGACGAGATTTCACTACGCATCGCTATCTGCTTGATTATTATAAAAACCGTGGAGATTGGGGAACACCACCGCCTGGTTCCCCACCGGGCGAATGAACCGATCAATAAATCCATTGCCGCCCAATTTTTAACGCAGTGCGCCGATGAAATAGAAACGGCCGCCGCCCTTTACCAGCAGCGCCTGGAACCGCTGATACAGTTGGGTTATAACGGCAAGAAATATTTCCTGGTCTATATGAGCATGGCGCTGCATCGCATCCGGCGCGGCCATACGATCGCCGATGGCCGACAGCTTGACTTTATCCAGTCGCTGGATTTTTCCCTGCTGGAACCGCGCCATGAGAATCAGTTTCTGAATTTGCTGATCTCGTCGCTCACCTTCACCCGCCGCCCTTTCAATGTGTACGATCCCGTGCTAATCCGGCATGTGCGGCAATTATGCGCCGCGCTGTCGCCTTTATTACGGGCGCGGATTCATAATACCCACGCGTTTTTCTCCGAGCTGTATCAGTTTATTTATTCGGCCATCGTGCAGAATAAATTCAATCTCTATTTTGATGATAAAAAATTGCACGATGTGCAGACCCATTACAGCGCGTTATATGACGGCGTTTGTCAGGCTACCGCGCCGATTGAGCGACATTATCAAACCGCATTTTCGCCTATTCATCTGGCGACGCTGGTTTTGATTCTGAAAAAGTACGAGTTGCAAAATCGCCTCTATGACGAGCCGAAAAAACGCGTCGTCATCGTGACCAATTCATCAGAAAGCAAGGTCGGCTATTTCAAAGAGACGCTTAAATCGTATTTTCATATCGATATTATTGAATGCGTCAACATCAATGAGTTGCAGCGGCTGGAGCAATTACCCTGTGACTTATTAATTACCTTCACCAATAAAATATCCAATTATTTGAAATACTATCGCCTGGATTATATCAAAGTGAATTTTTACCTTACCCGTGATGATATCGCTTTATTGAGCAAGCAAGGGCTTTCAAGGGCGAAAAAGAAAATTCCCCTTGAGGCGTTTTTGCAGGAAACCGCGGAAATGGATCAACAACAGCGCCGTCAGTGGCTGGAGCAGCGCTACCCCGATTTTTTTATCTGATACTATTTTTATTCGATCAAACTCATTATTGAATAAAACAGGGGGCAACGACCGTTGCCCCCCTGATGTTTTGCGGGAAAAATCGTGCGAATTTACGCTATCCGCTTGAATACCTGCTCGGCCATCTCTTCCGCCAGTACCGCGCATAATCCGCTATAAGCCGCCGGATCCAGCAGTTCGGCGATCTCCTGCTGCGAGAAGTTCGCCGCAATCACCGGGTTGCTCGCCAGCGCCTCGCGGTAGGCGATATCGTCATGGGTGCTGTGCATCGCCACCTGATAAACCAGTTCATGGGCCGGATCCTTGCCCAGCTTATCCACCAGCTTCATCATGATTTTTTCGCTATTGATCAACCCATGCGTCAAATCCAGATTTTGCCGCATCCGCGCCTTGTTTATCACCAGCGTGCGGGTCAGTTCTTCCGCGCGCAGGATAATTTCCGCCATCAGCTCCATGCTTTCCTGTAGGTTGGCGTCAAAAATAAAGTAGGCGGAGCTATCCGCTTCAAACGGACGCGGACAGACATACAGCGACGAAGTCAGCACGGCATACAGTCTCTGCGCGTTGGCGATAATACCCTTCGCCAGCTTGGGATTAACCTTTTGCGGCATGGTGCTGCTGCCGACCGTTCCCCTGGCAAAGGCTTCGGACACCTCGCCGAACTCTTCGCTGGAGGTTTGGTACACCTCTTCGGCGATTTTATGCAGCGTGGTGGCCAACAGGCACAGATTCGAGATGTATTCAGCCCGATACACCCGCGCATTACGTGCAGGGACAGGCATCGAGTACATGCCTAGCGCCTCCGCCACCAGATCCTGCACCCGGCGACCGGGTTCTCCGGTGGCGTGGAACGCGCCGACCGCGCCGCCCATCATCACGGTAAAGACCCGTTTTTCCGCTTCCTGCATGCGCTCGACCGCGCCCAACAGTTCATAAATCCACACGGAAACCTTATAGCCATAGGTGATGGGCAACGCATGTTTACCGTGCGTGCGGCCCGCCATCAGCGTGTCTTTATGTTCCGTCGCCAGCCGGGCAAGATTAAGCAGCACGCGGTCCACAAACTGCATCAGCTGTTGATGGAACCGTTTGGCAAGATACAGATGCGCCGTTTGCTGAATATTCTGCGTCGTCACGCCATAATGCACATACTTGCCGCTTTCGGCGTCGCAGGCATTGACCAGCACTTTGATCACCGGAACAAAACCGTGGCCGATTTGTTGCAGCAGGCGTTCGATCTCCGCCAAATCAATGCGTTCCAGCTTGCAGTTGGCGGCGATATTCTGCGCCGCCGCCTGCGGGATCATCCCCACTTTTGCCTGCGCCAGCGCCAGTTCGGCTTCAATATCCAGCCATGACTGCACCCTCGCCTCGTGAGTGAACAGATCTTTCATCCCTTTATGATCGATGGTTTTGCTTTTTGAATCGTACAGTGCGCGCATGTCAGGCCCTCTTAATCTTGTCTGGTTCCGGCTAAAGCGTCATCCACCGCGTTACGGACAAACTCCACATGCGGCCCGAATACAACATGAATATGGTTGCTGGACGGAATAAATGTTCCCATGGAACCGGCATCTTTAAGCAACGCCATTTGCAGCAGTTTCTGATTGTGCAGATCGACGCGGAGACGGGAAATACAGTTTTCCACCCGCTTGATATTGGCTTTTCCCCCCAGCCCTTCAATCACCAGCTGAGCCACTTTGTCATACTCTTTGTTATTTAACAGGGTGCTGTCCGCGATCTCGCTTTCACGGCCCGGCGTTTTTATATCGAATTTGCCGATTGCCCAGCGGAAGAAGAAATAAAACACCACAAAGTTGATACTGCCGAGCACGAGCAGATTGACCCAGTGGGTATTTTCATACATCAGGCCGAAAATACCGAAATCAAAAATCGTCCCGCGAATATAGCCGATGGAGACATCCAATATTTGCAGCGGTATGGTTAATAATCCGCACAATATCGAATAGACGATAAACAGTTTCGGCGCAATAAACAGGAAGGAGAACTCAAGCGGTTCGGTGATATTACCGAGGACAGCGGTAAGCACCACGGTCAAGATCATCCCTTTGGCGAATTTCTTATTCTTGAAATACGCCATGTGATACATCGCCAGGCCGATGGCAGGCACGCGGAATAAGGTGGTCAGCATTTGCGACGACGCCAGATAACTCGACAACGTCGGCATAAATTCATTCCATGCCGGATGGTTGGGGCCTAACTCAAAAAGAATTTTGTTCATGGCCGGCAAAATACCGACATAAGTCTGACCGTCGATTAAATAGGTTCCGCCCGCCTCGGTAAAACGCACGGTGGAACTCAGGACATGATGCAAACCAAACGGGATCAACAGCCGGTTCAGCGTCATATAGATCCCCGAACCAATATGAGGCGCCATCATCACGGTTGAAATACTCTTCATGCCCGCGGTAAAGACATCCCAGATAAAAGGGATCAGCAACCCGACCGGGATAGTGAAGGCTATGGATAAAATCGCGACGGATTTTTTACCGCTGAAGAACGCAAAAGCCAGCGGCAACTGTAGGCGATAATAACGGTCAGTCACCTTAGCCGCCAGTAAACCGGCGATAATACCGCCCAGCGCCTCGATTTTCAGCGTCTGAATTCCCAGCACCATGCCCTGCCCGACAAAGGCCATATCCTCGCTGACTAATTGTCCCATCAGCTTTAAATGAACGTGCATGGAGATCAGCAGCGTCATATAAGCGATCACCGATGAGAAAACCGCGATTCCTTTTTCTTTTTTCGACATGCCGTAAGCGACGCCCATCGCGAACAGCAGCGGAATATTTTGAAAAACCACGCTACTGATTGAACCAACGGACGACAGAATAGCCTTGAAATAAGCATTACCTAAAAAAGGCAGCTTATCGATCATATAGGCCTGTCCCAACGCGCTGCAAATACCCATTAACATCCCGACGGGCGCTAATACGGCAATGGGTAACAATAGCGAGCGTCCAAATGTTTGTATTTCGTTTTTAAAATTGGCGTTCATAATAAGATCCCTGGTGTGGATTTACAGGTCTTATAGAACACTAACGACAATCCCGCCATCAAGGTCAAATAACGGCTGATTTAAAGCTCATCATTTGCCCCTGAAAAATAATGACGGCATTCACAATTTAAAAAGAATTCTGACTGAAGCACAGGAAAAGTCGCTGCGCTTAGCGTAATTAACTCAGGTTGTATATTCGAAATCATTCGAGTGGCATAACGCGGCAAGTAAAGGACAAACTCGTCGGGAACCCATCCGACCGGCCAGCGGCCCCGAAAAAGAGAGGGCCGAATAACAAAGTCAACGCACTGGCAACTTGAAGTATGAAAACAACTACTCCTCGTCCAGCTGCGCGGCGACGTAAAGCAGGAAGCGATCCTCAAACAGCGACAGATTCAACCCGGTCAGTTCGGCGATGCGCCGTAACCGGTATTCCAGCGTATTTTTGTGAATAAAGAGGGCCTTGGCGGTTGCGCCCGCCTGTTGGTTGTGACGAATCCAGGTATGCAGGGTCTTTCTGAACACGCCATTGCCGTCCATCGCTTTTAACCGATTCAAGGGGCTAACCAGTTCGGTCGCCTGCCAACCGTCGCGCAAACTATCCAGCAGAACGGGCAGTTTGATGTCCTGATAACAGTAGCACTGGACGTCTGGCATGCGCCGCTTGCCCACTTTTATCGTGGTTTTCGCCGTCTGGTAAGAGCGGGCGACGCCCCCTTCGCCGGGGAAAAACTTGCCCAGCGCCAGACGCCCCTTCAGCGGGCTTTCCTGTTGCAGACGCTGATGCAGCATCGCCATCCGGCGCTTGTGCTCCTCCGGCTCCCAGCGCTCCGCGTGCAGGTATGCCGGTTTCAGCACCACCATTTCGGTGAGCGAAACAATCGCCATCAGATCATCCTTGCCGGTTTCCATCAGCAACGACTGCAACTGTTGCAGTTCGCTCATGGCGGTACTCACGCCCAACTGCCCGCTGTCCAACTCCACCACCATGGCGACGCGCGGCTGTTGCAAATCGACCCCGAGACGTTGCGCCCACTCTTTCATCGTCAAGGAATAGACGTCGTTACGTACCATGCTCAACACCAGCTCTTCGCGCAGACGGCTGTTCTGCGCCAAGAGCTGCAACAAATGCGCCTGTTCCAGCATCATCTCCGCCGTCATACAGACCAGTTCGCCAAATTGCAGCAACCCTTCCGGGTTCCCGGTCAAACCGATAACCCCCACAATCTGGTTGTTCAGGCGCAACGGCAAATTGATGCCCGGTTTCACGCCATGCAACGTGTGCGTCGAGGCATCGTCAATCGATACGATCCGCTCTTGCGTCAGGGCCAGCAGCGCCCCCTCGTGAATTTCGCCGATACGATCTTGATCGCCGCTACCGATAATGCGGCCTTTGGCATCCATAACGTTGATATTACAGTCAATAATATCCATGGTTCGTTTGACGATCGAATAAGCTAATTTCGCGTCAAAATAGTAATCCGTCATTTATTATCCTCTGATGCGGCGAAAAAATAAAATAGCGCATATACCCAATAGATTTCGAGTTGCAGGACAAAACGCATAGCGTTTTGAACAGCGCTTGCGCTGGCCCCGTAGGGGCGAGTAACACAGCCAACGCACCAGCAACTTGAAAGATGACGGGTATAAACATACATGATGCCTAATGACGAAAACGCCATCTAATCCGCTATTATTTTTTGTAATTTAATAAAACATCACTATTGATATTCCAAAGGGAATATCACTGCGCGTTATTAAATAAAACGCCTTCTGGTTTATTTAAAAATAACGCCTTATTCAGCAGCAATGAAAAGCCGCGGCGCGATCTCGTCACGCCACGGCAGGATCACGGTTTTAACCATGATGTTTTTATACGCCGGGTATTATTTATACGCGGCTGTTTTCAGTAACCGGCCAATATTCTCGCAGGCGCGCGCCATATTCACGGCGCCGTCTTTTAGCAAGGCGTCAATGCTATCGATATGCGGAATAATACCGAAAATAACATCGATGCCTTCGTCATAAAGCGTATCCACGCCATCGCCGATACAGCCGGAGACGGCAATCACGGGTACGCCCTGCGCTTTGGCGGTTCTGGCGACGCCATAAGGCGTTTTGCCGAACTTGGTCTGATAATCGATGCGCCCTTCGCCGGTAAAGCAGAAATCGGCGCCGGCCAGCTTATCGCGCAACCCGCTGAACTCCACCACAATATCAATGCCTTTGCGCAACGAGCAACGCGTAAAGGCCATCAAACCTGCGCCCAGCCCCCCGGCCGCGCCCGCGCCCGGTATGTCGGCGACGTCTTTATGCAACTGGCTGCGGATCGCCGCGGCATAGTGCGCCAGATTGGCGTCCAGTTGCGCCACCATGTCCGGCGTGGCGCCCTTCTGCGGCCCAAAAATCGCGGAAGCGCCCTGTTCGCCGCACAGCGGATTGGTCACATCGCAGGCGACCTGAATATCGACCTGCGCCAGACGGCTATCCAGCCCAGAGACATCGATGCGGTGCAGGCGTCCCAGCGCGCCGCCGCCGCATGGCAGGGGTTCGCCGGCGGCGTCATAGAAACGCGCGCCCAGCGCTTGCGCCATGCCGGCGCCGCCGTCGTTGGTGGCGCTGCCGCCGATGCCCAAAATGATCTTTTTAATGCCCCTATCTAGGCAAGCGCGGATCAGTTCGCCGGTGCCGTAGGTGGTGGTCGCCAGCGGATTTTTGGTGTCGCGGTCGACAAAATGGATGCCGCTGGCGGACGCCATCTCGATCACGGCGATCTCGCCGTCGCCCATGATGCCATAGCTGGCTTCCACCGGTTTACCCAACGGCCCGGTGACCGTCAGGGCATACAGGCTGCCCTGTGTGGCGTCGATTAATGACTGAGTGGTGCCTTCACCGCCATCGGCCATGGGAACATGAATGTAGTTCGCATCAGGAAAGACTTTTCTTAACCCTTTTTCCATGGCGTTACACACTTCTTTCGCCGTCATGCTCTCTTTGAAAGAATCGGGAGCTAAAACAAAGGTTTCTTTTTTCATTGTGGGTTGCCTCATCCTAAAAAATAAAGCCGTAAAGCGCGGTGGCGACAATCGTCATGGTTCCCCCGACAATCGCTTCATACGGCAGCAGGCACATACGCTGTCTGATGCTCATGTTCATGCTCTGCGCGGTAACGTGGAAATAGTTGCCCTGGGGTAAAGAGTCGATCACGGTCGCGCCGGTATGCACCATGACCGCAGAGGCGATAGGCGCGATGCCGATATTGGAAATCGCGTGACCGAAAGTGCTGGTGGCCAGAATGACGCCGGTAGAGGTCGACGCCGTCGCCGCCGCCATCAAAATGCCGGAGATCGGCGCCAGGAAGGTGCCGGAAATCCCCATAAGATTAATCAATTGCACGACCTGTACGGAGAGGTCGGAGGCGGCAATCAACCCGGCTATCGATCCGGCGCCGATCAGAATCAGCACGGTCGCCGTCATTTTTTCCAGCCCGGACGTGGTATAGGCGATGATCTTGTCTTTTTTCCCCATCGCGATCAGCCCGACGACGCCGGCAAGCGGCAGTACGTAGAGCGCATCAAGTTTGAAGGCGGACAGCGAACTGATGTGGAAGATGGAACCGATAGGGTTAACCATCAACAGGATAACGGCGACCGTAGGCGCGACAATCGCTTTCCCCAACGACGGATAACTTTTCTCGTTCTTCGCGTTTTGCGTTCCGTAGGCCGCCGCGGCTTCGCTTTCGCTGACCTTGATGCCTTTATTCTTCAGCAATGAGGCGACCATCACGGTCATCAGCAAACCGCAGAGGGCGGGAATAAAACCCGCGATCATCACGTCGCTTAAATTGAGGTGAAAACCATTCGCCGCCGCAATGGTATTGGGATTCGGAGAAATAATATTGCCCGCTTTACCGCCGCCGGAAAGCGCCAGCAATAACGCCAGCTTCGATATGCCCATTTTATTCCCCACCGATAATGCAATCGGCGCCACAATTAATACCGCGACGGGAATAAATACGCCGACGGCGGTAATAATCATGGTGGCTAACGCCAGGGCTAATATGGCTTTACTTTCGCCCATCTTTCTTACGATGGCCTGCGCGATGGTTTCCGCCGCCCCCGACTCCATCATCACGCCGGCCAGCACCCCGGCGGCCAGCACGCGGATAACGGTACCCATCAGGCTCTGCGTGCCGGAGGTTAATAACGCCAGCGTCTGATCCAGATTGGCGCCACCGATAATCGCGCCGATAATCGCGCCAAGAAATAATGAATAAACGGGATTTATTTTCTTAAAAATAAGGACAATAGCAATAAAAAGACCGATTAACGCCCCGTACCATGCCAATGGTTCGATGGTATGCATAATAAAACCTCTTATATTTTCTACGTTATCGATAATAGGGTGCCGATACAAAGTTCCCTGGTGGAATTTGTATTAATTCGCGATCATTAAAAATATCGTTCTATCAAAAAACCATTGAGTCGATAAAAACTGCCTCTCATCTATTGGTTGGTCGTTATTTTATTACGCGCACCTAAAATGGCCTATGTGTCGCAACACGAAAAATCGGCCGTTTAAATAAAAATTTTTATGTTGCGGAACAAGAAAGCGAGAGGTTTATCACAATGCGCGCCAACAGGGTAAGACGGCGTTTGATGCCATGCGCCAGGCGCCGGGAAAATCGAGGACTGCCGCCCATCCCCGCTCGCTCGCCCGTGAATGCCGTCAATCTGCGATATTTTTAAACCAAAAAGCTGCCTAACGCAGCAGCCCCTCCCGGATACGCTGCTGACGGCTTTGTTCAAACGTCTGCATGCCGGCCTGCCCGCCGCTCTGGATCAGGCTGGGCAACTGATGGCTTTTCCCCTCGCGGATCAGATTGCTGACCGCGGAGGTGGCCGTCAGCACTTCAAACAGGGCGACACGCCCGCCTTGCGGCATCGGCAGCAGCCTTTGCGCAATCACCGCCTGCAAACACGCGGCGAGCTGACTGCGGACAAAGGTTTTTTCATCGCCGGGAAACACATCCACCAGCCGATCCACCGCCTGCGCCGCGCTGCGGGTATGCAGGGTGGACAGCACCAGATGCCCGGTTTCCGCCGCCGTTAACGCCAGGCGGATGGTCTCGGTATCGCGCAGTTCCCCCAACAAAATCACATCGGGATCTTCGCGCAGCGCGGCGCGCAGGGCGTCTGCGAACGATTGGCTGTCCCGGCCGATTTCGCGCTGCTGGATCAGGCACTGCCGGCTGCTATGGATAAACTCGATCGGATCTTCCAGCGTGATCACATGCCGCCGGCTTCTCTGATTCAGCGCCGCTGTCATCGCCGCCAGCGTGGTCGATTTACCGCTGCCGGTGGCGCCGGTCAGTAAAATCAGGCCGTCGGGCTTCTCAAGCAGTTCAGACAGGATCGGCGGCGCGCGCAGCGAGGTTAACGCCGGATGGGCCGACGGAATGATGCGCAGCGCGGCGGATAACCCCAGACGCTGGCGAAACAGATTGACCCGCAGGCGCTGTCCGTCCGCCAGCACCAGGGCGCAGTCCAATTGACCGCAGCGTCGAAGCTGCCGTAGCTGGGGCGGCTCAAGCCAGTCGGCGCACCATTGTTCCAGCTGTTCCGGGCGCAAACGTGGTAAGGTATTTTCCATGCGCAGCAGACCGTCTACGCGCAACACCGGCGGATGTCCGCTACACAGGTGCAGATCCGAGGCATTATGCTTTACACTAAACGACACCCATTCATCCACATTCATCGATAATCTCCTGAATGACTATGACGACAATCCAGCAGAATCTACAGGACATCAGACAGCAGATCGTCGCTGCCGCACAACAGTGCGCGCGGGCGCCGGAAGAAGTAAAGCTGCTTGCAGTCAGCAAAACCAAGCCTGTAACCGCTATCGAAGAAGCGATCGACGCCGGGCAGCGGGCGTTTGGCGAAAACTATGTGCAGGAAGGCGTGGACAAAATCCATTACTTTCGGCAAAACCGGCCGGAACTCGATTTAGAATGGCACTTTATCGGTCCATTACAGTCGAATAAAAGTCGACTGGTCGCTGAAAATTTCGACTGGTTCCATACGGTGGATCGTCTGCGCATCGCGCATCGTTTAAGCGAACAACGCCCGACGACATTGCCGCCGCTGAATGTGCTATTGCAAATTAATATCAGCAATGAAGCGAGCAAATCCGGCATTAAGATTGACGAATTATCGTCGCTGGCGGCCAGCGTGGCGGCATTGCCGAATCTGCGGCTGCGCGGGTTGATGGCGATCCCGGCCCCGGAAAACGACTATCAGCGCCAGCTTGCCGTATTCCGGCAAATGGATGATTTGTTTCAACAGTTGGCATTACACTACCCCCACATCGACACCTTATCGATGGGTATGACCGATGATATGCGCGCCGCCATCACCGCGGGCAGCACGCTGGTGCGAATCGGCACCGCCATTTTCGGCGCGCGGGATTACTCGACGTCGACGAAATAACCCAACGCGGCGACATCGCCGGCCACATCGACAACGGTTAACACAACAAGAAATCAGTGAGAGCTTAGATGCAACAACGTAAAATAGCATTTATCGGCGCAGGCAATATGGCGCAGGCCATTATTGCCGGGTTGATTGATGAGGGTTATCCCGCGCGAAATATCAGCGTGTGCGCGCCGTCCGGCACCCATCGCGACGCGCTGGCGGCCAAATACGGCGTGATCAGCAGCGCGGATAACGAGCAAAGCGCCAGAGAAGCAGACGTTATTGTGCTGGCGGTAAAACCGCAAATGATGGCGAGCGTGTGCCAACCTTTGCGTCAGCAGGTGGATTTCGCCGGCAAGCTGGTGCTGTCGATTGCCGCCGGCATCAGCATCCGCCGTTTTCAGGCCCTGCTGGGCGACGCGCTGAACATTGTACGCATCATGCCCAATACCCCTTCGCTGGTGGGAAAAGGGATGAGCGGATTGTATGCCCCCGCCGCCGTCAGCGCCACCGATCGCGACTTTACCGCCGGGTTGATGAAAAGCGTGGGTAAAGTATGCTGGGTGGAAAACGAGCAGGATATTAACGCAGTGATTGCCGCCGCCGGCAGCGCGCCCGCGTATTTTTTCCTGTTTATGGAAGCGATGCAGCAGGAAGCCATCCGCCAGGGGTTTGATGCCGAGACCGCGCGTTTGCTGGTGCAGCAGTCCGCCTCCGGCGCCGCCGCGCTGGTGGAAGCCAGCCCGGAGACGCCGCTGTCGACCCTGCGCGAAAATGTGACGTCGAAAGGCGGCACCACGGCCGAAGCGTTACGGGTATTCAACGAACGCCAACTGACGCAAATCGTGTCGGAGGCCATGCAGGCCGCCGTCAAGCGCGCTCAGGAAATGGAAAAGCTGTTCTGAAGGCAACGTGAATAATCACCCCATTTTATTAAGGAACCGACGTACCTATGCTTACCCTGACTTTTCTGGTCAAAACGCTCATCGACCTCTACGTAATCGTTCTGCTGTTACGCATCTGGATGCAGTGGTCGCGCAGTGATTTTTATAACCCCCTTTCGCAATTCGTGGTGAAAATCACGCAGCCGGTTGTCGGGCCGCTGCGCCGGATCCTGCCTTCATTGGGGCCGATCGACAGCGCGTCGCTGCTGTTGGCGTTTATTCTGACCACCATCAAATATCCGCTGCTGCTGTTGATTCAGGTCGGCGCGCTGTCGCTCAGCCCGATGAACCTGCTGGTCGGTTTACTTTCCCTGGTCAAGTCCGCCGGTTATCTGATCTTCTGGATCGTGATTATTCGTTCCCTGATGAGCTGGATCAGCCAGGGCCGCAGCCCGATCGAATATCTGCTGCATCAGTTGACCGAGCCGCTTATGGCGCCGATTCGCCGGATCATTCCGGTGATGGGCGGCATCGATTTTTCAGCCATGGCGGTGATCCTGATCCTCTATCTGTTCAATTATCTGGGCATGGATCTGTTCCCGGGGCTGTGGTTCCTGCTGTGAGCGCCGTCACTCGCCAAGATGACGACCTGGTGATTCGGCTGTATATTCAGCCGAAAGCCAGCCGCGACCAGATTGTCGGGCTGCACGGCGACGAGCTGAAAGTCGCCGTGACCGCGCCGCCGGTCGACGGTCAGGCCAACGCCCATCTGACCAAATTCCTCGCCAAACAATTCCGGGTCGCCAAGAGTCTGGTCATTATTGAAAAAGGCGAACTGGGGCGGCATAAACAGATTAAAATCATCAATCCGCAACACATCCCGACGGAAGTCGCGGACCTCATTGAATAAACACGCAGGAAAAACATATGCAAAAAGTGGTTTTGGCTACCGGCAACCCCGGTAAAGTGCGCGAACTTGCCAGTCTGCTGGCGGATTTTGGCCTGGATATCGTGGCGCAAACCGAACTGGGCGTGGATTCCGCGGAAGAAACCGGCCTGACATTTATCGAGAATGCGATTCTGAAAGCGCGTCACGCCGCAAAGTTAACCGGTCTGCCGGCGATTGCCGACGATTCCGGTCTGGCGGTGGATGCGCTGGGCGGCGCGCCGGGCATCTACTCGGCACGCTACGCCGGCGTTGACGCCAGCGACCGCCAGAATCTGGACAAACTGTTGCTCGCGCTGCAAGACGTTCCCGATGAACAACGCGGCGCCAGCTTCCATTGCGTACTGGTTTATCTGCGCCATGCCGAAGACCCGACCCCGCTGGTGTTCCACGGTAGCTGGAGCGGTGTGCTGGCGCGCGAACCCGCCGGCGACGGAGGTTTTGGCTACGATCCGATCTTTATCGTGCCGGAATTGGGAAAAACGGCGGCGGAACTGACGCGCGAAGAAAAGCATGCCCGCTCCCATCGCGGTCAGGCGCTGCGTTTGCTGCTGGATGCCCTGCGCAATGCTTAAGCTGCCGCCGCTCAGCCTGTACATTCATATTCCCTGGTGCGTACAAAAGTGCCCCTACTGCGACTTCAACTCTCATGCGTTGAAAGGCGACGTGCCGCATCAGGAATATGTCGACCATCTGCTGGCCGATCTGGATGCCGACCTGCCGCTGGCGGATGGCCGGGCGCTGCACTCTATTTTTATCGGCGGCGGAACGCCCAGCCTGCTGAGCGCGGATGCGATGCAATCCCTGCTGGACGGCGTGCGGGCGCGCCTCCCCCTTGATCCCGACGCCGAAATCACCATGGAGGCGAACCCCGGCACGGTGGAGGCCGATCGCTTCAGCGGCTATCAGCGCGCGGGCATCAACCGCATTTCGATCGGCGTACAAAGTTTCAATCAACAAAAGCTGACCCGGCTGGGACGCATTCACGGCCCGCTTGAAGCCAAACGCGCCGCGCAGCTGGCCGCCGGACTGGGATTACGCAGCTTTAACCTCGACCTGATGCACGGCCTGCCCGACCAGTCTCTGGCAGAGGCGCTGGACGACCTGCGTCAGGCGATTGCCCTCAACCCGCCGCATTTGTCGTGGTATCAGCTCACCATCGAACCCAATACGCTGTTCGGCTCGCGCCCGCCCAAACTGCCGGACGACGACGAGCTATGGGACATTTATGAGCAGGGTCACCGTTTGCTGAGCGCGGCCGGTTATCAGCAATATGAAACCTCGGCCTACGCCAAACCGGGCTATCAATGTCGGCACAACCTGAACTACTGGCGCTTTGGCGACTATCTGGGCATCGGCTGCGGCGCGCACGGCAAGCTGACGTTCCGCGACGGGCGTATTCTGCGCACGGTGAAAACCCGCCATCCGCGCGGCTATATGCGGGGCGACTATCTGGATAAACAGCACCAGGTCGCCGGCGAAGACCGCGCCTTCGAGTTCTTTATGAACCGTTTTCGCCTGCTGGAAGCCGCCCCGCGCGCCGACTTTACCGCCTACACCGGGCTGGATGAAAGCGTAATCCGCCCGCAACTGGAACAGGCGCTGGCGCAGGGTTACCTGGTTGAGACCGCCGCCCACTGGCAAATTACCGAGCACGGCAAGCTGTTTCTCAATTCGCTGCTGGAGCTGTTTCTGCCGGAAGCGGAATAAAGCCGGGCCGATAGTTATGGCCGGAACGATAACCATTGATCTCGGAGATGAACTGCGACACTACGTGGAGTCGCTGGTTGAGTCCGGTGATTAGCGAACACAGAGTGAAGTCATTCGGGAGGCAATCAGAATGCTGCGTGAAAAACAGGCTGAGTCCGACCTGCAAAAACTGCGTAATCTGATCGCCGACGGATTAAATAGCGGAGAGCCACAGGAATGGAATCGCGATGAGTTTCTGCAAAAAGTCAGGGATAAAGTGCAGGCGTCGACAAAAACGAATTAAGCTCACCCCGCGGACATCCGGCTGACTATCCCGATAAATTTCCACTTTTTCAGCCTGTTCGAGATTGAATTTTTGCGCACGGTTATGACAAAGTGTAGGCATGTTGAAATCTGCTGGTGACGATAATGAAAGCTATAAAATTACTCATCGCATCGCTATTGATGGCGGCGGTATTGAGCGGTTGCAACACCGCGCGCGGCTTTGGTCAGGACGTGGAAAAACTGGGCAGTAAAATTTCCAGTTCAGCCAGTTAACACGCAACCTATTGAGCGCTGTTCACTGCGCAAAAACAACCCCGGAGGATATCCCTGCCGGGGTTGTTTTTAGTTGCTCAACCTGCAAGCGCTACCGCTGATGGGTTACACGACTTGCATTTCGTCATCCTCTTCTTCGCAATCATCGCGCTGAACCGGTTTATCCGGTGGCGCATCCGCCGTCGGCAACGACTCCGACAAGGTAATTTGCTGCACCGCCAGTTCGCGGAACTGTTTCGGACTCACGCCGGTGTGTTTATGAAAAAAGCGGGTAAAGTAGGCTTCATCGTTAAACCCCAGCGATGCCGCCAGTTGTTTGATGGTTTGCGCGGTGTACACCAGTTCGCACTGCGCCTCCTGAATCACCCGCATATTAATCACATCAAGACTCGACATTCCCAGAGCGATACGGCATAGCCGGGAAAGGTGGCCGGGCGACATGCCCATTTCACCGGCATAGTCGTTGACCGAAAGCCGCAACCTGAATTGCCGATCCACGCTACGCAGGAACTTATTAATCTGCGCCGCCTTGCGTGAACAGGCGGCCAGTTCCCGCTGCTCCGGCGACAGATCGCTAATGCGCGCCAGGTAAATAAAGAGCGAGGTAAACAGCGACATGCACATCGCCGTTTGATTCACCGTCGGCACGCGGAGTTCGCGCAACATGGCTTTGTAAAAATCCAGCACCCTTTTTTTATCCCCGGCCGCCTCATCCAGCGCAATGACGCACGGTTTGTGAATCAGCTTCATCAGGCCCGGCGCCAGCAGGTTTGCCATTGACTCCAGCGGTTTCTGAGAAGCGGTAATCGTCATCCCTTCGGTGTTTGGCGTGTAATGAAGAGCATGTACCGTTGTAGCCGGTATCAAAATCAGGCAGGGTGAATGGGCGAGCTGTTTTGAGCAATTTAGTGATACATCCACGCTGCCACGTTGTATAAACTGCAATTGAATGAGATTTTTATGTAAATGCGGTTCAATTTTCCAATCATATAGCCTGGATCGGTAAGGAATCCATTCCAAATTAAAAAAGATATCCCAGCTTAACTCGGGGCGTTCTTTATAAAGAGCATAGACGGGAATCGTCGTCGTCATGGCATTTCTCCCGTTTAATCTGATCCAATCTTTCGATTAATATTTGGAATACAAGCAGGATTAGCGATAAACCATTTCCACGGTAACGTGCTATAGCAGGCGAAAAGAATAAACCAACGTCCTCCAGGTAGTCAGTCGGTGCATCGCTGCGATTAATTCAGGCCGTGTCGCTATCTTGATTCACCGACTAGGTGGTGGCTGCCTACGCAACCGACTTTTTCTCAATGGGACGAATACGTATTATCGCGGCAAACAAAGCCCCCAAAATGGCGATGCCGGCCCCCAGGTACAGGCCATATTCATATTGGCCGGATGACAGGTCGATAATCCATCCGGTCAATACTGGCGCAAAAATACCGCCGATGGAACCGAACAGACTGCATAACCCGACAATAGTGCCGGTAAACTTCACGGAGAATTCCATGGGAATGGAGAAATACGCGCCCATGGTAAAACAGAGAAAGAAGTTTGATGTGGAAATCAAACTAACCGCCCCGGGCAAACTGGTTACCCGTATGGCGAGAATCAAAAACAACCCGGCCAGCAGCATACCGCAAATCACGGGGAGTTTTCGCCCAATACCCGGCCCCCAGCGATTGGAAAAGTAGTCCGCGGCCAAACCGCCGATCGGATAAGCGGCAATCGCGACAAGATAAGGCAACATGGAATAGATGGCGCTCAGTTTCAGATTGATGCCCCTGCCCAAAGCAAAATAAGTGGGCAGCCAACTCATAAACATGAAAAAGAGATAGAGGGCGCAAAAATAGGAGAGCGAATAGGCCCAGATGGATGGCGTTGAGAAGATATCCTTTTTGGTTAATTCGCTGGCCGCCGGCTCCGCAACCGCCGTTTGTTGCACGGGTTTAACTTGTCCGGCTTCTATATACATTAATTCCGCATGACTAATTTTGGTATCGATGCTGGGATGGGACGTTCCTTTCATTGGATACCACCAGATCAGGCACCACAAAATCCCCAACATGGAGAAGGAATAAAAAACGGCCTGCCAATTCCATATCTCAATGATATAAGCCGCCAGCCCCATGGAAATAGCAATTCCCAACGGGCATCCCGCCTGTCTGAAACCGCTCGCCAACCCCGCTTCCTTTTGCGGCACCCAACTGGCGACTATCGCACAGTCGGACGGCACCACGACCCCCTGCCCAATCCCCACCAGGATGCGAATCAAGATCATCAAACCCACAGTCGAACCGACCAACGGCGTCAGGAAAGTGAACACCGCCCACCATAATGTTCCGATTACCAGTACGATACTGCCGCCGTAACGATCGGACAAAATACCCGCCGGCATCATGGTGATGGCATAACCAATAAAAAAGGCGGTAGATATCCAGCCGAATTCGGTAGCGGTCCAGTTATACTCTTCCAGGAATATCGGGCCGCACATCGACATCCCGGTTCGGGCGATAAACATGGCGATATAATTAAGAAACAGGTAGGCAATGATCCCCCACCGACGATTACCGATTGAAGTGCTCATTGATGAAATGCTCATTCTGTGACTCCTTGGTAAAAACAGGAATGACTACATGGCGAGCAGCACTTTCCCCTAATTGAATGAACATCAGTTAACCTCCATTTAAATTATCATTTAAGCCTAAGGGGGTACCGTTATCCAATATATGTCGTTTTTAATATTTCATTAATTTTATTAAACTTATTACCCTATTTTTCATTCACCAAGTATAAGACCGGCGCATGTCAACAAGACATCGACATTTACAGCAATTAGCAGGACAAATCGTACATGGGGAATGGAATACGCCGGGAAATATTGGATTTATTTTTATAAAGCAATTATATAGAAACAACAAATCGGTTAACGAATTAAATTCTCGAAAAATATACGCTTTAAAAAATGTGAAAGAGATCAAGTTATGCCAATTGCAGCACACCCGATAAGTTCGATCACAGGATGAGAATTATGCGCCGGCGCACAATTATGTTTATTTTCCTCTTTAAAAAAGCAATAGCCCTGAGTATAAAATACCGCCAACTCACTGCTGAAATAGTATTATTTCTGCTATCAATAAGATTTTAATTAACAATTAATTATAAGAAATACAAATGCTCACTTTGTCCTGCTAATGGCTTGGATTGTCAATGTTTCATGATTGAAAGAAATATTATGCTTATAAAAATGACGTCATCATGTATCTGTGGACTATACCCTAAATAATTCGATGGGAGTTTATTATGCATAATAACACCATGAAAGCGCTGATTAAAACCAAAGGCGAGCCTTTCTGTATGGAGGTCGCGCAAATTCCTATTCCGGAAATCGATGCGACACAATGTTTAATTGAAGTAAAAGCCTGCGGCATTTGCGGGACCGATCATTCTCTATGGCACTGGAATGAAGCCATTGCTAAATCCTATCCCGGCATGAAATTCCCTATGGTCTTTGGTCATGAATTTTGCGGAGTCATCGCCGAAGTCGGGAAAGAAGTAAAAAATTGGCGGGTTGGCGATCGTGTCGTGGTTAATCCCGGCCTTCACTGTAACGCATGCCATTATTGTGCGGAAGGCGGACATGAAGTTTGCGATCATCGTCCGTTCATCGGGACCACCGTATTCGGCGCATTTGCAGAATATTGCGCCGTCAGAAGTGAAAATCTGCTGAAACTGGATGACAACATCAGTTTTAACGTCGGCGCCTTGTTGGAGCCGTTCTGCGTATCGTTGAATGCGATTGACCGAGTGAAACCTGATTTCGGAGACACGGCGGTCGTCATGGGTCCCGGCGCGATCGGCCTGCTCATGGTCATTATTCTGAAATCCATCGGCGTACAAAAAATCATCGTGACCGGTACCGACGCGGATGGCGACAGGTTGACGGTGGCGAAAAATTTTGGCGCCCACTATGTGATTAACGCCAGCAAAACGGATGCGGCCGCCGAAGTCATGGAACTGACCAACGGGCAAGGCGCGGAAGTCATTTACGACATGACCGGCTTTTTCGGCGCGGTTCCGCAGGCCGTGCAAATGGCGGCCAAGCGGGGAAGAATCGGCGTTACCGGTCTGCCGGCGAAACCGAGCGAAATCCCGATGACGACGATTGCCATGCGGGAAATCAGCATTATCGGCAACCGGGCCTATGGCAACAGCACATGGTTCAAAGCCCTCAATATGCTGGCTACCGGGCAAGTGAAGATTGACGATGTGGCAAGTTTCGTATTCCCTTTGAATGATTTTGAGCAAGCCATGAAATTACTCGACGAGAAAAAAGGTCTGCGCATTATTCTCGAACCCTAACTTAATTCTTAAATCACGGTGGGCGATCATCGCCGGAACACGCCGGGTAATTCAGCAAAATAGAGGCAGGGGGTAATAACGTCGCTATTTAAAATAAAGAGGATTTAAAATGTCTAAAATTTTTGCAGGTAAATATGCAGTTATAACTGGGGCCGCGCGTGGCATATTAAAAGATACCGCGCTGTGTCTGGCAGAACGCGGCGCGGCCGGGATCATTATTTCCGATTTATTATACGATGTGGCGCAAACCACCGCGCGCGAAATTGAGCAGGCGACCGGTTGTCATTGCCATGCTTTCAAGACCGATGTGTCCAAACCGGATAATATCGACGCCCTGTTTGCCTTCACTCTGGAAAAGTTCGGCACCGTTCATATTCTCATCAATGGCGCCGGCATATGCCCAACGACGCCGCTTGAAGAGGTTGACGCGGCGCAATGGGATCTGGTTCAGAACATCAATTTGCGCGGCGCCCATCTTTGCTGTCGCGAGGCGATCCGTATCATGCGGCGACAGCAATATGGCCGTATCGTCAACATCGCCTCAATGTCCATGCGGGTCGGCGCGATTGCCGCTTCAGCCAGTTATGCCGCGTCAAAAGGCGGCCTTGCCGCGGTATCGAAAACCTATGCGCGGCTGACGGCGAAAGACAATATAACGGTAAACGCCATTGCGCCGGGCCTTATTCTGACAGACATGACCCGCAATAATAATTACGGCACCGATAACATTCCGATGGGACGCCTTGGCGAGCCGCGGGATGTCTCGACGGTGATCGCCTTCCTCGCCAGCGATGATTCCCAATACATGACGGGTTGCACACTGGATGTGAACGGCGGAATGTACATGACGGCTTAAATCGGGGAGCAGGATTGCAGTGGCGGGAGGAAGACGAATGACAAAGCCTATAACACGCCATTGTCATCCTCGGCTACGTCCAGTCATTCCAGCGGTTGCAGACGGGAATCTCCTACTGAAACCGTAAACCGCCATTAGCTGATTCCCGCCTTCGCGGAATGACGGCGTTGGGAAGGTTTGTCATCAACCTCAGCGCCACGAATGTGGCGCTCGGTATATCTGTTCGCCGCACGTTAAAAAGGCGTTCGCCAATCAATGACTCTGGCGCAGGGGCGTTGGCAACGACCGCGGCAAGACTCGGAGGATAATTAACATGGGAAAAAATGCATTTGCAGGATTGCGCGTTATTGACATGACAAGATATTTACCGGGAGGCTATGCGACTCAAGTGTTCGCCGATCTGGGCGCGGAAGTCATCAAAGTGGAAGAACAAAAAAAAGGAGACTTTTGTCGCGGCGACGAGCCTAAAATAAATGACGTCAGCTACTATTTTACCGCCCTGTGTCGCAATAAAAAAAGTTTGACGCTTAATTTAAAAGCGGAAAAAGGCCACGATATCTTTCTGCAACTGGCGCAAGAGGCGGATATTATTATTGAGAATTACCGCCCTGGGGTAACAAAAAGACTGGGCATTGATTACGACGCCATTAATAAAATCAATCCTCGCATTATTTATTGTTCATTATCCGGTTTTGGCCAGGAATCGCCGTTAAGTCTGGCAGCGCTTCACGATATTAATCTGCAAGCCATGAGCGGTTATTTATCGGTAAACGGCGGTAAATTAACCCCGTTTCATTTGTGCGATGTCGCATCGGCCATGACCGCCGCGCAAGGCATTGCCCTCGCCTTGTATGCGCGCGAGAAAACCGGCCGCGGCCAGTCAGTCGATATCCCCATGTTCGACAGCCTGCTTTGGTGGCTCAGTTTGATCACCAGCCGCTATCATTTCCAAAACAATCAGGTGTCCGCCGAAACGCTGGAATACCCGGCCCTTTGTTACAATGTCCTGAAGACCAAAGATGGCGGGTATCTGTCTCTGGGTATGGTCGAGGATAAGTTCTGGCGACAGTTCTGCATCGAAACGGGTAACGAAGATTTAATTCCCAAACAAATGTTACGTCGCCATGAAGCCCCCGGGGAATTTGAAAGAATAGAACAACTCATCGCCGGCAAGACCCTGATGGAATGGCGGGAATGGCTGAAAGGAAAGGATATCTGCATTGTCCCGGTGGTGAATGTAGGCGAAGCCGTAGAGGCTATCGTGGCCCAGAACAGCGGCATTATGCAATACGTGGACTATCCCGGCGTCGGAAAAGTGCTGCAAACAGATATACCCTATAAGTTTTCCGAGCTTTCCCATGATCTCCAATCCGCAACGCCGCCGCCGGTTTTGGGCGAGCATACGCGGGAAATACTGGCGCGACTTGGCTATAAGCAAGAAGAAATCGCCGCGCTGGTCAAAGACGGCGTGGTCACGGTTGCCTCTTGAAAGCGGATAAGCAATCACGGAGGTAAGCGGAATATTTCCGCCTGCCTCCGTGTCCGTCGGATGCTCAACGCGATTTGCCCCCCCTCGTTGACATTCAATCGAGCTGGCGCTGAGCCGCTTTAGGTAAAATCGGTTTAACCTGGCTAGTCAATAAAATTACCGCCCCCAGAATGGACATCGCCGCCCCCAGATACAAAGCGTGCGTATAGCCATAGGCATCCACGACGACACCGGTAAGAAATGGCGCCGTAATACCGCCTATTGTGGCGCAGGTGGCATAAAGACCGACGATCTTGCCGGCATTGTTGGGAGAAAAGATGATCGGCATGGAGTAGTATCCCCCCATCGTCAGACATAACACCCCGTTGGAGGCCGATAACAACGTCACCGCGGCCAACGCGCTGTCGGCTTTTGAGCCATAGATCAACAAGACGCCCGCGCCGACCATCCCAAGGAGGGGGAATAACTTGCGTCCCATATTATCGCCCAATTTATCCGCAGCCCGATCGGCCAACCAGCCGCCAATCGGGTAGGTGAATGTCGCCACGATGTACGGCATCATGGTATAGATGGCGCTGGTGCTTAAATCCAGGCCGCGACCGTTGACAAAATAAGTCGGCAGCCATGTCATGAATAAATAAAAAAGATAGTTGGTGCAAAAAAATGAAATTGCGCCGGTCCACACGGATAGCGTCGAAAAAATATCTTTCGAGGTCAAGATCGCGGCTTGCCCCCCGCTATTCGGCGAACTGCCCTGGCCCGATCTGATATATTTTATTTCCTCTTCGGTGATTGTAGGATGTTGCTCCGGTTTATTTTTGCCGTATCGCCACCAAAGCAAAACCCAAATAGGGGCTAAGAAAGCAAAAGAATAAAACACGGTCTGCCAGTCCCAGACTTTTATGATCCAGGCCGACAGCGGCATGGTAATCGCAATCCCCAAGGCTACGCCCATAATGCTTAATCCTTGCGCCAGCCCGGATTCTTTTTTGGGTACCCACTGCGCGATAATTGAGGTCATCGCAGGCAAAGAAACCCCTTCGCCCATTCCCATCGCAACACGGATGAACAACATCAACCCCATGGTTGCGCCAAAAGGCGTAAGAAAGACGAACACAGACCACCATAAGGCGCCGATGACAACCACCTTGCCGCCGCCGAACCGGTCTGCCAGCCATCCTCCCGGAATCTGCGTACACACATAACCGATAAAAAACGCCGTCGAAACCAAACCAAACTGCGTCGCACTCCAATCAAAGTGCCTTATCATCTCCGGCCCGGCCATCGACATGCAGGATCTGTCCATATATAAAATCAGGTAGCAAAGCGTCAACAGAATAATAATCCGCCATCTTTTATTTCCTATTTTTGAAGTCATGATTATTTTCTCCATATTTTCGGCATAAAAAAAATCAGAAAACCCCAAAAATCATATTCATTAAATGAATTGAGATTGCCGCAATAAGATTTCTCATAGCCATTATTTTCGGCCTGCCGTTACCCCCGTCCTTTCTCATGATTATATTTCGCCATAACACGGCCTATGGAGATAGGCGTCCAAACAGCCATTGCCATTAAAGGGTTAATATCCGTGCCGGTTTAACCGGCTTTTGCGAAATCATCCATGGAGAAGAAATGTTGTTTCAGGACAGTCCTTTTCTTAACCGGGCGGCAGGAATATCAGCGTTTGATGGAGTCGATGCCAAAACTCGGGTTGAGTACGCTTTCCGGCGCCGGTTCTTCGGAATAACACAACACCTGGCCGTCGGTGGTCATGGCGTCAATCTGCTCATTGGAGTAACCATATTCACGCATCACTTCGCGCGTGTCGTAACCGATAGGTCGGGACCTGTAGAGCACCGGATCGCCTACGCTCTTGATACGGATCGGGGTGGTCGTAACGGTATATTCCCCGAGGGCGTCATAATGGATTTTCCTGAGTATATCGTTGTCAAACGCTTCCTGATCCTCAAGAATATCGTCCACGGTAAAACACTTCTGGAAGGGAATATCCCTTTCTTTGAACAACGTCTCCCAGTAGGCAAAATCCTGTTGCGCAAAGGCTTCTTCCATCCACTTGATAACCTGCCGGTACGCGCCGGTTTCACCGATAACCTCCAGCGTATCGTAATCCTTGTTGCCGACCAGATGATCCAGCCCCATGGTGGTCATGACCAGCTCGAAGTACTTGTTATAGTTGCCGAAGCAAATGATGAACCAAATGCCATCCCGGCTTTTATATGAATTGTTGGTGGGGCAAGGCGCATTCTTCCGATCTTTTGGATACTCGGCGCCCTGCTGACGGGCAACGACGGCGGAGGTCATGGCCCAGACGGCGCAATGGTAAAGATTGACCACCACCTTGTCGCCTTTGCCGCTTCTCAGTCTTCTTACCAACGCGGCAAGTACGCCGGCGGTCAATGCAACGCAGGCGTTCCAGTCGCCAATGGCGATGGGGGCATTACCCGGCTCAAAGTGTTCATTCGCCTGGGGAAAGGACATCACCAACCCGCCGCGGGCAGAATACGACGTGGCGTCAAAGCCTTTCGCGTCTCGTTCCGGCCCTCTTTCGCCATAACCTCGCATCTGTCCCCAGACGATGTGAGGAAACTTCCCGCTCAAGGTTTCGTAGTCCAAACCCAGCCGTTTAAGCGCGCCGTCCCGAAAACTGGTAATAACGATATCCGCATCGCCGATCAGCTTGTAGATCAGCGCTTGACCCTCCGGGCTTTTCAAATTGATACTGAGCCACTTCTTGTTCATGGAACTCATGTCGAACGCGGCATCATCAAACTTGGTCTTGTGATTCATCCCCCAACTTGCGCCCTGGGTACGCTGCTCGTCGCCGGTAAAGGGTTCTATCTTGTAAACCGTGGCGCCCATCTCCCCCAGAATGCGCGGACATGCCGGCCCCGCGACATAAGCCGTCAGATCCACCACCTTAATGCCTTCCAGCCCGATATTAGACATTTTCATGTTCTCCTCTATTACGACTGTCGGCGCATGGCCGCTATACATATTCAGCCATACATTGCTTTTACTGTTTATTTCACCCGCGACTGACGAGCCGTTTAGCCGCCTGTTCGCCGACGCCCCGGTAAAAGAGGAATGACCGCGCCATTCGGCGTAACCATTCCTCCCCGGTTATACGATGAGGCGCATTAAACAATCACGCCGCCGCTGGCAATCAAGGGACGCGCGATGGTCAGGCGTTGCACGGTACGCGGGCCTTCCTCGAACCATAGCGCTCTGGCATCGCGATACATTCTTTCCACCGGGCCATAGGGATTGTCTTCGAAATAGCCAATGCCGCCGAAGATTTCCAGGCAGCTATCCGATACGGTGCGTACGGTATCGATGCCGTGGAGCTTACACATCGACGACACCATTTCGATGCTTTCACCACGGTCAAACTTCCTGGCGCAGTCCTGTAGCATCAGGCGTAGCGCATGAACCTGAGTTCCCATATCGGCAATCGTTTGTTGTATCGCCTGCCGGGCGACCAGGGGTTTGCCGAATGTCACCCGGTCTTCGGCGCGTTTGATGGCCAGTTCAAGAAAACGCTGCGACAAGCCGAGGCAAGTGACGGCGACCATGGCGCGTGAATGCGCCAGCGCTTCCATAAAGATATCCAGCCCATCGCCCTCCTTACCCAGGATATTGTGGGCCGGCACTTCACAATTTTCGAAGCGTAAATCAGCATGGCCGGCGCCGCGACACCCCATCATGTGCGGCATCGGATCGGTGTAGTAACCCGGCGTATTGGTATCAACGATAAACGCCGTCAAACCGCCTTTCTTACGTTTTGTTTCGTCGGTTACGGCGATGACATAAGCGGCTTTGGCGATGTCGGTATGGGAAATCAGCGTCTTGGTGCCGTTCAGAATATACTTGTCGCCTTTTCTGACCGCGGTGGTGCGAATATCCGCGCCGGAACCGCTGTCGGCTTCAGTCAGCGCGAACAGGATATAAAAATCCCTTTCGTCGGCCAGTCGCGGCAACCACTCCGCTTTCAAATCCTCCGGGCCATGATCGCGCAAAATCCGCCAGCTAAGTCCGTTGGCGCAATGCAGGTTCATACGCATACCGCCCGGCCCCCGGCTGAATTCTTCCATAACGGCAAAAAACTGCTCGCAGTTAAGTCCCAGACCGCCATACTCCTCAGGCAGGCTCAGCCGAACCAGATCATTTTTAACGATGACATCGTAATAGGCATCGGGGAATACGTTGGTTCTTTCCGCCTCCTCCTGTAATTCTTCAAGTTCGTTCTCGGTCACGTTACGGATTTTTTTCTTCAGGGTTTCCAATTCTTGCTCTGATAGTATGGCCATATACTAACCTCTGTTTGTCATGGGGTTAAAATAATGGGCAGCGCACCTTACATTTCTATCGCCATAAATATGTGTTAATAAAAATGCGCGACCTCTGATAGAGCCAGTTTAAAAAATAGTATCCGGTTATGCAGATGGTGGGACATTATAAGAATATCGCATTGAATTTAAAAACCGACATTTACGACAAATAGTTGGATAAAACGCGCCAACATAATAAACAATAACAAACCACAATTAATAACCATTGAAAAAACAAAGCATTACAACCAGGAAAAACCATCAATAAACAGATTTTAAAAATAACAGTCTTTCTTGATTTGAGAGATAGGTCAACATTAAGGAAATATAATCATTTCCTGATAAAATGCACGAACACAAATAAGACAATAATAACCTTATGATTAATATCAATGTCCAATTTGTCCTGTTAATGGTTTTAATTGTCAATGTTTAATTCGCGCTAATTATCCTATGCTGACAGCGTTTTATAAATATACCCTGACAGGGTAAGCGAGACCTGGCGGAAAAAATAATAACTCGCCGTCAGCGTCGTTTAATATTTTCGGCGTACGGGGTAATCAAGCCAAACTTGCCTATATAGGGCCGCGGTGATTGCCACTGACTAACGAGGAGGCGTTATGGACTTCCAGGCCGGCGATAAAACAATCAACAGGGGGACATATGGATTTTAAATTAACGGAAGAACAAGAGCTGCTGCTGGCAAGCATCCGTGAATTGATTAACCGCGATTTCCCTGAGGAATACTTTAAAACCTACGATGAATCGCACGCATTCCCCCATAAGTTTTTTATCGCCTTAGCCGAAAGCGGAATCGGTCTACTGGGCATCCCGGAGGAGCTGGGCGGCGTGCCGGCGGATATGCTGACTCAGGTACTGGCGATAGAAGAGGTGGGACGCCTGGGCGCGCCGGCTTATAACATGACCGGCGGACTGTGTATGCACAATATGCTGCGTTTCGGCAGCCCGGAGCAGTTGCAGAAAAGCGCGGAGGCAAGTCTGAGCGGGCTCCCCGCCTACTCGCTGGCCTTTACCGAACCGCAGGCCGGCTCCGATAACAATCGCATCGCCACCACCTATACGCGAAAAAACGGCAAAGTGTATCTGAACGGACAAAAAACCTTTATCACCGGCGCAAAAGACTTTCCTTATATGCTGGTGCTGGCCCGCAATCCGCAGCCGGAAGACGCCAAACACTGCTTTACCCTCTGGTGGCTCGATCCCCATTCGCCAGGGGTGAAATGCAACGATCTGCATAAGGCCGGCTGGCATATGGTCAGCAACTGTGAAGTTTTCCTCGACAACGTTGAACTGGAAGAGAGCGCGATGGTAGGCCGCGAAGGCTACGGCTTTATCCATATGATGGAAAACTTTGAAATTGAACGCCTGGTTATCGCCGCACACTCGCTCGGCGTCGCCGAGTGCGCTTTTGAAGATGCCGCCCGCTACGCCAACCAGCGCGTTCAGTTCGGCAAACCCATCGGCCAGTTCCAGATGATCCAGCTCAAGCTCACCCAGATGGCCGTCAAGATTCAGAATATGAAGAACTTTGTCTACCGCGTAGCCTGGGAGTGTGACAACGAATTGTCGCTGCGCGCGTCCTCACCCATGTGCAAAGTCTATTGCACGCAGGCGGCCGGCGAAGTGGTTGACGACGCGCTGCAAATCCTGGGGGGACTGGGCTACACCGACGACAGCCGGATATCTCGTTTCTGGCGCGATATTCGCGTCAACCGCATTACCGGCGGCACCGATGAAATCATGGTGTATATCGCCGGCCGGCAGATCCTGAAACAGTATGAAAGCAGATAGGGGGAATAATGAAAATCATCACCTGTTGCAAGCTGGTGCAGGAAGAACAGGACATCGTGATCACGGCTGAAAGGACGCTGAATTTCGATCGCGCCGACGCCAAGATCAGCCAGTTCGATCTGAATGCGCTGGAAGCCGCCATCCAGCTAGCCGGCGAAGACGATGAGGTCGTGGCGCTCAGTATCGGCGGCAAACTGCTGGAAAACTCCAAAGTCCGCAAGGATCTTTTGTCGCGCGGCCCCGACGCGCTTTATCTGGTGCAGGACGAGCGTCTGGAACGCGCCCTGCCCTACGATACCGCGCAGGCGCTGGCCGCCGCCGCCAATAAGATCGGGTTCGATCTGCTGCTGTTCGGCGAAGGATCCGGCGATATCTATGCCCAGCAGGTCGGCCTGCTGGTGGGGGAAATGCTTCAGTTGCCCACCCTGAACGCCGTCAGCGCGATCGCGGCGACGGGAGACCGCGTCAGGGTGGAGCGCTCGCTGGAAGATGAAGTGGAAGTGCTGGACATTTCCCTCCCTGCCGTACTGTGCGTCACCTCCGATATCAACGAGCCGAAGATCCCCTCGATGAAAGCCATTCTGGGCGCGGGGAAAAAGCCGGTGACGCAATGGCGCCCGGACGACATCGACTGGACGCCCGCCGCCCCGCACAGCGAACTGGTCAGCGTCTTTGCGCCGGCGCAGACCGAGCGTAAACACATCATCATGGAAGATGACTCACCCGCCAGCGTCAGACAACTGGCCGACTATCTGAGTAAGGCGCTGAACTAAGAGGACGACATCATGAGCAAACTGACCAATGTATGGGTGTTCAGCGACAAGAACGATCGCTATGCCGAACTGCTGGCCGGCGCACGTCAGTTGGGAGAACGGGTGACGGCGCTGGCGACTCACGCCGATAGCGTCGAACATATTCAGCGACAGGGCGCGGATACGCTCTATCGGCTGGCCGAGCCGACGCCATTGCAGCGGATAGAAAATTACGCGGAAACCATTGCCGCCGCGATAAAGCATCAGGTTGAGCAAGCCAATGCGCAGACCGCCACGCTGATCCTGCTGGCGGCGACCAAACGCGGCAAAGCGCTGGCGGCCAGACTGAGTATCCAGCTCGATGCCGCGCTGGTTAACGACGCCACCGCCCTTAGCGTGGAAGACGACGCTATCTATGCCGAGCACCGCATGTACGGCGGTCTGGCTTTCGGCCGGGAAAAAATCAATACCCCGATTGCCGTCGTCACGCTGGCTGCCGGCGTATTCGAACCGCAGGCGGAAAGCGCGCCGCGCCCCTGCCAGGTGATACAAACGGACTACCTCACGCCCCGACGGGAAATGGTTTGCCAGGAACGCCGGGGCAAACCCGCCAGCAGCGTGGATCTGAGTAAAGCCAAACGCGTGGTGGGCATCGGCCGGGGTCTGGCGGCGCAGGACGATCTGCGCATGGTGCAGGAGCTGGCGGCGCTTCTTCAGGCCGAGGTGGGCTGTTCGCGGCCGATCGCCGAAGGCGAACACTGGATGGAGCGCGAGCGCTATATCGGCGTGTCCGGCGTATTGCTGAAATCCGATCTCTATCTGGCGCTCGGCATTTCCGGGCAGATCCAGCATATGGTCGGCGGCAACGGCGCCAAAACCATCGTCGCCGTCAACAAAGACAAGAACGCGCCTATTTTTCAATACGCCGACTACGGCCTGGTGGGGGATATCTATAAGGTGGTGCCGGCCCTGATTGAAGAACTAAATCGCTAATAATAAACGGCCCGCCCACCTAAAACGGACGCGGGCCGGGGAGCCGAAAGCATGTCGGAAGAAAAATTCGATGCCATCGTGGTCGGGGCGGGCGTCGCCGGATGCATCGCCGGTTACGTGATGGCCAAAGCCGGGCTGGATGTTCTGGTGATAGAACGCGGCAGCGCGCCCGGCAGTAAAAACATGACCGGCGGGCGTCTTTATGCCCACAGTCTGGAGAAAATCATGCCCGGCTTTGCGCAGGAAGCGCCGTTGGAAAGGAAAGTCACCCGGGAAAAAATTTCATTTTTAACCGAAGAAAGCGCCGTCACGCTGGACTTTCATACCGAGCAGCCAGACCAGCCGCGGCAACACTCCTATACGGTGTTGCGCGGCGCGTTTGACCCCTGGCTGATGGAAAAAGCGGAAGCCGCTGGCGCGCAGTTTATCGCTGGCGTCCGGGTCGACGCCCTGCTGAAAGAGGGCGCCAGGGTTACCGGCGTACAGGCGGGCGAGGATACGCTGGCGGCCAATATCGTCATTCTGGCCGATGGCGTTAATTCCCTGCTTGGCCGCGACATCGGCCTGGTTGCGCCGCCCTCGCCGCACCACTTCGCGGTTGGCGTCAAAGAGCTGATCTCGCTGCCGCAATCGCAACTGGAAGATCGCTTTAACCTGCCCCCCGGCGAAGGAGCGGCCTGGCTGTTCGCCGGCTCGCCGTCGGACGGGCTGTTGGGCGGCGGCTTTCTTTATACCAACCGCGACACGCTTTCTCTCGGGCTGGTTTGCGGGCTGGGGGATATCGAAAAGGCGCGCAAAAGCGTGCCGCAAATGCTGGAGGATTTTAAGCGCCACCCCGCTATCCGGCCGCTTATTCAGGGAGGAACATTACAGGAATATTCGGCGCATATGGTGCCGGAAGGCGGGATGGCGATGCTGCCCCGGCTGGTCGGCAACGGCGTAATGATCGTCGGCGACGCCGCCGGTCTCTGCCTGAATCTGGGCTATACCGTGCGCGGTATGGATCTGGCTATCGCCTCGGCGGAAGCGGCCGCCATCACCGCCATCGAGGCAAAACAGACCCAAGATTTCAGCGCCGACGGTTTGATGGGCTACAGCCGGCAGTTGGAGCAGAGCTTCGTGTTGCAGGATATGCAGCGCTACCGCAAGCTGCCCGCCCTGATGGAAAACCCGCGTCTATTCAACCAATACCCGCGCATGGCCGCCGACCTGATGTCCGATTTATTTGTTATCGACGGTCAACCGAGCCGATCCGTTGCGGCGAAACTCTGGGCGCGCGGCAGACAGGTCGGCCTGATCAATCTACTGAAGGACGGATTCAACGGAGTACGCGCGCTATGAGCGAGGTCAATGTCGATATCAAGCTGGGGGTCAATAAGTTCCGGGTGGATGAAAGCAATCCGCATATCCTGCTGGTTGACGCGCCCGACCCGGTTCAATTCAGAAAACTGGTTATCGCCTGTCCCGCCGGTCTGTATAAACAGGACGCCGAAGGCAATATCCAATTCGACTACGCCGGCTGCCTGGAGTGCGGCACCTGCCGGGTGCTGTGCGGCGATACCATCCTGGAGAAGTGGGAATACCCGCAGGGTACGTTCGGCATCGAATACCGTTTTGGCTGACGGCCTTTACTGCCTACGCCGGCGATGTATATGAAAAAAAATACGGCGACGGCGGATAACCCATAACCGGGGAATACCAATGAGCATCACAATCAAATTTAATGCGGCGCGCAGAACGCTGTATCGGAAAATGGGGTATTGGGGCGATGCGTCGCTGGCGGATTACTGGCATATGACGGCCATCGCCGCGCCGGAAAAATGCGCCGTCATCGATAACCACGGCGCGCACTATACCTATGCGCGACTGGATAACGCGGCGGCGCGCCTGGCCTCTTATCTGCTCGCCGCGGGCATCCGGCCCGGCGACAGAGTGGCGTTTCAACTCCCCGGCTGGTGCGAGTTCACGATGATTTATCTGGCCTGTCTGAAAGTCGGCGCGGTATCCGTGCCGCTGCTTCCCGCCTATCGCGAATCGGAACTCACCTGGATACTCAACAAATGCCGGGCGCGTCTGTTATTTATGCCGACACGGTTTAAAAACGCCGAACCGACGTCCGTCATCGCCCCGCTGCGCGCCCAACTGCCTTACCTGCGGCAGGTGATTGCCGTCGATAAGCTGGCGCCCGCGACGTCAGAGCCGTCATTAAGCAAAATCCTGCGGGATTCGCCGGCGCTGGAACAGCCTATTCCGACCCAGGGCGACAGCCTGGCCGCCGTGTTATTTACCTCAGGCACCGAAGGGTTTCCCAAAGGGGTGATGCTGACGCACAACAATATCCTCGCCAGCGAACGCGCCTTCTACGCCACGCTGAATCTAACCTGGCAGGACAAGATTCTGATGCCCGCCCCGCTGGCGCACGCCACCGGTTTTTTGCATGGCGTCACCGCGCCTTTTCTTATCGGCGCCCGCAGCGTTCTGCTGGATATCTTCAACCCGACGCAATGTCTGACGCTGCTGGAACGAGAGCAATGCACCTGCATTATGGCCGCGACGCCCTTTCTGTATGACATCTTGTGCGCGTTGCAAAAGCAGCGCTACGATTTGTCTTCGCTGCGTTTTTTTCTCTGCGGCGGCACGGCGATACCGAAAAAAATCATCAAAGAGTGCTTGCAGGCGGGGATCCCGGTTTTCAGCGTCTACGGCGCAACGGAAAGCGCCCCTCACACCATGGTAGAACCCGATGCGCCGCGCTCGCGCATCATTAATACCGACGGGGCCGCCACGCCCGGCGTCGAAATTAAAGTCGTCGATAAGGCCCGGCAGCCGGTGCCGTGCGGAGAAGAAGGCGAAGAAGCCTCCCGCGGGCCAAACGTTTTTATGGGGTATCTGGATGAGCCGGCATTAACCGCCGACGTACTGGACGACGAGGGCTGGTACTACAGCGGCGATTTGTGCCGCATGGATAAGGCGGGCTATATCAAGATCACCGGCCGGAAGAAAGACCTGATCATCCGGGGCGGGGAAAAAATCAGCAGCCTGGAACTGGAAGAGATCCTGCTGCAACACCCGCGGGTCAGGGAAGCCGCGGTGGTCGCCATGCCGGACGAGCGGCTGGGCGAACGCGCCTGCGCCTATGTGGTATTGCAACATCCGTATCGCACGCTGACGCTGGGTGACGTCATTACGTTTTTCAGCCGCAAACGCGTGGCCAAATACAAATACCCCGAGCATGTGGTGATCGTCGATCGTTTGCCGCGCACCGCTTCGGGCAAGACCAAAAAATACCTGCTGCGGCAGGATATTGCTCATCGCCTCGGACTGGACGATCGCAACACGCCGGCGGAACACATTATTACCCCCCCGCCCTTTGTTGCAACATAGCGGAGGGCTGTCGATGGTATCCGCCAACAAAAGTACGGGAAGAACCGGCGCCGGACATAAAACCTCAACCCGGATAAAAAACAGCACGAAACCGACGTTCTCCGCCGCCGCGCCGCTCTTTTACCGTTGCGCCCGCTGCCGCCGGCTGGTGGTACAGCCCTTCGCCGGGGACGGCGCATTATCCCTCGCCTGCTGCGGCGAAGCGATGAGCGAGTTAACGCCGCGGTCGCCGACCGACGCCGAGGCCGGACAACATCTGCCCGCCATGGTGGTATCCGGCGGTTTTGACTCCAACGCCTTGTCCGTCACCGTCGGCCTACCGCCGCATCCGATGGAGAACGATCATCATCTGGAATGGATTTATCTCTATACGTTCCAGGGCGGACAAATCAAATTTATCGCGCCGGGCGACAGGGCCGCGGCCATCTTTTCACTCGCCGAAAAAGATGCCTACGTCTATTGCGACCGCACGATATGCAAGGGCAGCCAGTGCAAATTCAACTGCAAACGGGGATTCATCGCCTACGCGTATTGCAACCGGCACGGCCTGTGGAAGAACGCCTTTTAGACCGACGATGCGACGATCGGCGTTACCGGCCGTCGTCCGAATCGTCGTTAATGGGGGCGGCGCATCGCAATGTGGGGAATGCCGTCTTCGTCATACACGTCGCCTGTGGCGACAAAACCGAAGCCGGCGTAAAAATTCTGCAAGTGAGCCTGTGCGGAGAGGTAAAGCGGCTTTTGCGGCCAGTGGCGCGCGCAGGCCGTCAGCGCATGTTCCATCAGCAGATGACCCAGTTGCCGCCCTCTGGCGGCGGGCGCCACAATCACCCGGCCGATGGTGACGGCATCATTGCCCGAACCGGGCGCCAGCAGCCGCGCATAGGCCGCCAGTCGGCCGTTATGATAGGCCGTAATATGCCGGTTGCCGACCGCCAGATCCCGCCCATCGATATCCTGATAAGAACAGCGCTGTTCAACGATAAACACCTGATTGCGTAACGCCAGAATATCATGCAGTGCGTTAACATTCAGATCGCCGACCTGCCAGTCATGCCATACCAGATTCATCCCCACCTCTATCCCGTCATTATTGCAATGCATTCACTTATCCTGCCAGATTGCTGACAACGTTCGAAATCTTACCTTTAATTACCCCCGCCCGGCCTCCCCCTTGTCAGCTGTCTCTTAGTCACATTTTTATGCGGACTCAGAGGCAGTTTCGTGCGCCACAATGCCGCCATTTCCATGCTACGTCGTAGCACGCGCCCGACATAGGGGGCTCAAGCGCCAGCCCCCTATGAACCCGGGCTTGCGGCTAAATTATGCCGCTGCGCGGTGCCATCGGTGTTCTTGACCGCTATTCGAGCCGCCAGTGACGCGTTCCCGACGCGGCACTAGCTTTCGCCGCATCCATGCGGCTCACTCGGCGGCCAAGTCCACCGCTGCATAATTTTTTACGCCGCGTAACAACCAACCCTGTCGGCGCTCCCGCATTTGTGTATAAGAGACAGCCCTTGTCAGGGGGAGGAGCAAAACTCCCTCCCCTGCGAAGGGGAGGGTCGGGGTGGGGTGAAACTCATGACGCCCGCCGTTTAGCGGAAACCAGCCACAGCCACAATAGCCCAATGGCGCACGTGAATAACACCCCGAAGCCAATACCGATGGCGATCACCGATACCCCGAGCTTCACCACCAGCGAATAAAGCCCCAGCATCAGCAACATCGCCAGGTTTTCACCTAAATTCTGTACGGCGATGGCGTTACCGGCGCCGACGCTCTCTTTGCCCCGGTCCTGCAACAGCGCGTTGAGCGGAACAATGAAAAAGCCGCCCAGCGCGCCCAGCAAAACCAGCAATGCGTAAGCGCTGACCAGATTGTGCTGAAGGGTGAAAATCACCACCGCCACGCCAATCAGTACGCCGGCAGGCAAACAACGCCGCACCGTTTTCAGCGTCACCAGCTTAGCCGCCGCCCCGGCGCCCAGCACGATCCCCACCGCCACCATCGCATTCAGCAGCGTCGGCGTCGCGTTATCGGTAATACCCAGCGCCAGCGGCACCCACAGCACCAGCAGAAAACGCAGCGTCACCCCGGCGCCCCAGAACATACTGGTGCCAAGCAGCGAAAAACGGGTCTCGCCATCGCGCCATAACACCCGACAGGAGGCAAAGAAGCTCTGCGTCATACGGGTCGGATGCCAGGACTGCCCCGGACGCGCCGCCTTCAGCCGGGGGATCAGCATGTTGGCGCCCAACGCAATGCCGTAGGCCACCGCACAAATCGCCAGCGCCGCATGCAGGTTCCAGTCGGCCAGCACGCCGCCGGCCACCGATCCGGTGAGGATCGCGGCAATGGTCGAGGCCTCCATCAGACCGTTGGCTTTCACCAGTTGTCCGCCGTGGGTAATCTCGCCCAAAATGCCGTACTTGGCCGGGGAATAGGCCGCCGCCCCCAGCCCCACCAGCGTATAGCCCGCGAACGGATTGCCGCCGAGGAAGATAACCAGCGCCCCGGCCAGCTTCAGGCTATTGGCCAGCATCATCACCCGGCCTTTGGAAAAGCTGTCCGCCACCTGGCCGACAAACGGCGCCAGAATGATGTAAGCGGCCACAAAGCCCATTTGCAGAAACGGCTGACTCCAGTCGGGATAGACCAGCACCTTGATCAGGGCCAGCGTGGCGAATAACAGCGCATTGTCGCCAAATGCAGAAAAAAACTGCGCAATAATCACCGCGCTCATATTGCGCGACAGCAGTCGCGTTTCGGGTTCCGGCATCGAATTCATGCTCCCTGCTCCGGTTGTTGTTCAGCCATCTCGCGCAACGTGACAAAATCGGTTTTGCCGCTGCCGAGTAACGGTAATGCTTTCACATAGCGAATATCGCGCGGCACCGCCAGTTCCGGTACGCCGCTGCTGCGCGCCTGCGCGGACAGTCGATCGCGGGTCAACTGGCCGTCGGTGGTAAACAGCACCAGCGCCTCGCCTTTACCGCTGTCGCTCCTGGCGCTGGCGGCGTGCTCCGCCCCCGGCGATACGCTTAACGCCAGTTGTTCGACGCTCTCCAGCGACACCATCTCGCCGGCGAGTTTGGCAAAACGTTTTACCCGGCCGACGATGGTGCAGAAGCCGTTCGCATCCAGATCGACAATATCGCCGGTGTCATACCAGCCGGCCTGCAATTCGCCCTCGGCGTTTTCCGCCGCCGGCGTTTCCAGCACCTCCGGATGTTCAACCCGCAGATAGCCTTTCATGATATTCGGCCCGCGCAGTTGCAAACGTCCGCCGCGCGCGATGCCCGGCACCGCAATCAGCCGGGATTCCATCTCCGGCAACAGCCGCCCGACGGTATGAATTTTCGCCGCCATCGGCACGTTAATCGCCACCACCGGCGCGCACTCCGTTACGCCATAGCCTTCCAGAATGCGAATGCCGAACTTATCCTGCCAGGTTTGACGCGTCGCCTCAGAGAGCTTTTCCGCCCCGGCCACCACATAACGCAAGCGCGCGAAATCATACGGATGGGCAAAACGCGCGTAGTGGCCCAGAAAGGTGGAGGTGCCGAACAGCACGGTACAGTTCTGGTCGTACACCAGTTCCGGCACGATGCGGTAATGCAGCGGGCTGGGATACAGAAACACTCTGGCGCCGGTCATCAGCGGCGTCAGCAACCCCACGGTCAGGCCGAACGCATGGAACAGCGGCAGCGCGGACATAAAACGGTCACGCGGCGTGAAGTCCGCCACTGTACGGATCTGTTCGACATTCGCCAGCAGGCTGTCATGGGAATGCACCACCCCTTTGGGATGACCTTCGGAACCGGAAGTAAACAGGATCATCGCCGCGTCGTCAGGCTTCTGCGCCAGCATCGCTTTGGCGGGGAATAGCAGATGCGACAGGATCCACAGCTTGTCGGCCAGCGTGACGCTATCTTTTAAATCTTCCAGATAAACCCAGTTGGCCTCGCTGACCTGCTGCGGCAACGCCGTCAGCTTGCCCTTTTCCAGAAACTGGCGGGAAGTCACAATAGTTTTGATGGTGGCGGCTTTCATGGCGCTTTGCAGCCCTTTCGCCCCGGCGGTGTAGTTCAGCATCGCCGGCACCCGATTGCGCATCGACGCGCCCAGAATCGCCGCGGCGGTAATCGTGGCGTTGGGCAGCAACAGCCCGACATGTTCATGCTCGCGGGTGAATCGCTGCAAGATGCGCGACACCCCCAGCGATTTTTTCAGTAATCCCTGATAGCTGTCCTCGTTGAAAGCGATATCGGCGATACAGGGGGAACGACGCCCGTAGCGGGTCTGCGCCGCGAGAAACGCCTGATACAGCGTATGTTGCGGCCGGGTCGCCATACGGGCATGCATCATAATCTGATGTAAATGTTCGCCCGCCAGAATACGGCGTTCTCTGGCGCTGTTCGCCTCCGGCATCGGCAGCGTGGTGGGCGGCAGATATTTTATCGTGATTTGCGGAAACCAGCGGCGTTTAAACACCCCGGACAGGCGGCCGAACGGGGTAAACTCGGCGCCGTCCAGCCGCACGGGGATAATGGTCGCGCCGGATTTCGCCGCCACAAAGGCCGCGCCGCTGTAAATTTTCATCAGCGAACCGGTGACGGTGATACGCCCCTCCGGGAATACCACCACCGGCTGACCGCGCTCAATCACTTTAATCAAGCCCTTGATCGCCAGCGGCTTGGTGGGATCCAGCGGCACAAAATCCACATAAGGTTTCAGCCAGCGCATAAACCAGCGCTCGGAAATCGTCGAATAAACGGCAAATACCGGCTTGATGGGTAAAAACAGCGCCAGCAGCGCGCCGTCAAGAAAAGAAATATGGTTAGGGGTAATTAGCAGTTTATCCTGCTGAAAATTATGGCCGTCGCCTTCGATCCTTATGCGATAAAGCCGCTTGAACACCCAGCGTAACAAGGTATAGATCATGTCTTCTCCTAATAGACAGATGATTTGCCGCGTTCAAAATACTATAGGGAACGGATCATCGCCAGAACAACCGAAATACGGCGATCGGCAGCGTAACTTATTAGGATAATTCGTATTTCGCCGCCAATAGGAGCTGACGGGAAGCGGCAACGCCGCGGCCTGAAGGATGGCGGCGGGCGGTTTCAGGGGGCGATCCCCGCCGACTAACTGCGGGGATGACGGGAAGCTCGGCGGGGATGACGAGTAATTGGTAGAAATGTCGGGGAATGGCGGGAATGCTTCCTTGCCATCCCCGCGCAGGCGGGAATGGCGGAAAGAAAGCGCCGGGTATGGAGCGACGTCGCCAGGCGTCAAAGCCGCTCGCCGTTGGAGGCGATGACCTGCTTATACCAGTCGAAACTCTTTTTCTTCGCGCGCGCCAGCGTGCCGTTGCCTGCGTTGTCTTTATCGACATAGATAAAGCCGTAGCGTTTTTTCATTTCCCCCGTGCCGGCGCTGACGATGTCAATCGGCCCCCACCAGGTGTACCCCATAATGTCGCAGCCGTCGGCAATCGCTTCCGCCACTTCCTGAAGATGCCGGCGGCCGTAGCTGATGCGCTCATCGTCCTCAATCGCGCCGTCGGCCGTCGGCGTATCCGCGCCGCCGTAGCCGTTTTCCACGATAAACAACGGCTTCTGATAACGATCGGTCAGCTCATTGCATACCAGCCGTAGTCCTTTGGCGTCAATCGGCCAGCCCCAGGCCGTTTTCTCCAGATAGGGATTCTCCAGCCCGCTGATGCCGCCGGTATCCGACAGCACCAGTTCGCCCGCCTTATGCGTGGCGCTGCGATAGTAGCTGAACCCCAGATAATCGGACGGATAGGCCGCCAGCAATTCAATATCGCCCGGCGCCATCGTCAGTTGAATATCATAGTCGCGCCACATCCGCCGGCTGTAGGCCGGGTAAACGCCGCGCATCATCACGTCGGCATAAAACAGCGAGCGGCGGCGCAGCTGATAAGTCTCAAACACGTCATCCGGGTGGCAGCGATAGGGATACACGGTGCTGAGCGACAGCATGCCGCCAATCACCGCATCGGGAATGATCTCATGACACAGTTTATTGGCGATGGCGTTAGCTACAAACATATGGTGGTTCGCCTGATAAACCGCCTGCAACAACCGATCTTTCGGCGGCCGTATCGCGCCGGCGGCGAACGGCATCCGGTTCATGTTGTTCTGTTCGTTGAAAGTCATCCAGAATTTCACCTTGTGCCGGTAGCGGCGGAATACCGTTTCGCAGTAACGGCTGAAAAAATCCACCAGTTTGCGGTTTTCCCAACCGCCGTAGCGCGTCGCCAGCGCCAGCGGCGTTTCATAGTGCGACAGGGTGATCACCGGCTGAATACCGTATTGCAGCAGTTCGTCGAACAGATCGTCGTAGAACCGGAGTCCCGCCTCATTCGGCGTGTCCTCATCCCCTTGCGGGAAGATGCGCGACCAGGCGATCGAGGTGCGGAAACATTTGAATCCCATCTCGGCGAACAGCGCCACGTCCTGCTTATAGCGGTGATAAAAATCGATCGCCTGATGGCTGGCATAGTAGAGGTTCGGGTCGATCGTTTCATCCGCCTGGCCGGCGATAATGCCGCCGCGCACCACATCGGCGATGGACGGCCCCTTGCCGTCTTCGTTCCATGCGCCCTCGGCCTGATTGGCCGCAATCGCCCCACCCCAAAGAAAATCATTTGGAAAACTTGGCATACCGATACCTCATCATTATTACATTCAGAATGTTGACTGCGGGCAGACGCCGCCGCCTGCCGCAGGTCGGTGTTCTCAATCCGCCAGTCGTTCGCCGTTGGAGGCGATAACCCGCTGATACCAGTGGAAACTTTTCTTGCGCGAACGGCGCTGCGTGCCGTTGCCGTCATCATCCTGATCGACATGGATAAAGCCGTAGCGCTTCGAAATCTGCGCCGTTCCCGCGCTGATCACGTCGATCGGCCCCCACCAGGTGTAGCCAAACAGTTTGACGCCATCCCCCAACGCCTCTTTCATCTGCTCAATATGCTGACGCAGGTAGTCAATGCGATAATCATCATCGATGGCGCCGTCAGGCTTGACGGTATCGACGGCGCCCAGCCCGTTCTCGGCAATAAACAACGGCTTCTGATAACGGTCGTAGAGTTGATTCAACGCCAGACGCAAGCCTTTGGGGTCGATCTGCCAGCCCCACTGACTGCTGGGCAGGTATGGGTTGCGGATGCCGCCGGTAATCAGGTTGCCGGTTACGCCTTCCAATGCCTCCGGGCGCGCGCTGACGGTGCTGGACATGTAATAGCTGAATGACACGAAATCGACCGGATACTGACGCAGGATCTCGTCATCGCCCTGCGCTTTCTCCAGCAGCACGCCCTTTTCCGCCAGCATACGGTCGGTATAGGCCGGATAGTAGCCGCGCGCCTGCACATCGCTGAAAAACAGCGATACCCGCTGCTGCTCTTCACAGGCTTGCAGATCGTCCGGGTGACAGGTGTGGGGATACAGCATCTGATAGCTGATCATGCAGCCCACCTGCGCGCCGGGGATAATCTGATGGCAGGCTTTGGTGGCCAGCGCGCTGGCGACGAACTGGTGGTGCGCGCCCTGATATTTGTCCTGCTCCAGATGAGGATTATCTTCTTCAATCACGCCCACGCTGACATAAGGATGGTGTTTCACGCAGTTGATCTCGTTAAAGGTCATCCAGTATTTCACCTTGTGCCGGTAGCGTTCGAACACCGTCGTGGCAAAACGCAGGTAAAAATCCACCAGTTGGCGATTCGGCCAGCCGCCATATTCCGTCACCAGACACAGCGGCATTTCATAGTGCGAAAGCGAGACGATCGGCTGAATGTTATGCGCCAGCAAGGTATCCAGCACATCGTCATAAAACGCCAGCCCCTCTTCGTTCGGCTCGATTTCGTCGCCGCGGGGGAAAATGCGCGTCCAGGCAATCGACATGCGAAAACAGGTAAAGCCCATTTCGGCAAACAGCGCAATGTCCTCTTGGTAGCGGTGATAGAAATCGATGCCCTTACGTTTGGGATAATACTTCGTGCTGTTGGGATCCTGCGCTTCCGCCACCTGACGACGGGTCATAAACAGCCATTGGTCGAGCCAGCGCTCCTTCGGCGTTCTGCTGTCAAAGGTATACACATCGGAAACGGAAAGCCCTTTGCCGCCTACATCCCAGGCGCCTTCCAATTGGTTGGCCGCCGTCGCCCCGCCCCAGAGAAAATCAGCGGGAAATTGCTTGGAAAATGTCATGTTGTCTGCCTTATGCCGCGAGCGCGGTCAGTTTCAGAAACGCCTGGCGTGAATGGACGTCGCCCTCGATCAATGAGCTGACCGCGCCGTAACATTCGGTGTTGGTGACGACCACAATCACGCTGGGATCGATTTGTTCCGCCAGCAGCGCCGGCAGATCGAAGCTCACCAGCGGATCGCCGACTTCCACCACCTGCCCCGGCTGAACATGGCAGGCGAAGTGACGCCCGCCGAGTTTGACGGTATCAATGCCGATATGAATCAATATTTCCGCGCCGGTATCGCTTTTCAGCGCCAGGGCGTGGCGGGTTGCAAACACCGACTCCACCCGCCCGTTGATCGGCGACACCAGTTCGCCGTTGGTGGGATAAACCGCAATGCCTTTGCCGAACATCTCGTCGGCGAAAATGGGATCGCTCAACTGGACGAGCGACATCATGCGCCCGTCGATGGGAGCAAAGAGTTGCTCTTCTCGCTGGCCGAGCGGCGCCGGTTTTACACTGCCGACGGTTTGCCCCGCCAGCACCGGTCTGCCGGTCGATACCGACCCAACCTCGGCATTGATCGGCTGCGCCTGTTGTTCGACCGGATCGTCGAATCCCAACAGGCAGGTGACGACCGCCGCCACGCTAAAGGAAATGACCAGACTGGCCAGGGCATACAGAAAGGTGGGGCCGACCAGCGCGGGCAGACCGGGCAGGCCGCTCAACGCAAAGGCATAGGTTTTTACGCCGAAGAACATGGCGAAGGCCCCGCCGCAGGCGCCGCCGATTAACGCGGCGGCAAACGGGCGTTTGAAGCGGATGTTGATGCCGTACATCGCCGGTTCGGTAATGCCCATCGCCGCCGTAAGGCTGGTGGATAACGCCAGGGATTTCACCTTCTTATTGCGCGAACGCAGGAACACGCCGAAGGCGGCCCCGGCCTGCCCCAGATTGGCGACATAGAAGATGATTTTCAACGGATCGAACCCCATCCTGCTGATGTTGTTGATCACGATGGGGATCAGCACATAGTGCATGCCGGTGATGATAATCAGGGAAAGCGTGCCGCCCAGAATCAGCCCGGCGAGCAACCCCATGTTCTCCACCAGCCAGACCACCCCTGACGAGAGGTAGTTACCGGCGAAAATCCCCAGCGGGCCAATCGCTATCAGCATGATCGGCGCGACGATCAGCAGCGTAAACAGCGGGACAAACATCGTCTTGAGCATACCCGGCATCACGCGGTCGATGGCCCGCTCGACATATGACATCAGCCATACCGCCAGCAGAATCGGGATCACCGACGACGCATAGGATACCGGCGACACCGGCAGCCCGATAAATGAAATCGCATCGCCCTGCGAAAACAGCTTCAGCAACGTAGGATGAAACAGGGTGGCGGCCAGCGCCACCGCGACATAAGGGTTGCAACCCAGTTTATTGGCCGCGCTGAACGCCAACACCAGCGGGATGAAAAAGAACACGCCGTCGCTGATGGCGGAGAGAATCAAATAGGTTTGGTTGGTCGGCGATATCCACTGTAGCGCGATAAACAGCGACAACACCCCTTTCAGAATACCGGCGCCGGCAATCGCCGGAATAATCGGTGAAAATATGCTGGATAACGACTCCAGCATGGTGGAAATCAGATTGCGTTTTCCCCCCGCCTGCGGGTTATCCGCTTTCTGAGATAACGCGGGATAGCATTGCATAAGGGCGCGATAAACATCCGCGACCTCATTGCCGATAATGACCTGAAACTGATCGCCGGCCACATTAATGCCTATCACGCCATCAAGCTGTTGCAGCGCGGCTTTATCGGCCAGAGCCATATCCTGTAGATGAAAACGTAAACGGGTAATACAATGGAAAACGTGCTGAATATTTTTTTCTCCGCCAACCAATGCAGCGATCTGTTTTGCCGTATCCTGGTAATTCATGGTTATTCCTCTTTCCAGAAAGAAATCGCAAGATTTCCTCAACAACCGCACGGTCATTATTCACCGCGACGCTTTGTTTCCTCTGGGGTTTGCCTGATTTAACAGTAACAAGCCTATTTGGAATGATGTAAACAGTGGATCATATTATCGATATGGATAGTCAGATACAGTTTCTCCGAATTACTCATGTTGTGTTGATAGTTTTTACTAATAAATGCGTTGATATACTCAACGCAACCCAATGTTTTTTGATAACGCTGTTGCACCATATTAAATAAGTCGCCATCGTCATTCTCCAACGTGGTGCCTTCAATCACCCGCTGGGCAAAAAATTTAACATGGGTAATAAAACGGTGATAATTCGAACCAGACTCATCCAGAGAAATGCGAAAATAATATTTAACGATATTCTGCACCTGATAAATCAACTGGGTAATCTGTTTCATATTGCCAATATTGTCGTTCAATTCGGCATTAACAATATGCAGCGCGATACTGCATGCCTCGGATTCCGGCAATACCACATGCAGTTTTTCAAAGACTAACTCCAGCGCTTTTTCCGCCACCGCGTACTCTTCTTTATAAAAATGGCGCACCTCCCATTGCAACGGATTCTGGATCGTGACGCCGTTTAGCTGACATTGCAGCGCAAAATTCAGATGGTCGGACAACGTGACATAAATACCTTCACTCAGTTTTTGCTGCAACTGCGCTTTTGCCATCTCGACAATATCGTCGGTGAGCTGCAATACGTCCAGCGACACCTCATCAACCAGATCTTTAAAACGCGCGGAGATGGCGTTGTCCTGTAAGTGAAATATTTTTTCAATGCGTGATTCATCCACCTGCTGGCCGTTCCTGGAATTAAAACCCAGCCCGCAGCCGGTTAAGATCAGCTCTTGACCCTGAGTGTCTAAAACGCTGACAACATTATTATTCAGGATCTGCTTTATCTTCATCACCCTTGTCCCCTATAAAGAAAAACGGGCAAAACTAAAATACAGAACCAGGCTGGATGTAAGACAAGATGTAATACATACGCCAGATTTCTGCACTTAAGTTTTGCCCGCCGAACGGTAACAAGCCTTATGCATGGGAAGAAATTAGCACCAGCTAATTAAACGGTCAATTGCATGGCAATAGGGAAAACAGGTTTATTTTCCATTTGTGATGTAAGTAATGTTTTACCCGACGATGAAAATTAACGCCGCCGACGCTCCGTAAAACGGCCGATGAAAACCTTCCGCACAATAAACAGAGAAATAGCTTAAGCCGCGCTAACGCAAAAGATAAAATCGCAGGCAAAAAAAACCTACGCATCCGCGTAGGTTGGTGTAATCAAATGCTTCAATGTACAGAGCACATTGATATATCACCAATCAATACCTCTGGGACTTGATACTCTAAAGAGGGCGGGCGAAAGAAACCAGCGCAGAATCGAAAGAGTTCTGCTCCAAATGCAACCAACTGTAAATTTTTTAGGCGGCATGTAATAAAAGGGTGTTACCGATATTTATTGCAACGTTTGATGGCATAAGCGCACTGAAAAATCCGGCCATTCCAGTGCGTCGCCAATATCGCGCTCTCCTGTTTTCCATCATCACCGCCATACGCGCCATAACGCGATCACCGCAAGAATCCTTCAGTGCATAACACGCCATTTAATAAGAAACAGTTAACTGTTTAGCTAATGACATATTATTTTTTCCTCATTACCATGGCTCGCATTTTATTGGCTTCATCGCTATGAGAAGGGCGAAGATGGATATTACTAATCACTTTAATAAAGACCTCAGCTCGCATGCACGCTATCATCTCAAACTGGAAACACGACCGTCCCACTGTCCGTATTGCATTTCTCCGCACAGGAACAATTAAGCCAGCCTTATAATTACCAAATTACCTTTACCTGTGAGGCCGACGATCTCAGTGCCGCACAAATACTTAATCGCACGGCGGCAGCGCAGAAAAATGACTATAACAGTGCATGTCTGGGACAAAACCGGACTGAAAGAGTGATATCCTGTTTGCAATTAGATGAATACCGCAAGGAAAGGGAATCATGATCGATTGCTTACTCGATTTCGACCAGATTTCAACCGACAGGAAGAAGCTTTAATCTACAATGCCCAGGCATCGGCGCTTTTGAAGTTTTCAGTGGCGACATGCCGTTTACCAACCGTGCGGAATGTTCGTTCATAGACCACTCAGCTATTCCTAATGGTCGATACTGGATTGTCTCTCGTCCCGAAGGGCCGTGGAATTCCCGTTTGCTGACATGAGCAAACGATTTTGCAACGGGAAACGATCACCACACAGGTTTGCTCTATACAAGGATGATGGAAGCATTGACGATCTACCTTTATCAGCGGTGTCCAACGCTCAAACTTCAGGATTCATCCGCTAAAGCCGGATGGCTCAGGTACATCATGGGCTGTATCACCGTCTTCCGTAGTACCGAATTCACGTCATTTCATCATTCCTTATTCAGGGTACAAAAGCGCAAGATTAATGGCACTAACCTGATGGCGTATGGAACGGTGGCGGTAAAAGGTTCGGTGACGGGGCCATGCTATGTCAGGTAAAAAAATCTTCTATCCGCTTCTGTTTATCGTTATCACCATCTATTTGGTCAGAAGCCGGATCTTGTTAAACGTGGCCGATAGCATTCTTATGTCCCTTGATCGGACGTGCCGGGCATCATCCATTCAATGTACTGGCAATGATTACGATTTCGCGTTGCTGATAACGGCCTTAGCCGTTAACGGTGCGGTGGCGTTGGTCTTTGTTTTCATCATTAAGAAGATTGTTCATGCCATACGGAAAGCATCATGAGGGATGATCATCCCCGATCTTTCGGGGGGATCATCATCGCGGCAAACCGGTGAACATTGCGCCGGTTCGCCGCGATAGCGGTTAAACCTGTTCCAGCGCCAGCAGCTCTTCCAGCGTCTGACGGCGGCGGATCAACCGCGGCCGGCCTTGTTCGAACAACACCTCCGGCAACAGCGGACGGCTATTGTAATTCGACGACATGGACGCGCCATAAGCGCCGGTATCGTGGAACACCAGATAGTCGCCCACTTGCGCATCCGGCAGCGCGATGGTTTCCACCCCGCCGCCCGCCTGTTGGGTAAAGACATCGCCTGATTCGCACAGCGGCCCGGCGACCACGCTGTCGCGCAGCGGCGTCTTGCTGATATCGCGGTTATCGCCCGGCAGCAGCGAAATATGGTGATAGCTGCCGTACATCGCCGGACGCATCAGATCGTTGAAACCGGCGTCCACCAGCACGAAGTGGCGGCTGCCCATCTCTTTCACCGCCCGCACTTCCGCCACCAGCACGCCGGCTTCCGCCACCAGGAAACGTCCCGGCTCGATTTCCAGCGTCACCGGATGCCCCAGATGGGCCGCGATCCTTTCACGCGCCTGATTCCACAAACCATAGTAGTGCTCGGTGTTGATGGCTTCCTCATCGTCGCGGTAAGGAATCGATAAGCCGCCGCCGGCCGAGATCGCCTCAATATCATGGCCCAGCGTAATCACCTGTTGCACCATCGCCTCGCAGACCTGCGCCAGATGCTCATAATCCACGCCGGAACCGATATGCATATGAATGCCCACCAGTTTCAAGCGATAACGCTGGATTTGCGCCAGCGCCTGCGGCAAGTCGCCGTACCAGATGCCGTGTTTGCTGTTTTCGCCGCCGGTATTGGTTTTCTGGCTGTGACCGTGACCAAACCCCGGATTGACGCGCAGCCACACCGGATGCCCCGGCGCGTGTTCGCCAAGCTGCGTCAGCATATCCACCGATCCGGCGTTAACCGGAATATTCAGTTCCGTCACCCGCAGTAGCGTTGGCCGATCCAACAGATCGGCGGTAAACACGATTTGATGATCGTCGGTTCCCGGCTCGAACCCGGCGGCCAGCGCGCGCTCGATTTCCCCCAGCGATACCGAATCCACTTTGACGCCCTGTTGATGCATCAGGCGCAGAATATGGGTATTGGAGCAGGACTTCTGCGCAAAACGGATGGTATCGAACCGGCGCAGTTTGGCGATGTTGTCGATGATGGTTTGCGCGTCATACGCCCAGACCGGACAGCCGAAACGGGCGGGCAGTTCGCGCAGGTTTTGCGCATTCAGCGCATGGGTGTGGTCATTCAAATCGTGCGGCATCGGGTTACCCAATACATAATTAAGTGATGATGGCAGTATGCCGGCGAGCGATTTGGTAATAAAATATCAATATATCGACACTCTATTCATTTTTGATATGGAAATTCAACCAACAGGTGCGCCATGGCTGCGGTATCGCTGCGACATATTGAAATTTTCCATGCGGTAATGACCACCGGCAATCTGACGGAGGCCGCCGCGCTGCTGAACACTTCGCAGCCGACGGTGAGCCGCGAACTGGCGCGCTTTGAAAAACTGGTTCAGATGACGCTGTTTGAACGCCTGCGCGGACGGCTTTATCCCACCGCCCAGGGCTTGCAGCTGTTTGAAGAAGTGCAGCGCTCCTATTACGGATTGGACAGGATTATCAACGCCGCCGACGATATCCGCCGTTTTCAGCAGGCCCAGCTTTCCGTTGCCTGCCTGCCGGTATTCTCGCAGTCGCTGCTGCCTGAAGTCTGTAAACCGCTGCTGACCCGTTATCCGTCGCTCAACCTGCATATTATTCCGCAGGAGTCGCCGCTGCTGGAGGAGTGGCTCTCCGCCCAGCGCCACGATCTGGGGCTAACGGAAAATAGCGCCACGCCGGCGGGTACGGAACGTCAGACCCTGATGATGCTCAATGAAGTCTGCGTGCTGCCCGCCCGCCATCCTCTGGCGGCTAAAAAGGTGCTCACCCCGGCCGATTTCGCCGCGCAACCTTTTATCAGCCTGTCGAGCGCCGATAGCTATCGTCAATTGTTGGATAAGTTGTTTCAGGAGGAAGGCGTCGCTCGTCAAATGGTGCTGGAAACCCACAGCGCGGCGTCGGTGTGCGCGATGGTGCGCGCCGGCGTGGGCCTTTCGATCGTTAATCCGCTGACCGCGCTGGATTATGCCTCTTCCGGCGTCGTGGTGCGTCCTTTCAGTATCGATGTGCCTTTTACCGTCAGCCTGATCCGCCCGTTGCACCGCCCGGCCTCGGCGCTGGTGGAGACCTTTATCGCCGAGCTGCAACAGTACGCGCAAAGCGTGCCTGAGCGCTTGCGGCAGGCGTTGCGGCTTTAGCCGGGGTTATGACGGGCCGAACAATCACGTTGTTTGTTCATCCCGCGCCCGCCGCCTGTAGCAAAAAACGCTTCTGTGATATATTACCGCTATCCGCTTTCATCCCATTTTCCCGTAGCGGGGAACTGACGTAATCACAGACCCGATAATATTCATGCCACTACATATCCAGCCTGCCGTCCACCATAACGATAAACCAAGCCCGGCTTTTCCCCTGGCCCGCTTCTCCGTCGCGCCGATGCTCGACTGGACGGATCGTCATTGCCGCTATTTTCTGCGCCAGCTGACTCGCAACGCCCTGCTGTATACCGAAATGGTCACCACCGGCGCCATTATTCACGGTAAAGGGGATTATCTGGCCTACAGCGAGGAAGAGCATCCGCTGGCATTGCAACTCGGCGGCAGCGATCCCGAAGCTCTGGCGCAATGCGCGCGACTGGCGGAACAGCGCGGCTATGACGAGGTGAATCTGAATGTCGGTTGCCCCTCCGATCGGGTGCAGAACGGTCGATTCGGCGCCTGCCTGATGGCGGAAGCCCCGCTGGTGGCCGATTGCATCAAGGCGATGAAAGATCGGGTCGCTATCCCGGTGACGGTGAAAACCCGCATCGGCATCGATGAGCACGACAGCTATGAATTCCTGTGCGACTTTATCCACACCGTCGCTGAGCGCGGCGGTTGCGACACCTTTATTGTTCACGCGCGCAAAGCCTGGCTGTCCGGACTGAGTCCGAAAGAAAACCGCGAAATTCCGCCGTTGGATTATCCGCGCGTCTATCAACTGAAACGCGATTTTCCCGCGCTGACCATCGCCATTAACGGCGGCGTCAAAACGCTGGAAGAGGCCAAAACCCACCTGCGACATCTGGACGGCGTGATGATGGGGCGCGAAGCCTACCAGAACCCCGGTATTCTGGCGCAGGTCGATCGGACGCTATTCGGTGCGCAGACCCCAGCCCCGGATATCGCCGCCGTGGTGGAGGCGATGTATTCCTATATCGAGCGCGAGTTGTCGGCGGGCGCCTCGCTCGGTCATATCACCCGTCATATGCTCGGCCTGTTTCAGGGCGTGCCGGGCGCGCGCCAGTGGCGTCGCTATCTGAGCGAAAATGCGCATAAACCCGGCGCGGACAGCCGCGTGGTCGAGCAAGCGCTGTCGCTGGTCAGACACGCCCCGGCTTAAAAAAACCAATAGTTAGTCTTTTTGACGAACACTGCCCTTCTCCTTCTTTTTTCATCGTTGATAAATCAACAGGTTATCAGCGATGAAAACTGGCACGCTTCTTGTAATGATACCGCTAAGTCTGGCAACCGTTCGGCACTGCCCGCGGATTGCCAATGTCGCGCCATAAAACAGGTTCAGCGAACACAGGAGCACACCATGCTGGAAGTTTTCTTCGTTATCGGCTTTTTTATCATGCTAATGGTGACCGGCGTGTCATTGTTAGGCGTCCTTGCCGCGCTGTTTATCGCGGCCATTTTCATGCTGATCGGCGGGCTGTTCGTGATGGCGATAAAAGTGCTGCCCTGGCTGTTGCTGGCGATAGCGGCCGTTTGGCTATGGCGGCATTTCCAGCAAAAACCGGTCCGCTATTATCGCTGACTGTACGTCGGGAATCGGCGCGGGATCGAAAGTTGCCGGGCAAAATGCAAAATTGTGCGCCAGCAGATATTTTTTCCCGATCCGGGCTGCTAGGATGTCGCCACAATTTGTCGCCTGCCTGGCAAAATGATGACGTGGCGCTCGGAACAGGCGATTAAACGCAGCAAAACAAACAGATTTCATCACCGTCAGGAAAATAATTAACGCCACACCATGACGGCTTCCCGCTGTACCCTACATACAGCTTGATGAAATTAGCGTTACCGCAAAGGCCTCCGTAAGGAGGCTTTTTGCTGACCAATCTACGCGATAATTCACCCCAACCCAACCCTCCCCTTCACAGGGGTTGTCTCTTAGTCACATTTTTATGCGGACTCAGAGGCAGTTTCGTGCGCCACAATGCCGCCATTTCCATGCTACGTCGTAGCACGCGCCCGACATAGGGGGCCCAAGCGCCAGCCCCCTATGAACCCGGGCTTGCGGCTAAATTATGCCGCTGCGCGGTGCCATCGGTGTTCTTGACCGCTATTCGAGCCGCCAGTGACGGAATACTCGTCTCATCCCTGAGACTCGCCCTACCGGGCCAGCGCAAGCGCTGTTCAAAAACGCTCCCGACGTTTTTGTCCGACGCGGCACTGGCTTTCGCCGCATCCATGCGGCTCACTCGGCGGTCGAGTCCACCGCTGCATAATTTTTTACGCCGGATAACAGCAAAATCCGGCATGAGCCTCAGGATTTGTGTATAAGAGACAGTCACAGGGGAGGGAGCGCGTTAGCCCCTCCCCCTTACGACACACCAGCCATTACAGACCGGGGATCAGCAGGCTTGAACCCTGCGTGACGCGACTTTCCAACGCCCGGTGCGCGGATTCGGCGTCCGCCAACGCAAATTTCTGACTGTCCGGCACATCCACCTTGATGGCGCCGCTGGCCAGCAAAGAGAACAGCGCATTGCTGGCCTGCTCCAGTTCGGCGCGATTGGTGATATAGCCGTTTAGCGACGGACGAGTAACGTACAGCGAACCTTTCTTATTCAGAATGCCCAGATTCACCCCGGTCACCGGCCCGGATGCGTTGCCGAAGCTGACCATCAATCCGCGATGGCGCAGGCTGTCCAGCGAGGGTTCCCAGGTCTCTTTCCCTACCGAATCATACACCACGGCGACTTTTTCGCCGCCGGTCAAATCGGCGACGCGCTCGGCGATATTTTCCGTGCGATAGTTAATCGTTGCCCAGGCGCCGGCCTGTTTTGCCCGCTGCGCCTTTTCCTCGGACCCGACGGTGCCGATCAGTTTCGCGCCCAGCGCTTTCGCCCACTGGCTGGCAATCAGCCCGACGCCGCCCGACGCGGCATGGAATAAAAAGACTTCATTCGGTTTCAGCGCATAAGTCTGATGGAACAGGTAGTAAACCGTCAGCCCTTTCAGAAACGATGCCGCCGCCTGCTCAAAGCTGATGCCGTCCGGCAACAGCGCCGCTTTGTCTTCCGCCACGTTATGCAGCTCGCTGTAGGCCCCCAGCGCCGACTGCGCGTAAACCACCCGGTCGCCGACTTGCAGATGCCGCACGCCGGGGCCGACTTTCGTCACCACCCCGGCCGCTTCCGTACCCAGCCCGGCGGGCAGATCGGGAACCGGATACAAGCCGCTGCGGACATAGGTGTCGATGAAATTGATGCCGATAGCGCGGTTTTCTACCTGAACCTCGCCCGCCGCGGGATCGGCGGGCGTGAAATCAACATATTGCAGAACTTCCGGGCCGCCGTAAGCTCTGAACTGAACGCGTTTAGCCATGTCGCCTCCTGCCATAGTGTGTATTAGAAGTGTGTTATTCGTCGCTTTCAGATATACAATGCCTCCTTCACCAATGGCAAATCAACTGGTAAAGAACTCGTTTCATGGCAGAAAAAAGACCAACCAATAAATCGAAAGAACCCCGCGATCGCCAAATGGAAGGATTGAAACTTCCCCCGCACTCGCTGGAAGCGGAGCAATCGGTATTGGGTGGCCTGATGCTCGATAATGAACGTTGGGATAACGTCGCCGAGCGCGTCGTCGCCAACGATTTCTATAATCGCGCCCACCGTCTGATTTTCACCGAAATGCAGCGCCTGCTGGAAATGAGCCGGCCGATCGACCTGATTACCCTGTCCGAATCGCTTGAGCAACAAGGCTCGCTGGACTCGGCGGGCGGTTTTGCCTATCTGGCCGAACTGGCCAAAAACACCCCCAGCGCGGCCAATATCGGCGCCTATGCCGATATCGTGCGCGAGCGCGCCGTGGTGCGCGAAATGATCTCCGTCGCCAACGAAATCGCCGACGCCGGTTACGATCCCCAGGGGCGCAGCAGCGAAGATCTGCTCGATCTGGCGGAATCCCGCGTTTTCCAGATCGCCGAAAATCGCGCCAGCAAAGACGAAGGGCCGAAAAGCATCGATCGTATTCTGGAAGATACCGTTTCGCGTATCGAACAGCTCTACCAAAAGCCGCATGACGGCGTGACCGGGGTATCGACTGGCTATCAGGATCTGGATAAGAAAACCGCCGGGCTACAGAAATCGGATCTGATCATTGTGGCGGCGCGTCCTTCCATGGGGAAAACCACTTTCGCCATGAACCTGTGCGAAAACGCCGCCATGATGCAGGATAAACCGGTGCTGATCTTCAGCCTGGAAATGCCCGGCAATCAGATCATGATGCGTATGCTGGCGTCGCTGTCGCGCGTGGATCAGACCCGTATTCGTACCGGCCAGTTGGATGACGAGGACTGGGCGCGCATTTCCAGCACCATGGGGATCCTGCTGGAAAAACGCAATATGTACATCGATGACTCCTCCGGCCTGACGCCAACCGAAGTGCGCTCCCGCGCCCGCCGGGTTTTTCGCGAGCATGACGGCCTGAGCCTGATCATGATCGACTACCTGCAATTGATGCGCGTACCGGCCCTGTCCGATAACCGTACGCTGGAAATCGCCGAAATTTCCCGCTCGCTCAAAGCATTGGCAAAAGAATTGCAAGTCCCTGTCGTCGCGCTGTCCCAGCTTAACCGTAGTCTGGAGCAGCGCGCGGATAAACGGCCGGTTAACTCCGACCTGCGCGAATCCGGTTCCATCGAACAGGATGCCGACCTGATTATGTTTATCTACCGTGATGAGGTTTATCATGAAAACAGCGACATGAAAGGCATAGCTGAAATTATTTTAGGCAAACAGCGTAACGGTCCTATCGGTACCGTGCGGCTGACCTTTAACGGGCAGTGGTCGCGCTTTGATAATTACGCCGGACCACAATACGACGATGAATAATGCACGATGATAGATCCCTGTAAACCGCCAGCCGCCGGCGGACAATAGCCCGGCTACCCGGCGGATGCAGGGAATATGCGCTAAGGACACAGAATGAAAACGGCAACCGCCGTCATTAATCGCCGCGCTTTGCGTCATAATTTGCAACGGATCCGCGAACTGGCCCCACAATGCCGTCTGGTCGCCGTTGTGAAAGCGAATGCGTACGGCCACGGACTCATTGAAGCTGCTCACACCTTTTGTCACGCCGACTGTTACGGTGTCGCCCGGCTCTCTGAAGCGCTGCAACTGCGCGCGGCCGGCATCAGCAAACCTATCCTGCTGCTGGAAGGTTTTTTCTCCGCCGACCAGCTCGCGCTGGCGGCGCAACATCATCTGGAAACCGCCGTTCACAGCGTGGAGCAACTCGCCGCGCTGGAAGAAGCCGATCTGCCGCAGCCCATCCGCGTCTGGATGAAGCTCGACACCGGCATGCATCGCCTCGGCGTATTGCCGGAACACGCCGAAGCCTTCTATCAGCGCCTGACGCAATGCCGCAATGTGGTGCAACCGGTGAACGTTATGAGCCATTTTTGCCGCGCGGACGAGCCCCAGGTCGACACCACCGAGCGCCAGCTCGCCTGCTTCGATGCATTCACGCAGGGTAAGCCCGGCGCCCAGTCTATCGCGGCATCGGGCGGCATTTTGCTGTGGCCGCAGGCGCACCGCGATCAGATTCGCCCGGGCATCGTCCTGTACGGCGTTTCGCCGACGGAGAGCCAAAACGCCGCCGATTTTGGTTTACGGCCGGCGATGACCTTTACCTCGCACCTGATCGCCGTGCGTGAACATCGGGCGGGGCAACCCGTCGGCTACGGCAGCATCTGGACCAGCGAACGCGATACCAAACTGGGCGTTGTGGCGATCGGCTACGGCGACGGCTACCCGCGCAGCGCGCCCGCCGGCACGCCGGTGTGGATAAACGGTCGGGAAGCGCCGCTGGCCGGACGCGTGTCGATGGATATGATTACGGTCGATCTGGGGCCGGATGCCCAGGATAAGGTCGGCGACCCGGTGATTATTTGGGGCGACGTGTTGCCGGTTGAAAAAATCGCCGCGCATACCGGTATTAGCGCTTATGAATTAATCACCCGACTCACCCAGCGCACCCGGCTGGAATATATCGACGAGTGAAGGGCAAAAAACGGGCCATCGCAGTGGCCCGTTTTTGCAGGTTAACTACGGACTGACCGCCAGCCACTCGCCGACAATTTTGTGGTACTCGCCGGTCGCCTTGCTCAGGTGCAGCCACTGGTCGACATACTGCTTCCAGGTAATATCATCGCGCGGCAGCATATAGGCTTTCTCTCCGTACTGTAACGGCTTATCCGGGTTAATCGCGCACAGCGCCGGGTAATGTTTCTGCTGAAACAATGCTTCCGAGGCTTCCGTCACCATCACATCCGCTTTTTTATCCACCAGTTGTTGGAAGATGGTCACGTTGTCTTGCAATATCAGCGTCGCCTGCGGCAGATATTGATGCGCGAAGGCCTCATTGGTGCCGCCCGCCGGTTCGATCAAACGTACCGACGGCTGATTAAGCTGCTCAATAGTCTGGTATTTGTCTTTATTTTCACAACGCGCCAGCGGGATTTTGCCATCCACATCCAGCGTGGTAGTGAAGAACGCCGCCTTTTGCCGCGCCAGCGTCACGGAGATGCCGCCCATCGCGATATCGCATTTACCCGCCTGTAAATCCGGCAGCAGCGTCTTCCAGGTGGTTTTCACCCAATTCACCTTTACGCCCAGGCTTTGCGCCAGCGATTCGGCCATTGAGATATCAATCCCCTCGTAGCGGCCATCGTCGCGCAGATAGGAATAAGGCTTATAGTCGCCGGTGGTGCAAACCTTCAACTCTCCCCGCGCCAAGACCTTATCCAGATGAGACTGCGCGCTTGCGGCCCCGGCCATTAACAACAGTACAAGTGGACTCCATTTGATCATCGCGTTTCCCCGCAACATAGAATAAGACAGATGAAATAATCGGCAATCGACCACGGATAAAGCGATAGCCGCACCGCCAGCGCGCCGACATAAAACCGCAGAATACGGTAAATCATCTGATTGGTCGCGCGTGGAATGCGGTCTTCCGGGTAAAATGGCGCAGGTTTTTTCGGTCATGCTATCGTTCATCGCCGATGACGATAGACAACACGGGATAAAAAGCTGTTAGTCTGTGTTCTTGATTATCCGGCGCCGTTTGGGGAGAACCATGTACCACATTGATGACTTTGATCTGAAAATCCTGACGTTATTACAGTCCAACGCGCGGCTGACCAATCAGGAGCTTAGCGATCTGGTCGGGCTTTCCGCCTCCCAGTGCTCCCGCCGCCGTATCGCGCTGGAGCAGGCTCAGTTGATTCTTGGCTATCACGCCCGCCTTTCCCCCAACGCGGTTGGCCTGGAGTGTCTGGGATTGATCGAAGTGCGGCTGATTAACCATACCGCCGACTATGTTGAAAGTTTCCATCGGATGCTGGGGGAAGTCGACGCCATTATCGATGCCTATAAAACCACCGGCGATGCCGACTACCTGTTGAAAGTCGCGGTGGCGGACCTGCCTGGGCTGAGCGCGTTAATCAGCCGGATTCTGTCGCAAAACAAGAGCGTGGCGCACCTGAAAACCTCGGTGGTGCTTAATCGTATTAAAGAAAACGGCCTGATGACGCCTGAACCGCCCCCATTGCCCTAACATGGGGCGTCGCGCCTCCCGCCGGTGCAACGCACTGGGTAATTCACGCACAAAACAACATAAAATGCACGACACAAGCGAAAACAGATTGAAAAACGCAACTATTGTGCATATTTTTCTTTTTTATAATTCAATAAGTTACTCTTATTTCTGCTTCCCGTGGTCCCAATAACGTATTATATGGTGTCATTTTTGCTTAATATCTCTGCGTTTATCGACCTTTTAACCATTGACTACCTATTGAGCCGCCATCATGGATAACGTTATTACTACAGAAAACTTGTCGCATTCCCTGTTGGAAGATGTCCTGGCCATCCTGATTGGTACGCTGATGGTCTCTTTCGGCGTTGTTCTGTTACGTCAATCCGGGGCGTTGACCGGCGGAACCGCCGGCATGGCCTTTCTGCTGCATTACCTGACGCACATCTCTTTCGGGACGGCGTTTTTTCTGCTGAATTTGCCGTTCTATTATCTGGCTATCCGCCGTATGGGCTGGAAATTCACCATTAAAACATTTTGCGCCGTGGCGCTGGTTTCCCTGTTTTCCGACCTCCACCCGCTGTTTATCCATATGGACAAGCTGAACCCGTTCTACGCCACGCTCTTCGGCAGCGTCATTATGGGATTGGGATTCATTGTTCTGTTCCGCCACAAGGCCAGTCTGGGCGGCGTGAACATCCTGGCGCTCTATCTTCAGGACAGATACGGGATCCGCGCGGGAAAATTGCAAATGGGCGTGGATATTGTGATTGTACTGGCTTCCCTGTTCGTGGTAAGCATACCTATGCTGATTGCTTCGATACTGGGCGCGACCATTCTGAACCTGATTATTGCGATGAATCATCGCCCCGGCCGCTACGCGGTTTGACGGCCCGAACCAGGGCCGTCGTCTTACCCGATACCCATAGACCCTTTCCAGGAGAGTTACGCTGTGTTTCAAAAAGTTGATGCCTATGCCGGTGATCCGATTCTGTCACTGATGGAAAAATTCAAACAGGATCCGCGCGCTGACAAGGTGAATTTGAGCATTGGTCTGTACTACAACGAACAGAATATCATCCCCCAGCTCCGTGCCGTCAGCGCCGCCGAAGACTATCTGGAGCAACAGCCCAAAAACGCCAGTTCCTATTTGCCGATGGAAGGTTTGCAGTCATACCGCACGGCGATTCAACACCTGCTGTTTGACGCCAAACATCCGGCGCTGACCGCCAATCGCATTGCGACTATTCAGACGCTGGGCGGTTCGGGCGCGCTGAAAGTCGGCGCCGACTTTCTGAAACGCTACTTCCCGAATTCAGAGGTATGGGTCAGCGATCCGACCTGGGAAAACCATATCGCGATTTTCTCCGGCGCCGGTTTCAAAGTGCATAGCTACCCCTATTTCGACGCCGACAGCCTGGGCGTGAAATTCGACGCCATGCTGTCCGCACTGCAACAGTTGCCGGCGCAAAGCATCGTTCTGCTGCATCCCTGCTGTCATAACCCAACCGGTTCCGACCTGACCAATGAACAGTGGGATCGCATTATCGAAGTGCTGATCGGCCGTGAACTGATTCCGTTTATGGATATCGCCTATCAGGGCTTTGGCGACGGCATCGAGCAGGACGCCTACGCCATTCGCGCGGTTGCCTGCGCGGGCATTCCGGCTTTAATCGCCAACTCGTTCTCAAAAATCTTCTCGCTGTACAGTGAACGCGTGGGCGGTCTTTCCGTGGTCTGCGAAGATGCCGAAACCGCGCTGCGTGTGCTGGGTCAGTTGAAAGCGACCGTGCGCCGCAACTACTCCTCGCCGCCGAATTTCGGCGCTCAGGTGGTATCGAAAGTGCTCAATGACGCGGAACTGAGCGCCGACTGGCGCGCTGAAGTGGAAGAGATGCGCACGCGTATTCTGGAAATGCGTCAAACGCTGGTCGCCGCGCTGAAAGAGGCGCTGCCGACCCGCAACTTCGATTACCTGCTGACCCAGCGCGGCATGTTCAGCTATACCGGCTTCAGCCCGGAGCAGGTTGACCGTCTGCGCGAAGAGTTCGGCGTCTATCTGATAGCCAGCGGCCGCATGTGTATCGCCGGCCTGAACCACGGCAACGTCCAACGCGTCGCCGCTGCTTTCGCCGCCGTTCAGTAGAACGCAGTCAGACGGCGCCTGAACTTTACAGCGGGTTCAACGCTTAGCATGTCATCCTGTAAAACGTTCACTGCCTGTACGGCAGTGAACGTTTTGCTTCAATGGCAGCCTGAAAATTCCCCCCGAACCCCGCCTTGAGTAAAAATAAACCCGCTTTCGCCTTTTCATCGCCGCCGCGGCTTATCTCGCCTGGCGGATAACCAACGACATCAGCCGAAAAGCCATTATTTGAATTTCGTCACAGTTTTTATGTGGGATTAATCAATTTCATTGCCTTTTTCCTTGTTCAGAACGAACATTGTTACCGGTAACAATGTTCGTTCTGAACCATCTGACAGGAGAGCCGGGCGTAAGCTGGCGTGTATTAATCAATGAGCACTGAACAAAAAAAAGCCCACCACGTTTTTATTTTGATGGGCGTATCCGGCAGCGGTAAATCTGCCGTCGCCAGCACCATTGCCGCCCAGTTGGGCGCCGCCTGCCTTGATGGCGATTTTCTGCACCCGCGCGCCAATATCAGCAAAATGGCTTCCGGTCACTCCCTTGACGATCTGGACCGCGCTCCCTGGCTGCGGGCGTTAAACGACGCCATTTTCGCGATGCAGCGCACCAATCCGCTCTCCCTGCTGGTCTGCTCGGCGCTGAAACAGGACTATCGCGATAAACTGCGCGAAGGCAATCAACACGTCTCGTTTATCTATCTGAAAGGCGATTTCGCGGTGATTGAACAACGTCTGAAAGCCCGTAAAGGCCACTTTTTCAAACCTCAGATGCTGGTTTCCCAATTTGCGACGCTACAGGAACCGAACGAGCAGGAAACGGACGTGTATGCCGTTGATATCAACCAGGCTCTGGACGGCGTCGTGGCTGATGCAGTGCAAATCATTCAGCAGGTTAGGGATAAGGAATGATGGCTACGCTGACATTAGTGTTAACGGCGGTGGGTTCGGTATTGCTGTTGCTGTTTCTGGTGATGAAAGCGCGGATGCATGCCTTTGTCGCCCTACTGTTGGTTTCCGTCGGCACAGGCGTGCTTTCCGGTATGCCGCTGACGGAGATTGCCGCCACGATGGAGAAAGGTATGGGCGGTACGCTCGGCTTTCTCGCCGTAGTGGTGGCGCTGGGCTCCATGTTCGGCCGTATTCTGCATGAGACCGGAGCGCTCGATCAAATCGCCAGACGGATGGTCGACTGGTTTGGTGAAAGCCGGGCCAATCTGGCTCTCGGGGTTGTCGGTTTAATCTGCGCGCTGCCGCTATTTTTTGAAGTGGCCATTATGTTGCTGATCGGTATGGTGTTCGCCGTCGCCCGGCGTACCGACGGCAACCTGGTCAAGTTGCTGATCCCGCTGTTCGCCGGGGTCGCCGCCGCCGCCGCGTTTTTACTTCCAGGCCCGACGCCGATGTTGCTGGCTTCGCAGATGCATGTGGATTTCGGCTGGATGATCGCTATCGGCCTTGCCGCCGCCATCCCCGGCATGCTGGTGGCTGGACCGCTGTTTGGCAGTTTCATTAGTCGATATGTTACGATCCCTATCCCGCAGAGTGAAACAGGCGAGCCGGAACTGGACAGTAACGTGATGCCGTCATTTGGTTTTAGCGTCGCGTTGGTGCTGTTTCCGCTGGTGCTGGTAGGTATGAAAACCATTGGCACGCTGTTCGTGGAGCAAGGTTCCACGCTTTACGACTGGATGGAGCTGATTGGTCACCCGTTTATTTCCATCTTACTGGCCTGTTTGCTGGCGATCTATGGGCTTGCCCGCCGTCAGGGGATGAGCAAAGCGCGGGTGATGGATATCTGCTCCGCCGCGTTGCAACCAGCCGGTATTATCCTGCTGGTGACGGGGGCCGGCGGCGTTTTCAAACAGGTTCTGGTCGATTCCGGCGTGGGGCCGGCATTAGGTAGCGCGCTGATCGATACCGGTTTGCCCATTCCCGTGGCTTGCTTCGTGCTGGCGGCGGCGATTCGCATTATTCAGGGGTCGGCAACCGTCGCCTGCCTGACCACCGTGGGGCTGATTATGCCGGTGGTGGAGGTTTTATCCTTCAGCAATGCGCAGATAGCCGCGTTGGCGGTTTGCATCGGCGGCGGCGCGATTGTGCTGAGCCATGTGAATGATGCCGGCTTCTGGCTGTTCGGCAAACTGACTGGCGCAACCGAAATCCAGACGTTAAAGACGTGGACGCTAATGGAGACCATCCTGGGTACCACCGGTGCGCTCGTCGGTATGATCGCCTTCACTCTGCTGTAAACGTTGATGTTATTAAATCTGTTAATTGTATGATTTAAAAATAAAAATACTTAATGTTGTGCGGCGTGTGTCGTGTAAGGAATGTATATTATGAATCCCATCGTATCTCGTATTACGCAGCGTATTATTGAACGCTCGCGCAAAACACGCGGTCGCTACCTTGAACGTATTGATGCGGCCTGTAGCAAGACCGTGCATCGTTCCCAGTTGGCTTGCGGCAACCTGGCGCACGGCTTCGCCGCATGTCAGCCTGATGATAAAGCCGCATTAATGAATATGTTGCGTAACGATATTGCGATCGTTACGTCGTATAACGATATGTTGTCCGCTCACCAGCCTTATGAAACCTACCCGGAACGTCTGAAACAGGCGCTGCATCGGGTTGGCGCCGTCGGACAAGTCGCGGCGGGCGTGCCGGCGATGTGCGATGGCGTGACCCAGGGACAAGACGGCATGGAACTGTCGCTGATGAGCCGCGATGTGATTGCCATGTCGGCCGCGGTGGGGCTGTCGCACAATATGTTCGACGGCGCGCTGTATCTGGGGATTTGCGATAAAATCGTTCCCGGTCTGGTGATGGCCGCGCTGTCGTTTGGCCACCTGCCGGCGATTTTTGTTCCCGCCGGCCCGATGCCGAGCGGCTTGCCGAATAAAGAAAAGGTGCGTATCCGTCAACTGTTTGCGGAAGGCAAGCTGGATCGTCAGGCTCTGCTGGAGTCGGAATCCGCCTCCTATCATAGCGCCGGAACCTGTACGTTTTACGGCACCGCCAACTCGAATCAGATGGTGGTGGAAGTGATGGGCCTGCACTTGCCGGGCGCGTCTTTCGTCCCGCCCGGCACCGCGCTGCGCGATGCCCTGACGGATGCGGCCGGCAGCCAGATTACCCGCCTGACGCAAAACGCGGACAACTTCATGCCGATCGGCAAACTGGTCGACGAAAAGGTCGTGGTGAACGGCATCGTGGCGCTGTTGGCCACCGGCGGCTCCACCAACCACACCATGCACCTGGTCGCCATGGCGCGTGCGGCCGGCATCATCATTAACTGGGATGATTTCTCTGAACTGTCGGATGTCGTGCCGCAGCTGTGCCGCATCTATCCTAACGGTCCCGCTGATATTAACTATTTCCAGGCCGCTGGCGGCGTGGCGATTTTGATTCGCGAACTGCTGAAAGGCGGATTGCTGCATGAAGACGTTAATACCGTCGCCGGCTTTGGCCTGAGCCGCTATACGCACGAACCCTGGTTGGATAACGGCAAACTGGCCTGGCGGGAAGGACCGCAAGCATCGCTGGATGAGAGCGTGATCGCCAGTTTCGAAAAACCCTTTGCTCACCACGGCGGCACGAAAGTGCTGACGGGTAATCTGGGACGCGCGGTAATGAAAACCTCGGCGGTGCCGGTGGAAAATCAAATCATCGAAGCGCCGGCCGTCATTTTTCACAGCCAGCACGATGTCAGCCCGGCATTTGAAGCCGGGAAGCTGGATCGGGATTGCGTGATCGTCGTGCGCTATCAGGGGCCGTGCGCCAACGGCATGCCAGAGCTGCATAAATTGATGCCGCCGCTGGGCGTGCTGCTGGATCGCGGTTATAAAGTGGCGCTGGTGACCGATGGCCGTCTGTCCGGCGCGTCGGGCAAAGTGCCGTCTGCCATCCACGTCACGCCGGAAGCCTACAGCGGCGGCGTGCTGGCCAAACTGCGCGACGGCGATATCGTTCGCGTCAACGGCCAGACCGGTGAATTAAGCGTACTGATTGACGATACGGAGCTGGCGGCCCGCGAGATTGAGCAACCGGATCTCTCCGAACAGCATATCGGCTGCGGCCGGGAACTGTTCGGCGCCTTGCGCGAACAGCTATCGGGCGCCGAACAGGGCGCAACCTGCATCCGCTTCGATTAATATCATCGCCGGCAGCGGTTTCGTCTGATACGCGACCGCTGCCCTATGCGGATAGCCAACCAACTGGCAAAGCCTGCTGCCGGCAGTGAACCAGACCGATGAATTGAGCGTACTGATTGACGATTTCTGAGCTGCCTGTGCGGCAGTGAACGGAATCGAGCTGGGAGCTATAAGCCCCATTAGTTTCTAAGCTGCCTGTACGGCAGTGAACCACGTAGACGAAAATACTCACGCAAATGTTCATTTCTAAGCTGCCTGTACGGCAGTGAACTTAGCGGCGGTTTTTTTGAGAGTGTCACGGATTTTCTAAGCTGCCTGTACGGCAGTGAACAACCAAAATTCAGCGCCAGCGCCTTTTGGGCTTTTCTAAGCTGCCTGTACGGCAGTGAACCATTCTTATCCCCTTTCTTTGGAAGTGGGTCTTTTCTAAGCTGCCTGTACGGCAGTGAACGGTCTTTCGACGGTAGCGCCCCGACTGGCGCATTTCTAAGCTGCCTGTACGGCAGTGAACTCGCCCATTCGTTGGGCTGGGATATCAGCAGCTTTCTAAGCTGCCTGTACGGCAGTGAACAACATTGATGGTTACGCATTAGATGGCGAGCTTTTCTAAGCTGCCTGTACGGCAGTGAACGTTGCAATGAATGCGACGGCAGCAGCCATTAATTTCTAAGCTGCCTGTACGGCAGTGAACAGATGATGATAGACCGGATGTGTTTCTCGCATTTTCTAAGCTGCCTGTACGGCAGTGAACAGACGAAGGACTTTGTTGTCCGGGCCGTCGAATTTCTAAGCTGCCTGTACGGCAGTGAACATAAGAGCATTGCGTACGCGCCGAATCCGTGATTTCTAAGCTGCCTGTACGGCAGTGAACGCAGACGGGATATCAGTCCCCGGAACATGCGCTTTCTAAGCTGCCTGTACGGCAGTGAACTGTTAGAAATTAATCACTTTTACCTGATTGTTAAAGAAAAAAAACGTTTACGCGATAAAAACCCTTTTTTCGGTCATTCGGTCAACCTTATATAAAATCAATAAGTTAAGATTGACCGAAAAAAAAGGGTCAGAACCACGGCACGGTGGCGGTCGCACTCAATCCGTATGAACTGAATGTCCCTATAGCCGGCGTATCTTGAAGCGGTCCTTGCGAGATAAATAACCTGAACATCTCACCGGATGACAAACTTTTTAACTGTAGATACGGCAAATTGGTCCGCTTCTCGCAGGTAAACGGTATCCGCTCTGCGGCCTGCTGCTCAGTCAACCATCCTTTATTTACCGAACGACGTCGCAAACGCAGCGCGCTGCTTTTTACCTGGATGCGTTGTACCGTGCGAAATTTTGCCCCTTCAGGCACCGGCTGAATATCGCTGATTTGCGTATAGTCACGCAGCCCTTTCAACCAGGTAGTGCTTTGCAGTTCGGTCAATGCGGGCGATGAACCATGTAAACGAATTTTTTCGCCCAGCACCTTGCCCGCATCGGGAAAACTCACGCCAATATCGCCTCTTCCCCGTTGCCCCAACGCCCGATGCAATTTGGCGAATAGCGCATTGAGCAAGTCGGCGGCTGTGAACTCGGGATCGGGCAGTACCTTTATCTCTAGAAAGTGATCCATACCCGCATCCTTATTCTCCTTTCTCACCAAACACGCCACCGCGAATCAACGTGGCGACAACATAGTGCTGCTGTTCTTTTTCCGGCGGGATCCCTTTTGTCACCCAGTTATCCAGCAACGTGTAGAAATCCATTTTCTGTTTCGGTTGACGGTAGGCTTTTCCCCGACTGGTCACCGAGCCATAGGGCTCTACGGCAATTGGCCCCAGCGCCAGTTCGGCTGCCTCTGGGTACCAATCATCGATAGTACGCAGCGCATTGCCAATCTTTTGTGAATGCAGGGCGGCCACGCCGTCCACCTGATACAGGATCTTGCTTTTCTTACTGCTGCTATCCAGCACTAGCTCCTGAGAGGGGAACACTTCCTGACCGGCGCCGAGGCGCACAAATGCGTCTATGGTAAAAAAGGCCGATCCCTCTCCCGTCAATCCCTGTTCAATGGCGGCCGCCAACTGTGCTAAATCGCCATCCGGCTTACCAAACTGTCGCAGTGAATAATCTTCACTATTGAAGGTCCAACGCTTTTCACCTTGGGTCACCCTAACTTTCAGCGCCTCAGCCCCGACGCGGTTGCGCCACAAAAATCGGCCATTGGCCAGGTTTTCCGCATAGCGCGCCGCCAGTACGGCAAAACCCTGTTCGGCGATATAGTCGTCAATCACCCGTGATAGTTCAGCCTGATAGTCCTGATCGTTACAGACGGAAGGCGTTGACAGATTACCCAATACGCGTAGCGAAAAGCTGACTTTCAGCGTATCGGCATCAAAAGGCAGCGCGGCGACATCGACACGTTGCAGGTTCGCTTTTTGGATTTCGGCATCCAGTTTAGCCGGGTCGCTCGCCAGTGCGTTTTTCAGACGGTTTGAGATCGTGCCGCGTACCGCTTTTTCTTTAATCTCGATCGGCCGCCAGTCGGAAGAGTGCTCCCAGTTACCGGAAAACATCTGCGCGTCGGAATTCGCCAGTTTACGTTCAAACGCCAGGACCGATGCCGTTTTAATGCTTGCTTTAGCCATGATTAAATCCTTTTTCCGTTATTCATCATCGTCGTTAAATTGATCGTCATAAGTTTCAGGGACAACGGCGCGCTGGCTGCGGCACTGATACCACCCCTCGTGGTAGTGGTAATGCCAGAGCACGGCCTGAAGGTCGTCGATACGGTGCGCGCCCCGCCACTCGCCGATGCCGTAAATAGACTCGGCAAAACAGAATGGGGTGGTGGTATCGCGGGTTTTATCCACTTCGCCGGCGTCGTACAGCGGCGAAATAGCCCGATACCCCGTCATAAGAGGCACCAGATAACCTGACGCAGGCTTCGGCAAATAACGCCAGTCGGCCTGTTCGCCGTCGACGTTATGCTTGTCTTCCACCGCCCCCATTTTGATGGCCGAGAAATCCAACCAGGCATCGATCATTTCCGCATCAGGATTAACGCTTTTGAGTTGCTCAAAATGATTTTTCAGCAGTTCGCTGCGATCCAGCAACACATAGCCGGGCAATAAACGACGCATGACGTTGCGCGTTTGCGCGCCGTTTGACGGGAAAGCCATCACATCAACTTTACGGACATCCGTGATAATGCCGCCGGCCAGCCGCTGGTTTACGCATAGTCTGGTTAAATGCTCCGCCAACGCGCGCGCACCTTCATCGCCATCGGCAATCGCGCCGCGACATTCGATCAGCAAAGAAACCGTCATATGCATACGGCCTTCTTCATTGAACGCGGCGGTTTTCGCTTCTTTGGTTAATGGATTACGCGTCAGGGCGAACGCGCGTTCCCAGCTGGAGCCATAGGCATGAAGCTGCTGTTTATGGCAAATCACGCCGCAGCCATGCAGCGTCAGGTTCCGACTTTGATGTAGCCGACGGGAAAGCGCATGGGTGTAACCTAAAAAATGAGTAATGGCGGGAAAACCATAGGTTAACCCGGCAATGGCATTGGCGTTTTCTACCCTAACATGGTGCAGAATAATCAGTGAACTCATGGCATTTCCTCCGTCAACGCGGACTCCCACTCCCGCATCCGACGTTTGAACAGCGCCGCCGTCGACCATTCACGCCGTTCAACTTCGCTGAAACGTAATTGTTCATCCTCCAGTTGACGGTTCAGCCAGACGCCGAAATCATGAGCGATCTCTTGTTGCCAGTCAGCGCCTTCGCGTTCAAATTTAAAATCCGGGTCAGATACGGCGCGATAGGGATCGAGCCACAACTGCTGGGAACGCTTCAACTGGCAGTCGTCGTCATAACTCCAGCCGGCCGCCAGACTCTGAATCGCGGCCGCATAGTTAAACAGGCTATCAATAATGCTATCGAGGTACGCGCCGCGCTGCTGACGGATTTCCATTGTGTTGCCGACGGGTTTTACGCTGAGCAGAAATTGCCGCATCAGCCGTACCGCCGGGCGCGCAAGATATTCAAATTCACCGCGAGGACGAAAAATGGATTTATGCCGTAACGGCGGCTTCGCGATGCTTTCCCAGACCGGGGCGGCGCAAGGCAATAAGTAGGATTTTCCCCGGCGGCCGCTGTTAAGAAACGAGATATTCTGCGGCTTGGTGCCGCCCATGTTCTGTGCGGCAAGGTTTGGATAGAACACCTCAATCCCATCAAGCCGACGCTGTTCTTTTCTGGCCTGACGTATCGCTTTCGCCTCATCGCTGAAACGCGCGGCCGTAATGCGCTGATATAGCGCATGAGCCAGTGAGGATGAATACAGCGGGCTGATTAAGTGGTATTGGCTATTGTCAGGGGCATCGGATAAGGGAAAGTAGATCTGCTTGGCCAGCTTGTGGGAACTCGGTTGCTTATCCGTCAGCGCCTGCTTAAAACCGGCGACCCACTGCGCCAGTTGTTGCGGATCGTCCGTTAGCGCGGCGAACGCGGAAGCGTCGTCCCGCTGTAATGCCGCGGCCAGCGAATCCCCCTGGTATTCAGTCTGTAGCAATTTAGCCACATCCAGCGCTGCGGCGTTCCCTACCGCGTCCACCTCCGGCTGCTTGAGCGCGGCGGTAGAAAGGTATGTCGGTTTTTCCTCATCAGACGCCATACTAAACACGCTGCTGCCTTTGGCGTCGCTGTGGGTAAACTTCAACGCATGCGTGACCAGACTAATCTGTCCGGCGCGGAAAGCCGCATCGGTCAGCCAGGCCTGGATCTGGTAACGGTGGTTAATATCCTGTCGCTCGGCCGCCAGCGCAGGTTCATCATCGGAAAACTTTTTCTCCGCCGCTTCAAGTTTGAGACGTTTGCGGTTTTCGATGTAATCGATAATAAACCGGCTTAGTCCGTCCTCTTCCATCATCATTCTCCTTTTATTTCACCCGAGTGCGCCAAACACCCCGAGTAGCGGGTGCCACAGCCACCTTTCGTTTTTCTCTTCATCACGTATCGGTAAGTTGATTTCGCCAAACCGCTGACTCACGGCGCTGAACTCCATATCCAGCTTTTCCGACAGTTGCGCATAAATGTCCTGATAGTCCACCGTCAGCCAACTGCTGACGCCCGCGGCGAACGCCACGTCGACGGGATGGAAGACATAGCTCGATTTCCAGCCGCGCTCGCCGCTGTCCGGCATTTTGAACTCAGGCGCATCGCCTTCTTCGGCGATCCATAAATAATGCTGTTCATCCGGATATGACTGGCGAAACGGCATACGGCGTTGCAGTTCGCCGCTCCAGTCGGCGGAGGTTTTCCACCACAGGGCCGCGTAATAATCCGCCACATTATTCTTCATCCCCTGCATCGCTTTGCGCAGCATATGATGTTCCAGATCCACCAGATTTTCCGCCGGTTTTGGCGCTTCCCGCGTCTGGATCCGCGGGATCGCGCTGATGACGCGATACTGGCTTTCCGTCAGCAGATCCGCCAGATCGTGACTAACCAGCGTTGGATCCGCCGCCCCGGAAGATTCAAACCCCGGACGACAATAGGCGGGATAGTGTTCTCGCAGCGCCTTTACGTTCTTACGTAAAATATGCAGATTCGGCGCGGCGGGCGCCTGCCGGCGATGGCGCTGTATTCGCCCGGCGAGCTGAATCAAAGAACGCATGGAACTGGGTTCGGCAATCGCCCAGTCATAATCATGGTCTCGACCCACCTCCGCGACCGAGGTTGCCAGCACCACAAACAGATGATGCCGTTCCTGGTCATGCGCCAACGCCTGCCGGATTTCCGCCATCTGCCATAACGCATCCGGCTCATAACGGGTGAGCGAAGCATCCAGCCGCTGCTCGATAAAAGAACGCATCGCCAGCGGATGCCGGCTGTGATAAACGCAGTAATGCACGCGGTAATCGTCAGGCGAAGGCGTTGTCAACAGGCAGCGGGCCACGGCGACCAACGGATTGATATTCGCCATCCGAATCAACCCCAACGACACGGTTTTGCCTGAGGAGTGCGTCTGATGATGAGCCTGATGCAACGTCATCATCGATTGATGGAGACGTTTCGCGACACCGGCTATCACCGATTCGACTTTGGTATCGGCGATCGAAACCGGAACCAACTCAGCCAGACGCAACGCCGGCTCCTGTTGCAATTTTTCCACTCTCGCCGCCACAAAGGCGTCATGCGCCAGCTTAAAGGTCTTGCCCGTCTGGTGATCGCTTTGCTGTGCGCCATGCTCATCAAACCAGGCGCAGCAAACGTTAACGGGCGTATCCGGCTGGCCCCATGCCTGCTGAAAGTCGGCCCGCCCGCTGCGATAGGCGTTAAATAGCGTTTGAATCAATGTCGGAGGCAAGGTAGCGGATGAGAGCAGTACGCGGGAACCGAGCATTCCGGCCCAGTTCACTAATCGACATAAAGCAGGCAGATCGTTAATGTCAAAGTCATCCGGTTCATCCAGCACCAGATCGGACGTTAACAACCGCAACATGGGCGCAATCTGTTTGCCGCCGCGCACGCCTTCCGTGGCGGGGATCAAATGATCGATCGTCGACACCAATACCGGCGCGCTCAACAATTTATGCAGCTTCGGACTTTTGTTTAGCCAGGCGCTGAGACGGCCATCATCCAGACTACCGTCATAGCTGACGTACTGATGCTCGGCGAACAAGGCATCGGCGGACTCACTCCCCGACCGTTCGGCGATATTGGCGGCGTCGCGGTTCAGTGTATGCAGTTGCGTCACGGACTGCGAACCAATCAGTACCGCTAAATCGTCATCCTGGAGCGTCAATTTTTCCCGTAGCGCATCGCCGGTTTGCAGCGTCAAGGTTCGCAGCCCCAGCGCGACGGAAAAACGGCAGCCCTGCTTTTCATCCGCTAACCCATACATAATGCGGGCATTGGCAAAGGTCTTGCCGCAACCGGTCGAGGCCATGTTTACCCCGAAAAAACCCTGATGCGCGGAACGCTCGCGCAGCGCGCCGGCCACGTCAAATGCGCGATCCTGCCAACGATATTTGGCGTGGGAACTACGCTGTTTAAACCCCTTATGCCGGGTAATGGACGGCAAGGTTTTTCTCAACTGCGGCAGGCTACGCCCCAGCAGCAAGGCATTTTGCCCGACGCCGATACAATGCTCGTCCAGCTTCTGTTTCATTTCTCCGCTCTGGCGATCGGTGTTGGCAATCGCGGCATAGCCGATATCCTGCCAACCCGCAACCGGGGTTAGTGAAGAGTAGTGATGGTCGGCCAGCATCAGGGTCAGGCGCGCCAGATGGCTGGAAAAACGCTGGCTGAGCAAACCGTAGTGCGTCAGCGATCCCAATTGTCTTGCGCGATCAGCAAATTTGCGTGCTTTGCCGCGCCATATCTTGCTGCGTATCGGCGTACCGTACGGAAAGCGCCAAACCGACTGTTTGTCCCGCTCGTTCCACACTTCCTTATCCACATTGATGGAGTTCCATAAGGCGGTAAGCTGCTGCGTGAGCCAGCTATCAGCCGCTTTCAGTTGCGGAGGAACGGTATAATTTTTTGTCGCCGGATAAGCAGGCAAACGATGATGCGACACGATCAGCCAGGCGACGGTAGCGGCCAGCGGCGGCAACGTTTTAAAAGGATTGCTGAACGGTTCAAGACCGTCTTTTTGCAGACGCGCCAGCAGCCGGGCTTCATCCGCAATATCAATCTGGCTAAGGGCCGTCAGCCAGCCGGCATCATCACGATCGCCGACAAACGCCTGAAACAGGCGCAGAGAGACCCACTCATGCCGATAGGGCTGGAAGGTTTTTCCCTTGCCGGACAGCCCTTGCTGAAATAACGCATTGGCTTTGCCAAAGTCATGAAACAACCCGGCAATCGCGGCCAGCAGACTAATCGCTTCAATGCTGTGCCACTGATTTTCATCCTGCGATTTCAAAATATCGCGTTCAGTGGCGTTCGTCGGCACGACGCCTTGCGCATTAAAACGACGCAGATTACCGACAATCCACAGTAATTCCGTTCGGTTGGCGCTTTTTATCCAGTGACAGGCAACGGCTGTATTACGCCGGGCCGTTTTACGCAACAGTTTACGTAACGTATTCAACCCTTCCAGCGTAATCGCCGTCTGCCAGGTACGTTCACCTTTGCGTTCGGCAAACTGATCCAATACGCGTCGGGTTTCGGTCAGCGCTCGTTTATTGCATTGGGAAACCAGCAGAATATTCATCGCCCGACCTGACTTAATTGCCCGGCAACCGTTTGCAGCGCATCGATCATGACATCCAGCGCCTCCGCCTGCTGAAAACTATTCAGGCAACGCTGGCGGAACTCTTGTTCGTCATCCCCGGCCATTGCCGCAATAAACGCCTGCGGCAATATCAGCGCATCTTTAATCAGATCCGCCACATCAAATACCAGTCCGCCGCGACGCGTTTTACCATGCAAAACGGCCAGCCCGTGCGGCAGGCCAATAACCCAGGTGGCAACCGCCGCCAACCCATAAGCCAGATAGTTGCCATGATCGAGAAAACGGTTCGCCAGATCGACGCCGCCACCCCGTTTCGCACGAACAAACTCGCCATAATTAACAGCATTGGCTGCCAGTTTATACAGCGCTTTGGTCATCACCGCCTCCTGCGCCAGAAGATCGTTGCTGTTGGTACACTGCGGCAAGCTGTGTTCATAACGGTCAAGCAAAGCCAGTAGCCTGTCGTTACTCAGCGTGAATCCCTGTTCTCTTTCCATACGGCTATTCAGCCAGTGACGACGGATCTGGGTAATTCGCACCTTTTGAAAAGCCACCGCCGCAGCCAGCCGTTTTTCATCATCAAACCAGAAACTCACCCAGTCCTGTAAATATTCTGTCGGTCGGTATTCACTCTGCGGCGTCAGCCATGAAACATCGACTTCCATTTCATTAGCCGAAAATAACGGCGTTCCGCCTCCGCCGCAAAAACCGATCATCACGCCGGCGCGAGCAAATTCACGCATGGCCGCCTGAGTAATTGATGTCCCGGTTCCCAACATAATAACGCTGGTATTGGCGATAGGGATATTCCAATATAGCGACTGCTTCCCTTCATCAGTAACATATTCAACCCGCCCGCCGTTGACTAAAATACGACAATATTGCAGGTAATAAATATTAGAGCGTTTGGAATGCAGAATAGTTTTTAGATCAGAGGGGCTAAATGCGTTGTCCATATGCAACAATCCTGAAAAATATATTTCACAAATAGAGTTTTTTATAGGTTAGGCGTTATTTATGAACAAAAATTTACGCCAACATTTAATATAGAAAAGAAAATATTTATAGCAATGATTTAATTAAAATAGAGAGAGCGGGTTCTGAATTTTATCGAAGAATGAAATGTCTAACATCGCAAAACCGCGCTCCAGCCCTTCCTTTTTGCTAACAAAGGGCAGGATAAGATCACGTACATAAATTAACCATTCGGTTATCAATACTTTGATATTACGTTCAAATATGACCTGATACTCGCTTTTAGGGGGCATCCCCGCCATATCCCCCATCGTCTGCGCCATAACCCCGTCATCCCCGCGACAGTAGGCGGGGATCTCCCACTGAAACCGTAAATAGTCATTGAGTGATTCCCGCCTGCGCGAGAATGACACAGAAGAGTACCCGTCATCCCCGCGGCAGTAGGCGGGGATCTCCTGCTGAAACCGTAATTATAGTCATTGAGTGATTCCCGCCTGCGCGAGAATGACACAGAAGAGTACCCGTCATCCCCGCGGCAGTAGGCGGGGATCTCCTGCTGAAACCGTAAATAGTCATTGACTGATTCCCGCCTGCGCGAGAATGACACAGAAGAGTACCCGTGATCCCCGCGGCAGTAGGCGGGGATCTCCTGCTGAAACGGTAATTATAGTCATTGAGTGATTCCCGCCTGCCTAGGGAATGACCAAGAATCAACACTCGTGCGGTCGCCCTGTAACAAAAGGAGTCCGTGTAACCCTTTTTCACGACACATTTCATATATCAATTAAATTCAATAGGTTATGTGTAGTGAAATAAAAAAGGGTATAGCGAGAACATTAACGATTGTTCTTTTGAAATCAATCAACTACTGTTGATTGACAACGGTTCACTGCCGTACAGGCAGCTTAGAAAAATACTGACGGCAGTCTCAATCATCTTGAGGTGTTCACTGCCGTACAGGCAGCTTAGAAACACGGGACTGCAAATCAGAGACGAGAGTTATCGTTCACTGCCGTACAGGCAGCTTAGAAATGAGAAAATCATGCCGGGCATGTATTTATTGCGTTCACTGCCGTACAGGCAGCTTAGAAAATGCAATCATATCCAGAAAAGACTGAAGGTTTGTTCACTGCCGTACAGGCAGCTTAGAAAGTCCGAGGATGTGCAGAGAGCATTTCAGGGACGTTCACTGCCGTACAGGCAGCTTAGAAAAAACCGCGTTCGGTCGAACAGCCGATGCATACGTTCACTGCCGTACAGGCAGCTTAGAAAAGAACGCGCCAGCGCTGATTTTCTCGCCGTTAGTTCACTGCCGTACAGGCAGCTTAGAAACCTGGTGCTGGGCCAGCGGTCTTATCGAAATTGTTCACTGCCGTACAGGCAGCTTAGAAACGTTGGGGCGGTCCATTCGGCAGCCGGCAGGAGTTCACTGCCGTACAGGCAGCTTAGAAAGGCAAACGCTGGCCGAGAAAAAAGAAGAGATCGTTCACTGCCGTACAGGCAGCTTAGAAAACATCAGGCCGGAGCGACAGCGCTGCCTGAACGTTCACTGCCGTACAGGCAGCTTAGAAATCCGCTGGCCAGACGATGTTGCCGGTGTCCGGGTTCACTGCCGTACAGGCAGCTTAGAAAGCCGGCAGCTTTCCGGAATTACCGGATAGTTGGTTCACTGCCGTGCAGGCAGATAACTGTAAGGCAAAGCTTCACCTTTGCAGTGAAACTTTGCCCGTTTTAATGGCGTGATTGAGTTGAAAAGAAAAACAGCGAAGCCATCCTCCAGCGGAGAATGGCTTCGGGCAGGGTTAGAACGAGGTCCAGTCCTGTGAACTATCCGCCGGTTTGTTCGCGGTCGGCGCTAACTTGCCGGCCGCCGGCAACGCGGAGGATTGCGAGAAGCTGCTCGCATCGGCGGGACGCATTAATGCAGGCGCGTCGCCCAGCTTAAACGTACGCACCGATTCGGCCAATATCGACGCCTGAGATTGCAACGAAAGCGCCGCTGAAGCCGATTCCTCCACCAGCGCGGCGTTTTGCTGCGTGGTGCTATCGATCTGACCGACGGCGATATTAATCTGATTAACGCCGTCGCTCTGTTCATTGCTGGCCTGGGCGATTTCGCTGATGATATCATTCACGTCCTGAACGTTAGTCGTCAGGTCGCTGATATTTCCTTCGGCATTATCCACCAACTGCATCCCTTCTTGGATTTTTCCGACGGAGTCATCGATCAGTTCCTTGATTTCTTTGGCGGCCGTGGCGCTACGCTGCGCCAGAGAACGCACTTCGCCCGCCACCACGGCGAAACCGCGCCCTTGTTCGCCGGCGCGAGCCGCTTCAACCGCCGCATTCAACGCCAGAATATTGGTCTGGAAGGCAATGCCGTCGATTACGCTGATAATTTCCGCCATTCGCTGGGAAGAATCGCGAATTCCACGCATTTTTTGCGTCACGGAGGTCATTACCTCGCTGCTGCGCTGTGCGGAATCCGACGCTTTGTTGGCGATCGACGTGGCATGGTGAGTATTGTCGGCGGTGTTTTTAATGGTCGAGGTCAACTCTTCCATCGAAGACGCCGTTTGTTCCAGCGAGCTGGCCTGCTCTTCCGTACGCGCCGACAGATCCTGGTTACCCGCCGCGATCTGGGAAGAGGCGGTGGTGATGGACTCCGCCCCTTCACGCACCTGGCTGACGATTTCCCGCAGACTGACATTCATATACTCCAGCGCCTGTAGCAATTGATTGCTTTCGTCTTTACCCTGCGCTTCGATTTTTGACGTCAGATCGCCTTTCGCCACGCGATTAGCCACCTGCAACGCCTGATTAATCGGTACGGTTATGCTGCGCGTCATCACTAGCGCAATCACGCCGCCAAACAGGATACAACCGAATAATATCCCCAGCAGCAACCAGCGGCTAAAGCTATAGGTTTGCGCCATATCGCTAACCGTATCGCCCATGGCGTCATCCTGATGATCGATCAGTTTGTTGATAGCCTGACGATATTTGCTCTGAGCGATATCCGTGTGGGTATTGAACTCATTAATAGCGGCGTCCTGATCGCCTGCCGCAACCAGATCGATGATTTTTTGTCCCGAATTTTTAAAATCAGTCCGATATTGTTTAATCTCATCCATAATGCGTTGAGATGTCGGGTCGGTCGCCGTGGTTTCGATTTTATTCATTAATGCGACAATATCGGCGGATACGTTAACAATCTCATCCAGTACCGCCTTGGTTTTATCCTCGCCTTTTACCACCAACAGTTTTTGATAGGCCAAAACCCCGGCATTCACATTATCAATCAGTCGATTTGACTCCACGGTCTGTGGATAGACATCTTCAACGATGCCGCGCGCATCATCATAAAAGTCGGATAATCGCGAAATCGAGATCAGGCTGATAAGACAAATCATAACAACAAGAAGAATAAACCAGGCCACCAAACGTGTGCCGATTTTCCAGTCGGATAAACGCATATCTCCCCCTTAACTACATAAAAAAACAAACTATTCCAGAGAACGACACGAGAGAGATGTCAACAAGATGTGCAGCTATGAAGGAGAGGGGTCACTATGAATAACATAAACAAATGCAAAAACAGCAACTCAGACAAAATCACTACCGCCGAGATTCAAAAACAATGCTTACAGCCTGAAGAAAATAGCTTAAACCAGATTCCTATATAGAAACGAAGGTAAGAAACATCCAGCCAGAAACACCTATCGGATATCAGTATCCTTTCTCAAATCCATCCGCAACAGTCACTCTCACTGTGCTAACTGTTCTATCGGCCTGACCGGATATATCTTTACTGCCCAATCGCTAAAACATGCGAAACAACGCATGGGATAACCCATAAATCCATATCATCAATGGGTTTGAATCAAAAAATTTTAAGGCCCAGAGAGACTGACTTTGACGCTACTCCCCTTGCAGGGTAACAACCAGTGTGCGGCCGCCGCCGTGATTGCGGTGTTCGCATAAATAAATGCCCTGCCAGATGCCGACGTTAAGACGTCCGTTGCTGATGGGGAGCGTCAGACTGCTCCCTAACAGACTGCCCTTCAGATGGGCGGGCATATCGTCGCTGCCCTCATCGACATGCCGATAATAGGGCTCATCCTCCGGCACCAGACGATTGAAGAAACGCTCGAAATCCTGCCGCACGGTAGGATCGGCGTTTTCATTCAGCGTCAGGGACGCCGAGGTATGTTGGATAAAAACATGCATTAGACCGACCCTGATGCGCCGCAGTTCGCTGACCTGAGCGAGCACTTCATCGGTAATCAAATGGAAGCCTCTGGCTTTAGGCTTCAGGCGAATTTCATGTTGTATCCACATAGCTACCTCAGCTTATCGGTGAAGGTTACGCAGGTTGACGCGCCAGCATCGGTTTCAGGAAACGCGCCGTATGCGACTGTTCGCACTCGGCGACCGTCTCCGGCGTCCCGGATACCAGAATTTCCCCGCCGCCGCTGCCGCCCTCCGGTCCCAGATCGACAATCCAGTCCGCGGTTTTAATCACATCCAGATTATGTTCGATCACCACGATGGTATTGCCCTGATCGCGCAGTTGGTGCAGCACCGCCAGCAATTGCTGGATATCGGCAAAGTGCAGACCGGTGGTCGGTTCATCCAGGATATACAGCGTCTGCCCGGTGCCGCGTTTCGACAGCTCGCGCGCCAGCTTGACGCGCTGCGCCTCGCCGCCGGACAGCGTGGTGGCGGATTGGCCCAGACGAATATACGACAGGCCGACGTCAATCAGGGTTTGCAGCTTGCGCGCCAGCGCCGGGATCGCATCAAAGAACTCGCGGGCTTCTTCAATGGTCATATCCAGTACTTCATGAATGCCCTTGCCTTTGTACTTAATTTCCAGCGTTTCGCGGTTATAACGTTTGCCCTTGCACTGGTCGCACGGCACGTAGATATCCGGCAGGAAGTGCATTTCGACTTTGATGACCCCATCGCCCTGACAGGCTTCGCAGCGGCCGCCGCGGACGTTAAAGCTGAAGCGGCCGGGATTATAGCCGCGCGCGCGCGACTCCGGCACGCCGGCGAACAGCTCGCGAATCGGCGTAAAGATGCCGGTATAGGTCGCCGGATTGGAGCGCGGCGTGCGGCCGATCGGACTTTGATCGATGTCGATGACCTTATCGAAATGCTCCAGCCCCTGAATGTCGCGGTAGGCCGCCGGTTCGGCCAACGTGGCGCCGTTAAGCTGACGCTGCGCCAGCGGGAATAAGGTGTCGTTAATCAGCGTGGATTTACCCGAACCGGACACCCCGGTGATGCAGGTAAAAAGCCCCACCGGCAGCGTCAGCGTCACGTCTTTCAGATTATTGCCCTTCGCGCCGATCAGTTTCAGCACTTTGGTCGGGTCGGCCGGCACCCGATGTTCGGGTACCTCAATCTTGCGTTTTCCGCTGAGGAACTGGCCGGTGAGCGATTCCGGCACCGCCATAATCTGTTGCATCGTCCCTTCCGCGACCACCTTGCCGCCATGCACGCCCGCGCCGGGGCCGATATCAATCACATGGTCGGCGGCGCGAATCGCGTCTTCGTCATGTTCAACCACAATCACGGTATTGCCCAGATTGCGCAAATGAATCAGCGTTTCCAGCAGGCGTTCATTATCACGCTGATGCAGGCCGATGGACGGTTCGTCCAGCACGTACATCACCCCGACCAGGCCCGCGCCGATCTGACTTGCCAGACGGATACGCTGCGCTTCGCCGCCGGACAGGGTTTCCGCCGAACGCGACAGCGACAGATAGTTCAGCCCGACATTCACCAGAAACTTCAGCCGATCGCCGATTTCCTTCAGCACCTTTTCGGCGATTTTGGCCCGCTGGCCGCTCAGTTTCATATTCTGAAAAAAGCTCATCGCATGGCCGATGCTCATATCGGAAATTTCCGGCAGCGTGGTCTGCTCAACGAACACATGGCGCGCCTCTTCGCGCAGCCGCGTGCCGCCGCAGCTGGCGCAAGGACGATTGCTGATGAATTTCGCCAGTTCTTCGCGCACCGCCGTGGATTCCGTCTCTTTATAGCGGCGCTCCATATTATGCAGCACCCCTTCAAACGGGTGACGACGCACCGAGGTATCCCCCCGGTCATTTATATATTTAAACTCGACGTTTTCCTTGCCTGAACCGTACAGGATCAGCTTCTGGACTGATTCGCCCAGGCTGTCGAACGGCGCATCGACATCGAACTTGTAGTGCTCCGCCAGCGAGCGCAGCATCTGGAAATAATAGAAGTTACGCCGATCCCAGCCGCGGATCGCGCCGCCCGCCAGCGACAGTTCCCCGTTCTGTATCACGCGCGCCGGATCGAAAAACTGCTGCACGCCCAGGCCATCGCAGCTTGGGCAGGCGCCCGCCGGGTTGTTGAACGAAAACATGCGCGGTTCCAGCTCATGCATGCTGTAGCCACATATCGGGCAGGCGAAATTCGCGGAAAACAGCAGCTCGGGTACCGTCGGGTCGTCCATATCCGCCACCACCGCGCTGCCGCCGGACAATTCGAGCGTCGTTTCGAACGACTCCGCCAGGCGCTGCGCCAGATCGTCGCGCACTTTGAAGCGATCGACGACGACTTCGATGGTGTGCTTTTTCTGCAACTCCAGCTTCGGCGGATCGGACAGATCGCACACTTCGCCGTCAATACGCGCCCGGATGTAACCCTGCGTCGCCAGATTTTCCAGCGTCTTGCTGTGCTCGCCCTTGCGATCTTTCACCACCGGCGCCAGCAGCATCAGCCGTTTGCCCTCCGGCTGAGACAGTACGTTATCCACCATCTGGCTGACGGTCTGCGCATCCAGCGGAACGTCATGCTCCGGGCAGCGCGGCTCGCCGACGCGGGCAAACAGCAGGCGCAGGTAATCGTGAATTTCGGTAATGGTGCCGACGGTGGAGCGCGGGTTATGGGAGGTCGATTTCTGCTCAATGGAAATCGCGGGCGACAACCCTTCGATATGATCGACGTCCGGCTTCTCCATCAGCGACAAAAACTGGCGCGCGTAGGCGGAGAGAGATTCAACGTAACGCCGCTGCCCTTCGGCATATAACGTGTCAAACGCCAGCGATGACTTGCCTGATCCGGATAATCCGGTGATCACAATCAGCTTGTCGCGTGGAATTATCAGGTTGATATTTTTGAGATTATGAGTACGGGCACCACGAACTTCGATCTTATCCATTCACACACTTCCCGGAATAAATACTGTTTTGCATTATCTCGTGGACGGAGACAACCGGTACGAAACATGCAATTATGGCACAAAAAAAACGTCAGGCGCGTTTTTAACGTTGACGGAAACAGCCGGTAAAGGCACCGAACCGGAATAGCCTACCACCAAAAAGACTGAATGGATATCCAGTTATTGGGGCGTTTTTTATGCAAGTGCTGTAATCAGCATTTTCATTGCTGAAGCTATTTCGCAGGTATGATAGAAATTCGTATCATGCTAAAATTGATCGTTTAGACTTAAGCTAAATTAAGTGATTCATCAGGAGAGACGAGCATGGCCAGCAGAGGCGTTAATAAAGTGATTCTTGTCGGCAATCTGGGGCAGGACCCGGAAGTCCGCTATATGCCGAACGGTGGTGCTGTCGCCAACATCACGCTGGCTACGTCGGAAAGCTGGCGTGACAAGCAAACTGGCGAGCAGAAAGAGAAAACCGAATGGCACCGCGTGGTACTGTTCGGCAAGCTGGCCGAAGTCGCGGGCGAATACCTGCGCAAAGGCTCTCAGGTTTATATCGAAGGTTCGCTGCAAACCCGTAAATGGACCGATCAGTCCGGCGTGGACAAATACACTACCGAAGTGGTGGTCAATATCGGCGGCACCATGCAGATGCTGGGCGGCCGTCAGGGCGGCGGCGGCGCGCCGGCCGGCGGACAGCAGTCCGGCGGTTGGGGACAACCGCAGCAGCCGCAGGGCGGCAACCAGTTCAGCGGCGGCGCACAGGCTCAGCCTGCTGCACGCCCGGCGCAGAACAACTCGCCGGCGGCAAGCAACGAACCGCCGATGGACTTTGACGACGATATTCCGTTCTGATCCGGCATTAAAATATCTTTAGTCATCTCAATAAAGCCCCGTAAATTCGGGGCTTTATTGTTTTATTCAGTAGATTGACAGCGACTTTTACTACCGGCATACCTTTCAGCGCCGGCGCATGGATAGCGCAATATCGACTATTTCATTAATCGCCGGTCAAAGAAGAATGGCAATTCTCTTGTACTGTTCAGGCATGGCGTAAAACCGGAATGGTTCGGATTAAGTATGGCGTTATTTTCGGCTGGAATGATGCTGGACGGTATAATCAGCGCCACCCCCTCAGCGGATTGCAACCACCCCGTTCCAATGTCCATCGTCGATACGGGCGCGGGATCCTGTCGCCAGTTATCAGGAAAAAATTCTGGCGCGAGGGAAGCCACCTCATCGTCAGGAATATCAATACTGAACAACGAATACTGCTCCAGAATGGCTTCTTTGGATACGTGTACCAGTATTTCCAGCGCGGCAAGCGAAATCGATGTGGAAACATAGATGGCCGGATATCCTTTATGGTTCCAGCGTCCGCCATATTGTTTGGCGCCATATCCGGTCCAGGCTTCTGAGGCATAAGCGGTTTTTATCAGCCGATAAAAAATCATGAAAAGACGCCGTGTTCCAGCCTGCCGATCAGATCCAAAACTTCCAGAGCGCCGCTCTCTGTGGAAATCAGAGAAATGGGGGCGACATGGCCTAAACCTTTAACCGGGAGGCTGAGCCAGCAGTATGCGTCTTCTTTATTCCCGTCAAAAAGCTGTACCGCCGCATCCATTACGCGAACAAAACGCGCGACCCGCTCGCTTTCATCGGGAGAGAGGTTTTTGCCCGCGTTCTTACGCCGCGCAACGTTACGCTCGTTGATGCCGGTGACTCTCATAATGTCTGCTTTGGACATTGCCGACCAGTGGCGAATATTGTCCAGCACATCGACAGGCAGACCGACTTTCAGTAGACGGGTGAGTTCAAGCCCGCGCGCCGGCAGGCCCGCATAGCGCCAGAGCGCATTATCATGCGATCGACTTTCAGGCACATAGGTTCTCATCGCTCCCCCTTCATTACTGACATTTGTCAGTATTCATTATGGACAATTGTCGGTTCTTTTCAAGGGCAAATGCTGAGCACATGCGGCGCCGTTTTCTCCTTCTTTAGTACAGTTCTATCCTGTAGCCGGCAATCCAATCGTCCGCACCGAATCGCGGACCACCACGCGCCCCGCCAGCTCGGTGCGCTGAGCAATCCCCAGCGCTTGTGATGGCGTCAATTGCTGCGTCAGCAGTTGCAGTGAAGCTCGGGCGATGGCCTCAAAGGGCAGATTTACGGTCGTGAGGGAAACGGGCAGCATGTCGATCGGCAAAATGTCGTCCATGCCCATAACGGAAATATCTTCCGGCACGCGTAGTCCATACTGATACAGGGCATCCACCACGCCGATAGCCTGATTATCCGCCGCACAAAACACGGCCGTTACGCCCATCCTGTCGGGATGGGCGGTCAACCAGCGTAATAAGGCATCCCGCGCGGTGCGCGGATGGAAGTCAGGCAGCGACAGAATCAGATCGTCATCCACCGCAATTCCCGCCTGGCATAACGCCTCACGGTAGCCCCGCTCGCGCTGTTTGATGGTTATGCGGGAAGTCCAGGTAAGATGAAGAATACGCCGATGACCCTGTTCAATGAGATAGCGCACGGCGGCGGCGGCCGAATAATGGTTGGCAGGCATCACGCAATTCAACCGCATAGCGGGGTCTTCCCCATTGATCAGCACCGCCGGAATGCCGCTTTCCGCAACGGCATTCAGCAACGTAGGATGATCATCGTTCACGATCAGAATGCCGCTTTCACGCCCGCCCTGTAGCTCACCCAACAGTTGTTGTTCGTTAATGGTATCGTGCTCTCCCAGGAAAGGACGCAGTTGGATATTGCGTTGCTGGCAGAGGTTTTTCAACGCGTTAATCAGCGTCAGCGAGACCAGGTTATAATCATTTTCCAGCATCAGATTGCGCGGCGTGGCCAGCATAATATGGCGCAGCGGCTCAGTATAAGGCGCCGCCGCTTTGCCCACCTTATGCAAGGGATAACCTTGCTCGGTCGCAATCGCCATAATCTGTCGTCTGACTTTGGCGCTGATGGGCGCTGTTCCGTTCAATGCGCGGGATACCGTGCTGATGGAAACGCCGGCAAGGTCGGCAATATCTTTGAGCGTCGACATCGTTATTTCATCCCCGTATTGGCAATACCCGTGGTGATGTATTTTTGCAAGAAGACAAATACCGCCGTCACCGGCAACAAAGAAAGCATGGTCATTGCCAATATATAGTGCCATTGCACGGAGAACTGCCCCTGGAACGCATTCAGACCTATTTGCAGCGTAAAATTATCCTGACTGGACAAGACAATCAGCGGCCAAAGGAAATCGTTCCAGCGCCAGATCACGGAAAAGATGGCTAAAACCGCCAGCGCGGGCGCCGTCAGCGGCAGAATGATCTTCCAGTAAATGCGAAATTCGCTCGCGGCATCAATACGCGCCGCTTCAATCAGTTCATCCGGGATAGTCAGCATATACTGACGCAGCAGGAAGACGCCCGTCGGCGTCGCCACGGTAGGAATAATGACGCCCCACAGGTTATCGCCCATATTCAGGCCGATCACCACCAGAAAGGTCGGCACCATCACCACCGACAGCGGAATCATCATGGTGGAGAGAAACATCGTTAATACCGTTCCCCGCCCGCGAAACTGGTATTTCGCCAGCGCAAAGGCCGCCATGGAACTCAATACCAAAGTCAACAGCGTCGCCATAACCGTTACGAATACGGTATTTTTCAGATAGGTGGTGAAATGGAACTTCGTCATCGGCGTGGTGTAATTTTCCATTTCCAGATGCAGCGTTTTCATCGGCACCAGATCCCGGGTCGGCACACGAACTTTCTCCTCCGGCGCATCAGGATTGACCAACTGGGCAATCAGACCGATACGACGCACCAGCGCCATGGTTTTATTACTGCCGTCCTCCTGTTTGACCTGCCACAACTCCAACGGTTTTGGGTAATCCGGCAAGGTGACGACGTCCGCCGCCTGCGGTAAAAAGCTGGGAGGGAAACGGTTGATCTCCGCAGGCGTTTTAAAAGACGACATCGCCGCCCACATCACCGGGATCAAAACCAACAGCGTACCCACCACCAGCCAGACCCAGCTCATGATATCCGTGATATGAACCCGTCCCGGATAGCGGGTGCGGGTGAGAAAGGTGATTATTTTCATCATGGCTCCCGTTATTTTTTACCTTCGAGACGTCGCGTCAGCAGGAATTGCAGCGCCGTCAGAATCATCAATACCACGCCCATCAATACAGACGCCGCTGACGCCAGCCCGTACAAAGACGCATTGGAAGCAAACGCCGTTTGATAAATGTACTGAACAATAAAGCTATTGGCCGTTCCAGGGCCGCCGCCGTTGGTCAGCACCCAGGCCTCATCAAAGATTTGTACGCTATTGATGGTCAACAGGATCACCACGACCAGAATATTCGGCGCCAGCAACGGCAACGTCAGACGATAAAAACCGCGCCAGCGCGATGTCCCATCGACGGCGGCGGCTTCATAAATATCACGGGGAATGCCCTGCAATCCCGCCAGCAATATCAAGGTATAAAACCCAACGTGAAACCAGACCGAGACAAAGACCACCCAGAAACGGGAAAACGTAGGATCGAGCAGAAAGGTAATCGGCTGTCCTCCTAATGAGGACAACACCAGATTCAGCAAACCGTTACGATTAAGAAACCACTGCCAGATCAGACCAACCACCACCGGCGACAGTAGCACCGGATAGAAAAACATGGCGCGAAAAAAGCCGCGGGCGATGATCTTCCGATTGAGGATCAGTGCGGTCACCAGCGCCACGCCTAAGGTACACGTCACGTTGAAGAAGGTGAACGAGACCGTGTTGTAGACCCCGGTCCAGAAGAGATCTTGTTCACAGCTGGCTGGCTGCGCATAGTTATCGCAGCTAAGCAGCGTGGTAAAATTCGCCACTCCGACATAAGGACGTTCCCACAGCAGAATATTGGTGCCGCCCGTAAAGGCGTAGCATACCGCCAGCAGGATCGGGATAAAGACAAAGACGGCGAACAGCAGCATATTGGGCGCGATGAAAAACCACGGCATGATCTTTCTGCCGCCCAGTTTTTGCAGCACGTTAACCGCTTTCTCCACTGGCGTCACCAGCATATCCACCAGTGAAAATGCGGACCGAGAGGCGAAATGTCTGGCCATGTTCTTTTCTCCATTAACGGATTAATTAACGCTCGTTATCGCTTTCATCTTTCAAATACGAGACAGGGCGTCATCCGTATCCGCATCAAACAAATGACAGTACGCGGCGGGAAAACGCACATGCACCAACGCGCCCGCAGCAAATTCGCGGTGTTCGGGCAAATGAACAATCATCTCTTCATCAATGCCATGCATACGTCCGTAGATAAAGGTTTCATGCCCCATCATTTCGCAACGATCGACACTGAGTGCAATCCCCTCCCCCTCAGGCACGATTTCACAATGCGACGGGCGAATCCCCAGCGTGACCTTCTGTCCAATCCGACCGATAAACGGCAACGTCAGAATATTGCCGGATGGACAGCGCACCGCCGCGCTTTCAGCCGTGGTCTCCGCAATCTCGGCGGGAAACATGTTCATTCGCGGCGAACCAATAAACCCGGCGACAAATTTATTTTTCGGTCGATTAAACAGCGTCAGCGGCGTGCCAACCTGCTCAATGCGTCCCGCATTCAGCACCACAATGCGCTGCGCCATGGTCATCGCCTCAATCTGGTCGTGGGTAACGTAGATCATGGTGGTGCGAAGTTTCTGATGCAGACGGGAAAGTTCGCCGCGCGTTTGCACGCGTAGCTTGGCATCGAGATTGGAAAGAGGTTCATCAAACAGGAATAAATCCGGATCGCGTACAATCGCCCGCCCTATCGCAACGCGTTGCTGCTGCCCGCCCGACAAGGCGCGAGGTTTGCGATCCAGATACGGCTCCAGCCCGAGCATACGCGCCGCTTCATTAATACGCTCAGCGATCTCCGCCTGCGGAAAGTGAAGATTTTCCAACCCAAAAGCCAGATTCTTGCGCACGGAGAGATGGGGATACAACGCGTAAGACTGAAATACCATGGCGATTTTTCGTTCCGCGGGCATCAGATCATTCACTTTACGATCGTTAATCCACAGTTCGCCGCTGCTGATGTCTTCCAGACCGGCAATCATCCGCAGCAACGTTGATTTTCCGCAGCCCGATGGCCCGACGAATACCATAAACTCGCCGTCGTGAATCGATAAGTCCACGCCTTTAATGATGCTGACCGCACCATAGTTCTTGTGGACGTTTTTCAGTTCCAGACTCGCCATTGCCAACCCCTTCAAACAGAATGTAATTGCGCCAATAACATCAGCATGACCAGTGCTTGTCCGTAAGGCACGGCAACATTGGGAATATCGCGATAAAACTGTAAGTCATGCCCCATGGCGGTGCCGTCAGAGACGCCGAGCACCACGCCCGCCTCGTCAATCTGTGCGACGACGGCGGCAAAACCTTTATCCAACTGCGCCTGCGGGAAGTTGCTCAGCATGCCGAGCCGTCGCGCCGTCAGAATCCCGGCGATAAAGCCCGCGCTGGCGGAGGTTTCGAGCGGGGAGTCAGGATCGTCGAGCAAGGTATGCCACAAACCGGAGTCGTGCTGACAGCGAGCCAAGGTCTGCGTTTGCTGTTCAAGAATGGCTTCCAGCGTGCGCAGCACGGGCGCGGACAGTTGATCCCGCGCCAGTACGCGCATCTCCGGCAGCACCAGCGTGATCCAGGCATTGCCGCGTCCCCAGAAAGCATTGGCGTAATGGTGTCGTCCGCTGAATGTCCAGCCGTGATACCACAGCCCGCTGCGGGCGTCCGCCAGATAACGGGCATGGGTTAACAGCTGATACTCCGCCTCTTCAATCAAATCGCGGCGTGACAACAATCGCCCCGCCGCCACCAGAAAGAGACCCGCCATAAAGAGCGTGTCATCCCACAACTGCCCGGTATTGGGACGTTCTTTCACCGTGTGCTGAAAGCCGCCATCTTCCGTTTTTGGCAACGCATGCAGCAACCAGTCGGCCCATTCGCTCACCGCCTGTCGCCATTGCGACGGGGCCTGCGGGTTATCCAGGCAGAGCAGCGCCAGCACCAGCATCGGGGCGGTGGAATTAATCTGACGCGGCGGCAGGCCCGCGCCCAGTTTCTGCTGATACCACTGCTCCAACGCCCGCACCATATCGCCGTCCTGCTTCAGGCGCGCCAGCTTCCAAAAACCGTATAGCCCGACGCCGACTTCCCAATCCCACTCTTCGAACTGAATCGTCAGTTCATTGGCCGGATCGGTTTCCTGCGTCACGCTGTCGATGGCCTTCAGGCGGCAGAATGCCCGCGCCACCCGCTCCAGCAACGCCTCGGTTTGTAATTGATCGAGCGAATCCGTCTGCATCTTATGCACTCCCTGTGGGTTGCGGGGGAAAGGGTTGTAATGGAGTGGCCGGTGAAGCGGCCGTTTGTTGCGGAACCACCGAAACGGATTCAGGGAAAATAAACCGCTGTCGTTGAATAAAAAATTCACCGGCCGGACTGCAAGCGAGTTCGCCGTAATCCGGATCGTCGATGCGCCAATGGCCGCTACCCGCCTCGCTATTCAGTTGCAATGACTGAAAACGCGCCACAAACGCGGCGAAACCGTCTGCGCCCTCTCCGCTGTCCACCGCGATAAACCAGACATTGCGCTCACCGTATGCCCGCAGTTCCCCCTCTGCCTGATGCCCTGTGACGGAAAAAGGCTGCAAACCAGCCGGGTTATGGAAAGCGGCATAGCCATTTCCTCCCCGGACAAAGCACCACGCCGCCATGATGATCGTCTCATCCAACGCCGTTTTTGGCAGGTAAAGGTGTGTCCACGGGCGAACATCCTGTTGCAGGTCAAATACCATCAGCGCACGGTTGCGATATTGCATCAGGTGCGGCAAACGCCCATTCCCGGCCCAATAGGAAGGACGATGAACACCATCAGGACGATCTTCGCCCGGATGATTCACCCATAGGCGCGCGGCATAATGACCGCCAAGGCGCACATCCAGCAGATGTTGCTGATGCCCCGGCTGGCCAGGGTGGTGGTCAAACACGGAGGAAAAAGCCACATCGGGCTGTTTCCAGGCAATGATCTTGGCGCTGCGGTTCAGCCCCTGAACCCAGCGAGCCTCCGCGCCCTGCGCCGACCGCCAGCGGGCAATGTGATTGGCCTCTTCCGGCGGCCGATAATCGCTCAGGCATAACAGCGGCAATGCGGCGCAGTGCGGGATCAGCCAACCTTCTCCCCACATCAGCGCGCACAGACCGGAAAGTTCGGTCAGCATGCCGGAACGGAGCTCCTTATCGTAAGCCCGCCCCATGGTGCCGACCGCGACGCCATGCTGATGAACCCATGCCGTCATCAGCATGATACGGTCAATGACGATGCGGGCCTTTGCGCGCAAATCGCTGTCTCCAGCCAGTTCATACAGCGCGACCAGCCCGATGAGATCGATGGGGTAATAGGCCGCCGAGTTCCACTCCACCAGGCCGTGCTCAAGAATGGAATCAAACCAGCGGGTCAGCCGTTCATGGGCGATACGCTGTTGTTCGTAACCGCGTCGTCCGCTGCATGGGAAAGTGTCGTCAGGGAAGTTTTGCCCGGCAAGATACTGAGCCACATGGAAGCACAGGCAGTGATTTTCACTCCAGAACCACATGGTGTCGTTGCCCGGCTCATCGATCCAATAGCGAAAGCCGAGAATGGCGCTGCGGATGCGTCGCCAGTCCTGTCTGGCAAGCACCTGGCCCTGATAGCGTTGCCAAAGCCAGATCAGCGGCACCTGTTGGAAATCCGCACAATCTTCCCGACGGCTAATTTTACGTAGCGCGCTGTCCAGAATAGCGGGAATGGCGGCTTGCCCTTCTCCCGACGCCACAATCGCCAGCAAGCGTCCCGTCCGTTCAAAACCATGTTGCGCGGTATGACGCAGCACATGACGGCGGCGGGCGGATAACGAGGGTAAATCCGGCATGGTTTGTCCCGGCAAACGGCCGAAACTCATGGTGCGCGTCAGCGTTACGCCGGCGCAAACCGCCGTACAGACCAGATCGTAATACCCGACCAATGACGGCGGCAGTCTGACCTGCCACCCCAGATTACCCGCGGACAGCGCTTGCGTTTGCCGCCACGCGGGGACGGATTCGTTGACATTGCCAATCAAATGGTGAGACATCGTTACCGATTCAGGCAGCGCCTCCCCGCTGCTCAGCGCCAGCGTCACCTCGCTAATCAAATTCTTTTCCAGCGACAGTCGATTGATCCATCCCTCCAGCGCGGTCAGTCGGGCGCTGCGCGCCTCATCTTCGTCAAGCCGCCAGGATAATTCGCGTTCGCCCTGATAACACAGGCTGAAAAGGTAATCCGTATCGCGTTCGCACAGTTCCTCGCTATGCACCACCAGCGTATTCAGTCCGGCTCTTAACGGAATGCTCACCTGACAAGACTGCTCGGTATTACGGGTAAACGGCGTAAAACGAGCGATGCGCTCGCCGTTAATCCACAGCGTCGCGCCGCCGCACGTACTGAGCAAGAAGGGGGCGTCTTGAGCGCTGTCGCTATGAATAATGCAACGAGAAAATCGCTGCGCATGAACGGGAGAAGGCCAGAAATCGCTGAAGCTCACGCTGCGGCATTCATCTCCGCCGCTCCACATTTCCGCAAACGTCAACCCTTCGGGCAGCGAGACGTCGCGTTCGGCATCTTCTTTCAGGAAACGGACGCGACAGGGTAATACGCCGACATCGACAAAACCGTTAATAAAACGGTAATTCACCTTATCCGGCAACGTAGCCGGTTCAGATAAATAACGTTTCTCAATTAACGAGGTAATCAGAAATCGATTAATGACGCCATTCTTCTTTAATATCCAACCGATATTCATGCTGAATCCTGTCAACAACATTCGTGAATTAAATAAACAACGCTTATCGTCAATTAATGCAAAATTTGCATTAACATCAATTTGCATTCAAATTTTGACAATTCACATTAATAAATAAGATTGTCGCACATTTATATGTGATGAATATCGCATAACCATTTTATTCGAATAAATATTTAAATTTTATTTAACCAGCTTCACATAAATAAAACCTTTTCCTAGCCATCATGACAGCGAAAAATAACAAAATAATGCAAATTTGCATGATTAAAATCCAATTTGATTACAGTAGCGGTTTTCCAGGAAATCTGCGAATTACGCGACATCTCACGATGGAGAAGTCTCATGATAGGTTCAAAAATCACGTTATTTATTTCTGTCATCCTACTGGGATTATTCAGCAACAGCGCTCTTGCGGCAAAAACACAAATAACGTTTTTGTATAGCGATGACGATCCTGAATTAGTGCATTTTATGGAGCAAAAAGTTAAATCCTTTTCGCAAAGTCACGATCATATCGAGGTGAATTTTGTCAGTACGGGTTATAACGCCCTACAAACACAGCTTCCCATGCAATTAGCCGCCGGGTTAGGGCCGGATATCGCGAAAACCACTCAGATGGGGTTGTTGTCTTATACGCTCGATTTGCGTCCTTACCTGACAGATGCCGCCGCGTTTGAAAAACGCTACCGCGCCGGTATCGAAAAAATCATGCGCGTCAAAGGGGTACATAAAGACGATGCGCTGCCGGGATTTGTGGCGTCATGGACAGCCGATCTGCCTTTTATCAACGTGACGCTATTTGAACAGGCGGGTGTTCCCGTACCTCAACCCGGCTATACCATTGATGACCTGATGACCGCGTCCAAACTGGTGGCGGAAAAAACCGGCGTACACATTCCCTTCACTATCGATCGCAGCGGCTTTCGTTTCTCAGGCCCGGCTTATTCCTACGGTGCGCGTTACGATAAAGACGGCCTGATTAATTTTCCGGATGCCGCCGCCCAACAGTGGATAAAAGATCTCAAACGCTGGTCGGATGAGGGCGTATTTCCACGTGAAATGTGGGGCGCGGCCGGCGGGGGTCAGTATAAAAGCATGGCGGACGACTTCGTTAATGGCAATATCGTGACCTATTTCTCCGGCAACTGGCTGTTGAACCAGTTCAGTAAGCAGATCGGCGATGGTTTTGACTGGCAGGTTCTGCCGGCGCCCTGTAAAGAAAAATGCATCTCCATGGGCGGCGCGACCTTTATCATGCCGTTCAACACCACCAAACATCCGCGGGAAGTGGCTGAATTTATGGCCTGGCTGGGCAGCGAACCGCTACAGCGCGAGATTGCCGAACGCTTTAATATTATTGTCGGCGCAGATATTCAGGACCTGCATTATCAAACCGAAGACCCCCACGTGATCGACGGCCTGAACACCGCACGAGAAGAGATCGGCAAAATACCCGCCTATGTTTTCGAGTGGGAGCGGATGGAAAGCCTGGGCGCCAACGAGCTATACCCGATTATCCTGACGCGTTTCACGCAATATCTGAACGATCAGGTCTCTTTTGATGAATATCTGCGTTTGACGTCCAATGATGTGAAACGGCTAAATGAAACCATCAGCGCCAATCAGCAGAAGCGGAAGATCGCGCCGTGAAATGCGTGCTGAAGGACATGCCGATTGATGCGGACCAACCGTTTGACGAGGCAAGGGAAAGCGGCCTGTGTCAGCAGCTTTGGCCCGGTCAAAGCCGGTTTATGATCGTAACCGGCGGTTTTACCCGCGTCCTCTACTGGCACGACGGCAAGCTCGCTTGTCGGGGCGGCGAGTGTTTTCCTATCGGCAATCCGGCCAGTTTGTCTCGACTCGGCCTGTGGGCAATACAGGAAATGCTACAAGCGGTAGAAAATATTATGCCGCTGAGCCCGCTCAGCGAATCGCTATTTGCCCATTTTAATAACAGCATTGAACAGGTGATCGACTGGTCGAAACAGGCTCGGCCGGAAGACTATACCCGCCAGGCGAAACGGCTGTTGGCTCGGCCGTATGACGTCTTGTCAATGCAACTGCTCAGGCGCTGTGCCGGTGAATTGAATGAACTACTATCTCATCCCCCCGTATCCCGGCCCGATACGGTCTGGCTGAGCGGAGAACTGGCCGCCGCCTGTTTCCCTTATCTTGACCCAGGGGGTCGGGCGCCATGACGATATTATGGTATGCGGGCGTCGATGGAGGCGGCAGCGGATGCCGGGCGCGCATTTATCAGGCGGATGGCGCGCCGTTGGGCCAGGGACACGGCGGCCGGGCCAACCTGTTGCTCGGCGTGGAAAGGGTACGTCGCTCGGTGGATGAGGCCATCGCCCAGGCGCTTAGTCACAGCGGTCTATCAGCCAACGACGCCGCCCGGCTGAAAGTAGGGCTGGCGCTGGCCAGTGCCGAGCATCGCCCTGCCTATGATGCTTTCCTTGCCCTGCCGCATCCTTATGCCGCTCAGGTGCTGAACACCGATGCGTTGGGAGCCTGTCTGGCCGTCAATCATGGACGGGATGCCGGCGTGGTCATCGCCGGTACCGGTTCATGCGGGTTGTTATGGCGCAATAAAACCATCACCGCCTATGGCGGCCATGAGTTTCCCATCTCCGATCAGGGCAGCGGCGCGCAATTGGGATTAGCCGCGCTACAGCATGCTTATCAGGTTGTGCAGGGATGGCGCGCCCTGTCGCCACTCAGCCAACAGCTCACTGCTCGGCTACATGATGACATCACGGACAGCCCGGTACCCCTGGATGACGCCGCAATCTTCCGGCATTGGAGCCTACAGGCCAAACCGGGAGATTACGCGCGTTTCGCGCCGTTGGTGTTCGATTGCGCTCGGCATGGAGACGAAACTGCCATCGCGCTGTTGCGGCAAACCGCCGCCGATATCAGCCGCCTGCTTCATGTCATCGCCCGCCATACGCCGCCGAAGCTGGCGTTGATGGGCAGCATTGGTTTGCATATTCGCCCCTGGCTACCCACGGTATGGCAACAACGTTTGTCCTCCCCGTCCGGCGACGCGCTGGATGGGGCGCGATTGATTGCCTGTCATGATTACGCGTTATATATCCAATAAATAATGCTTACGGAGATACCGATGACAACCCTCACCCGCAGAACGTTCGTCAAACTGGGCGCTGGCAGCGCCATCACGCTGGCCGGCGGCTTTTTTCACGCCAACGCGGCGCAACCTCGGACACAGCCGCTACGTATCGCCATCATTTCCGATGTCCACGTCCATAACATCTACGGCCACTATGATTTCGACGGGCTACCCGACGCGCAAACCGGGAAAAAGCTGACGATCCGCACGCTGAAAGATTCGGTGAACTCTACCCGTATCTTCAATGAATCTTACTTCGCCCTGTTTGCCGCGCTGGATGAGCTGGCAAAACAGCAGGTGAAATACGTCGTGCTGTCAGGCGACTATTCGGATGACGGTCAGCAGCCGACGGTTGAAGGTATTGCAGCCATCCTCGACCAGTATGAACAACAACAGGGTATGCGTTTTTTCGCCACGGTCGGAAATCATGACATTAACCGCCCACAGGGGGATGACTCGTCGGAAAGAATGCTTAACGCCGACGGCGGCAGCACCATGCTGAGCAGCAAATCGAACGTCAAACCGGGCGACGCCCAATCGCTGATCGTCACGCCGACCATGCAGGCGCTGGGTTATGACCGCGGTTTACCGCTGATGAAACGCTTTGGCTTTTTCAAGCGTGAAGATTTTCTGCATTGGGAAACCCCGTTTGGCGACAGCGACGCACTGGAAAAGCGCCAGTACCCGGCGCACTCACCGGACGGCGCCAAGCAGTGGGACATTGTGGATGCATCCTATCTGGTGGAGCCGGAGCCGGGTTTATGGCTGCTATCCATTGACGCCAACGTCTATCAGATCAAAAACGGCCCGGATACACGAGACAGCATCGGCGGGTACTCCACCAGCAGCGATACCGGCTGGAATGCCCTGCTGACGGAAAAACCCTTTATGCTGCCGTGGGTGAAATCGGTGGTGCGGCGGGCAAAAGAACAGCATAAACAGCTGCTGATTTTTTCACATTATCCGCTGGTGGATTTCCTTGACGGCACGGTGGAAAACGAAAAGCAGCTGTTTGGCACCAACAGTTTTATCAAACGCACGCCACGGCCGGACGTGGCCGAACACGCGCTGGATGCGGGTATTCGATTACACTTCAGCGGGCATCTGCATGTCAACGACACCGGCGTATATCAGGGGGCGCAGGGAACACTGGTCAACGTGGCGGTGCCATCGCTGGCGGCCTACCCGCCCGCAATGAAACTGGCGACGTTGCATGCCGATCGGGTTGATATCGATACGCTGGTATTGCGCGACGTACCCAATTTTGATCGTCTGTTCCCGTTCTACCGTAAAGAACTGGCACGCAGCGGTGAACCTCTGGGCGATATTCTCAATACCCGGGATTATTACGATTTCCTTTACCACCATCTGGCCCTGCTGGTGCGTCAGCGCTTTCTGAAAAAAGACTGGCCGGAAGATTTGGCCAACCTGATCAATTCGCTCAGTTGCGCCGATGTCATGTGGATAGCCCAGCAAACCGCCCCCCTCAGCGCGCAGACATTGCCTGACGCCGCAAATCGCAGGCTGGCCGACACGCCTGAAAACAACGCGTTACGGGCGCTCCCTCTGCTGACGCTGATCACCGACTGGTACTGCCTGCGCAACGGCAGCGATCTGGCATGGAAAGACATTCCCTCCGAACGAGTGCAATGCTATCGCGCCTTGCTCAGCGCTTATACGTCGGCATCCAGGCTACCCGAGGACAGCCTGCAATATCGTTTCGGGCTAATGATGAAAATTCTCGCCGGCTATATCAACGATCGGCCCGCCACCCGTTTTACCGTAAATATGCAGGGAGAACTTTCCGTCATCTCCTGATGGGTAGAGGGCTGCGTCAGCACGCGATACGCGCGTAGCCCATTTTTTTAATAACGATATGAATAATTGATATGGCAACGAAGATTCCATCGTTATCCGTGTCGTTATACACTGAAGTATTATTTCATTTAAATAACGACATAACGTTATCAATATAAATAATCACCACACTCCCCGTATTAACGGTTATTTCCATCTCGTTATTCATACTGCGCCAACAATCGACAACGATGCTAAAAATACCCGGCGTCGACACCGAATAAACTTATTTCTTTTGACGCTCATTTTATTGATCTAACTCAGGATTCCATTTTCATCATCTATGGGATAGTGCATATTCAACAATAACGTACAGCCTACGTGAATACGCAGCGGACTCGCCTTTCCGTGCATGACGATATCTTTTTCTGATATTTAACCGGGATATTTAATATGAAAAACTTAACCAGACTCCTGCCGGCGGCAATAATGCTGGCGCTGGCTTTCCCCGCCTTTGCGGCTAAAACGCTGGTGTTCTGCTCCGAGGGATCGCCCGGCAGTTTTAATCCATCGCTGGGCGCGGATAGCACCACATTCGACGCCACGTCCGCCACCGTTTACGAACGTCTGACCGAATTTAAACCCGGCACCACGGAAATTCAGCCCGCGCTGGCGCAAAGCTGGGAAATCAGCGAAGACGGCAAGGTCTACACCTTTCATCTGCGTCCGAATATTAAATTTCACAGCAATAAACAGTTTCAACCTTCACGCGCATTGAATGCGGACGACGTCATCTTTTCATTTATGCGCCAGCAGGATCGTCAGCACCGGTTTTATGGCGTATCCAAAATAGGTTACCCGCTTTATCACACCTATTTCGAAGCCGGTGAGAAAAACCTGATTGCCCGCATTGAACGGTTAGATGATTTAACCGTGCGCTTTACGCTGAACAGCCCGCGCGCCGCGTTCCTGTCGCTGCTGACGTTACCGCTGACGTCGATATATTCCGCCGAATATGCGGAAAAAATGCAGGCGGCCGGTAAACCGGAGCAAATCGACCTTATTCCAGTCGGCACCGGTTCCTTCCAGTTCGTCAACTATAATAAAGACGCCCAGATCCAATATAAAACCTTTGCCGATTACTGGCGGGAAAAACCGGGAATCGATCGGCTGGTATTTTCCATCACGCCGGACGCGTCGATTCGCTATGCGAAATTAAGAAAAAACGAGTGCCAGGTTATGGCCTTCCCCAATCTGGCCGAGCTGGATGATATTAAAAAGAATCCGCAGGTGACATTGCTGGAAAAATCCAGCCTCAACGTGGGTTATCTGGCGTTCAATGTGGAAAAAGCGCCTTTCGATAACCTGAAAGTCAGGCAGGCGCTGTCGATGGCGATCAATAAGCCGGATATTTTAGCGGCGATTTATCAAGGCCATGCGGTCAACGCCACGACGCTGATCCCGCCGGCCCTATGGTCGCACAACGCCGCGGTGAAGGACGCGCCTTATGATATTGCGCGGGCGAAAGCCCTACTGGCCGAAGCGGGCTATGCCGACGGCCTGACAGTTGAACTGTGGGCGATGCCTATCCAGCGACCTTATAACCCGAACGCTCGCCGTATGGCGGAAATGATCCAGAGCGACTGGGGAAAGCTGGGGGTAAAAACCACCGTAGTCAGCTATGAATGGGGGGAATATCTGGCGCGATCCGGCCGGGGGGAACATCAGGCCATGCTATACGGCGGCACCAATATCATGGGCGATCCCGACAATACCTTTTCCGCCCTGGCAAGCTGCGCGGCGGTGAAATCGGGAACCAACCGGGCTCGCTGGTGTGATGAGGACTTCGATCGGCTGATCCTCAAAGCCGGACAGGTTTCCGAGCAGTCGGCGCGCAGCGAGTTGTATCAACAGGCGCAGGCGACCATGCGCCAACAGATCCCGTTCTTACCGATCGCCCATTCGATCATTTATGAAGTCACCCGCAATAACGTCGCCGGTTATCGCGTCGATCCGTTGGGTTTACACCACTTCAACCACGTTGATCTCAAGTAATTCCCCCCTCTGAGCGTCCCTGCACGATAGCCGTTGCGGGGGCCGCCCCATCACGGATCCGCCATCCCGATCGCCAACGGCAATTGAAAAACTTTTTTACCTCTTTCTTTTTCACCTTTACTTGATATGTTATATCATAACATTTTTAATCAATAAGCCGATGATAATGACCAGTCTATACTCCCTCTCCACCGCCAAACGCGTACTGCTGGTATTCGCGCTGCTGTCGCTGCTGTGGCTACTGGTTGGCTGGGCGGTGATGTTGCCATGATCGCATTGCGGGAACTTTCTTTTGGCTATCAACGCCAGTCGCCGCTGGCAACCTTGAATGGATGTTTTCACGCCGGATCGCTGACGGCGATTATCGGCGCTAACGGCAGCGGAAAATCGACGCTGCTGAAAACGCTGGCCGGCCTGTTGCCGCCGCTCGCCGGCGCCTTCAGCATCAATAACGCGGGCAAAAACGCGATTGGCTATCTGCCGCAGCTCTCCGAGTTTGACCGACAATTTCCCGTCAGCGTCTGCGATCTGGTGCTGATGGGTACGCTGCCCCATCGCGGCATACTGCGCGGCATTGGCGCCGAGTGGCAGGACAAGGCGATGCGGGCGCTTGACGCGGTTTCCATGGCGGAATACGCCCATCAGCACATCGGCAAACTGTCCGGCGGACAGTTGCAGCGCATCCTGTTCGCCCGCCTGTTGCTTACCCAATCGCCGATCATTTTGCTTGATGAGCCTTTTACCGGCATCGATAGCCAGACAACGCAGGCGTTACTGAAGATTATCCGCCAGTTGCATGACGAAGGCTGCACCATTCTGGCGGTGCTGCACGATCTGGATCTGGTTGCCGCGCATTTCCCGCAGGTCTTGCAATTAGCCAACGGCGGCTACCGCTGGGGTACGAGCCGGTCGATTCTGTCTGACGCGCCGGCAGACCACGCCTTCCCCGCCTTGCGGAGCGTGGCCTTATGACGATCTTCGATATCGTCGCAACGCCTTTTGCCGATTTTGGCTTTATGCGCCGGGCGTTGATCGGCTGTTTTTCACTGACGCTAAGCGCGGCGCCGTTAGGCTGTTTTCTGCTGCTGAGAAGAATGAGTTTGATCGGCGACGCGCTTTCGCATGCGGTATTGCCCGGCGTGGCGATCGGTTATCTGGTTTCCGGCATGTCGCTGCTGGCGATGGGGATCGGCGGATTTATCGCCGGACTGGCCGTCGCCATGCTGTCCGGGCTGGTAAGCCGCCGCACGGAACTCAAAGAGGACGCCAGCTTCGCCGGTTTCTATCTGGGATCGCTGGCGCTGGGCGTCACGCTGGTCTCGCTGCGCGGCTCCAGTATCGATTTGCTGCATGTGCTGTTCGGCTCCATTCTGGCCATCGATCGATCCGCGCTGATCGATATCGCGCTTATCGGCTCCGGTTCGCTGGTCGCGCTGGCCGTCATTTATCGGGCGCTGGTGATCGAATCCTTTGATATCACCTTTTTGCGTATCGCCTCCGGCCGCTCGCGCGCGGCGATCCACGGATTGTTTCTGTCGCTGGTGGTGCTGAATCTGGTGGCGGGCTTCCAGCTTCTTGGCACGCTGATGGCCGTCGGCATGATGATGCTGCCGGCCGCCTGCGCCCGCTTCTGGACCCAGAGGCTGCCCGTGATGCTGGCGACGGCGATGGTTCTCGGCTTGCTGTCCAGCCTGATTGGCCTGCTGTGGTCATACTACGCCGACCTGCCCGCCGGCCCGGCCATTATTCTGACCATTACGCTGTTTTTTTGTTTCTCGGTTTGTTTCGGCCAAAACGGCGGCATGTTACGCGCCCGCCGCTGACGGTTATACCCAATAGATTTCGAGTTGCAGGAAGGCGGCCAACGCACCAGCAACTTGAAAGATGACGGGTATATTTATATCAGGGCTTGATGCCCGACAATGATGGGGATATGAGGGAAAAATGAAACGTTCAATAATCGCAATGGCTTTATCCGGCTTGCTGTTAAGTCCGCTGGCGATGGCCAGAAATCTTGATGTCGTCGCCAGTTTCTCGGTGTTGGGCGATATGGTGAGCCACATCGGCGGCGATCGCGTCACGGTAACCGATTTGGTTAAGCCGAACGGCGATCCGCATGAATTCGAGCCTTCGCCGCAAGACAGTAAAACGCTGGCCAAAGCCGACGTCGTTTTCGTCAGCGGCCTGGGGCTGGAAGGGTGGATGGATCGCTTGATTACCGCCTCCGGCTATCAGGGGAAAACGATCGTCGCCTCTGAGGGGATCGCGGCGCTGCATATGGAAGAAGACGGGAAAATCGTCACCGATCCCCACGCCTGGAACAGCATGGGCAACGGGGTTATTTATGCGCATAACATCGTGGAGGCATTGGCCGCCGCCGATCCCCAAAACGCCGACTATTTTCGCCGACAGGGCGAGGCCTATATTCAGCAGTTACAGGAATTGGATCGCTATGCGAAAAAAACCTTTGCCGCAATTCCCGCGGAAAAACGCAAGGTGCTGACCAGCCACGATGCTTTCGGCTATTTCAGCCAGGCTTACGGCGTGACGTTTTTATCGCCGATGGGCTATTCCACCGAGTCTGAAGCCAGCAGTAAAAAAGTGGCTGCGCTGATCACGCAGATAAAAAAAGAGAAGATAAAAGTGTACTTCATTGAAAACCAGACCGATCCGCGCCTGGTTAAACAGATTGCCAACGCCAGCGGCGCGCAGCCTGGCGGAGAGCTGTACCCGGAAGCGTTGACCGATGCCTCCGGCCCCGCCGCCACCTACGCCGCGGCCTTTAAGCACAATGTCGATACCCTCGCCGCCAGTATGCGGTAAACCGCTGCGCCGGCCCGTGAAAGGGCCGGCGCGCTCCCGCTCCTTCCCCATGCCTTTCAGACAAACGCCACGCGCCGATCGCAGGCGGATAAATTTTACCAGCTCGCAACTAGACGACCGGTCTATTCTGATCTACACTGCAAGACATGAACACAACAGACAAAGGCGAACTCACTCGCCGACACATTCTGGACACCGGCCGCAACCTTGTGCTGCACAAGGGCTTTGTCGGTGTCGGACTCAAAGAAATTCTTGATGCCAGCGGCGTGCCGAAAGGCTCGTTCTACCACTATTTTTCATCCAAGGAGAACTTCGGCTGCGTACTGCTGGAACAGTACGTCGACGACTACCAACAACGCCTGGATACCTTGCTGCGCGCCGAAGACGGCAGTGGACGTGAACGACTCATGCGTTACTGGAAAGCCTGGATTGACGATCCGGTGCTGGGCGGCTGGGCCGAACACTGTCTGGTGGTCAAGCTGGCCGCGGAAGTGGCGGATCTGTCCGAGAACATGCGCCTGATACTGTGCGAGGGCGTCGTCCAACTGGTGTCCCGCATCGCGGAAACGGTGGCGGACGGTCAACGTGACGGTTCATTGCCTGCCGCGCTGCAAGCTCAGTCTCTGGCTCAGACTCTCTATCAACTGTGGTTGGGCGCCGCGCTGTTGTCCAAATTGGCGCGCGACAAAGCGCCGCTGCATCAGGCGCTGGCGACGACCGAACATTTACTGTCCCCGCTGGGGACGCAGGCGGACGTCTGATCCGCTAAGCATGATTTTTCATTTACACTGAAAAAGGAATCCGCAATATGAACGTCCTGATTGTACTGACTTCGCACGATCGCCTTGGCGACACCGGTAAGAAGACCGGTTTCTGGCTCGAAGAATTCGCCGCGCCTTACTACGTTTTCAAAGACGCCGGCGCGCGCATCACGCTGGCCTCGCCGGCCGGCGGTCAACCGCCGCTCGACCCGAAAAGCGACGAGCCCGACGCCCAGACCGCCGCCACCGAACGCTTTCGTCACGATCCGCAAGCACAGGATGCGCTGGCCCGCACCGAAAAATTGTCGGCGCTCAATCCGGCCGATTTCGACGCGGTGTTCTACGCCGGCGGTCACGGCCCGCTGTGGGATCTGGCTAACGATCCAGCCTCCATTCGTCTGATCGAAACCTTTGATCGCGCAGGCAAACCGCTGGGGCTGGTCTGCCATGCGCCCGGCGCGCTGCGTAACGCCAAAAGCGCCGACGGTCAGCCGCTGGTCAACGGCCGCAAAGTCACCGGCTTTTCCAACAGCGAAGAAGATGCGGTACAGCTAAGCGACGTGGTGCCGTTCCTGATCGAGGATGAATTCAAACGGCAGGGCGGCCGGTATGAAAAAGGCGCCGACTGGCATCCCCATGTGGTCATCGACCAACATCTGGTCACCGGCCAGAACCCGGCCAGTTCCGAAGGCGTGGCCGAAGCCTTGCTTAAACAACTGGCTTGAGTTGCCGCTCAGACCGTCTCAGTTTATTTCGGAGCCTATAATGAATACGCCTGTTACATTACAAACGCTGGCGACGACCGTCGCCGCCATGAAGCGCGCCCATATACAAGAGGGGCCGGCCAGCCTTGAGCTGCGTCACGACCGTCTGGAACGCGCCGCGCAACTGCTCACCCGCCACCATCAGGCGCTGGCCGCCGCGGTCAGCGCCGACTACGGCCACCGCAGCGCCTACCAGACTCTGCTGGCCGACGTGCTGTCTTCCGTCGGCGCGTTGCGCCACGCGCAGGAAAACCTGGCGCAATGGATGCGGCCGGAAGAACTGCCGGCGCCGGTTGCCGGCATGCAGACGCGGGTGGAATATCAACCGCTCGGCGTGGTCGGCATTATCAGCCCGTGGAACTTCCCGCTCAATCTGGCATTCAGTCCGCTGTCCGGAGTACTCGCCGCCGGCAACCGCGCGCTGCTCAAACCGTCCGAACTGACGCCGCGCACCGCCGAACTGCTGGCGGAGCTGATCGGACGCTATTTCGATCCGCTGGAGCTGAATACGGTGCTGGGCGAAGCCGAAGTCGGCGCGGCCTTTAGCGCTCAGGCGTTCGACCATCTGGTCTTCACCGGCAGCACCGGCGTAGGCCGCCACGTGATGCGCGCCGCCGCCGAGAATCTGGTGCCGGTAACGCTGGAGCTGGGCGGGAAATCCCCGGTTCTGATCGACAGCGACGCCGATGTGAAAACGGCCGCCGAGCGCGTGCTGACGGTGAAAACCTTCAACGTCGGTCAAATCTGTATTTCGCCGGACTATGTGCTGATAGAGGAATCTTCCCGCGATGCGTTTGTGGCGCAGGCGCGCCAGTTTATCGCCGGCGCGTTCCCTACCATACAGACCAACCCGGACTACACCGCCATCGTCAGCGATCGTCATTTCCAACGCTTGCTGGCGCTGCTGGACGACGCCAAAGCCAAAGGCGCCACGCTGGTCGAACTACAGCCGGAAGGCGAACCCCGTGCGGATGCGGCCACCCGCAAGCTGGCGCCGACGCTGGTGCTGGACGTCACCGATGACATGAAACTGATGCAGGAAGAGATCTTCGGGCCGATTCTGCCGATCAAAACTTATCGCAGCCGCGATGAAGCGCTGGCCTACATCAATGACCATCCGCGCCCGCTGGCCGCCTACTACTTCGGTCAGGATCCGGCGCGCCAGCAGTGGTTTAGCCAACACACCACGTCCGGAGCGCTGGTGGTCAACGACGTCATGACCCATGCGATCGTCGAAAGTCTGCCGTTCGGCGGCGTCGGCCCCTCCGGCATCGGCGCCTACCACGGCATCCACGGGTTCCGTCGTTTCAGCCATGCCAAAGCCGTCGTGGTGCAAAGCCAGAATGGCGAGCTCAACCTGAGCATGCGCGCGCCGTACGCCAAGGGAATGACCGAGGTCGAGTCTTTGCTGGCCGCCGATAATAAATAACGTCAAAGAGCCGGCCGGATAGCGGCCGGCTCCCTTTATTGCGATGTCACCCGCCTACGGGTTCAAGCGTTTGCCGCTGGCCTGATCGAAAATATGCACCGACAGCGGTTTGGGACGCAGATAGATCTCATCGCCGACCTTAATCGGCAAACGGCTTTTCAGGCTGAGGGTGATGCGTAAGCGTCCCCCCAGTTGACAGAAGATATGCAAATCGCTGCCGGTATTTTCAATGATCTCCACGCGTACTTTAATCGCCTGTTCCGGACTGTCGACGATATCAAACTGTTCCGGCCGTACCGCATAAACAATCTGCTGTCCGGTTTGTACGCTGACATCGCCCGGCAATGGCATCACGGTATGTTCATCAAGCTGCGCCACCAGTTCCCCTTGCTGCTCCACCACCCACGAAGAGAGCTGGTTGATTTCCGGCGATCCGATAAATCCGGCGACAAAACGGTTCGCCGGACGATCGTAGAGATCCAGCGGCGTGCCCGCCTGTTCGATGATCCCGTCGCGCAACACCACGATCATTTCACCCATCGTCATCGCTTCGATCTGATCGTGCGTCACATAAACCGACGTGGTGCGCAGACGCTGGTGCAACTCGCGGATCTCGGCCCTGACCTGGGTGCGCAGCTTGGCGTCAAGGTTAGAGAGCGGCTCGTCGAACAGGAACACCCGCGGATTGCGCACAATGGCGCGTCCCATCGCCACCCGCTGACGCTGTCCGCCCGACAACTCTTTCGGCAAACGGTCAAGCAGTTTCTCCAGCCCCAACAGCGCCGCGACTTCCTCCACTTTCCGGTTGATTTCTTTTTTGGGCATTTTCGCCAGCTTCAGCGCAAAGCCCATATTTTCTTTCACCGTCATTTGCGGATACAGGGCGTAGCTTTGAAACACCATCGCAATGTCGCGTAACTTTGGCTCCTGATCGGTCACGTTCTGATCGTTGATGTAGACCTCGCCGCTGGTCACCTCTTCCAGACCGGCAATCAACCGCAGCAGCGTCGATTTCCCACAGCCGCTCGGCCCGACCAGCACACAAAATTTGCCTTCCGGGATCGCCAGCGAGACATCCCGGATAATCTTCGTGTCGTCAAAGGACTTACTGACGTTTTTCAGCATGACAGAACCCATAGTAACCCTCAGTATTCTATTCCTTCATGCAGCGCCAGCGCGCTGCCGAGGTAGATGACAACCCCATTGAGCGCCCCGGCGATTCTCCCGGCGACGCTCTGGATATTGGCCGGTCTCAGCCTTTTACCGCGCCGGACATAATTCCGCGGTTGAAGTATTTTTGCAGGCCAAGGTACACAATGGCGCTTGGCAGCATGGCCAGTAACGTGATGGCGATAAATACGTTCGGCGAACTGTTTTCATCAGAACTGAGCACGCGCAGCATGACCTGAATGGTGTACATGTCCTCCTGATTAATGACGATCAGCGGCAGCAGGTACTGGTCCCAAATCATAATGAAACCAAATATCACCACCGTTCCCAGCGCCGGACGAACCAGCGGCAGGATGACGTGGAAAAAGATTTGCCATTCGGATGCGCCATCCATTCTGGCGGCATCTTCCAGATCTTTGGGGATGGCGGACATAAACTCGCTCAGCACGAAAATGGAAAACGCCCAGCCGACTATCGGCAAAATCATGCCCAGATAGGTATCGGAGATAGAGGCATCGACAATCGGCAGTTTCCAGTTGATGATCACGTACAGCGGAATGGCGATCACCTCTTCCGGCAGCATCATGGTGGAAAGGATGATCAGCCCGACAATCGCCGCCCCGCGGAATTTCTTGCGCGACAGCGAATAAGCCGCCAGCGCGCTAACCGACACCTGCAATATCAGCCCGAACGCCACCACCACCAGCGAGTTGAATAGATATTTCCACACGCCGACGCTAAACCAGGCCTGGCGGAAATTTTCCAGCGTCAGATGCGCCGGCCATAGCAACAGCTCGCCGGGTTTAACCGTTTCGCCGCTGAATGCCGTCATTACAATCCCCAGAAACGGGCCGACGAAAATAATCAGTACGGCGGCGTAAATAATGACGCTGCCGATACGATCCCCTAGTTTCATTTTCATATTTATTACCCTGCTTAATGGTTTCTGACGCCCGGTTTAATACTTCACATAGCGTTTCTTCACGGCGAAATGAATAAGCGTGAGCAAGACGGTAAAAATAAATAAAACGAACGACACCGCGGAGGCATAGCCATAATCGAACTGAATAAATCCGGCTTTATATATCTGCGTCATGATCATTTCCGTCGCGTCGGACGGCCCGCCGCCGGTAGAGGCATAGACCTCGGCGAAGACGCGGAAGCCGCGGATAAACGACAGCATGATGATGACGGAAATCGCCGGGATCAGGCCGGGCAGCGTGACATAGCGCAAACGCTGCCAGCGGCTGGCGCCGTCCACGTTCGCGGCGTCATACAGTTCGCGGTTAATCCCTGCCAGACCGGCGATGAAAATCACCATGTTATAAGGCACCGCTTTCCAGATTTGCAGCAGCATCACGGTCATCAGCGCCTGATTGGGATCGGTCAAAAAGCCCTGCGGCGCAATATCAAACCAGGAAAGAATATGGTTCATCACCCCGTTATCGGTGGGATTGAACAGAATTTTCCACATTTCCGCCACAATGGCGGCGCTGGTGATGGCCGGCAGAAAGATCGCCGTACGGATGAAACGCAAATGTCTGGCCGGCCCTTCCAGCGCAATAGCCAGAAAAAACGCGATAAACGCCGATGCCAGCGATGTGACCACCACATTGATCAAGGTATTTATCGTGGCATGATGTAAATCGCCGTCGGAAAATAAACGCGAGAAATTGTCCAGCCCTACCCAGTCATTCGGCTGACCGAAATTAACCTGATAAAAGCTCATGATCATTCCCTGAATCATGGGAATAAATTTAAACCAGGTGAAAACAATTAATGCCGGCGCCAGAAATAGCCAAGGCGTTAATAATCGTTTCGCTCTTGGGTTAATAATACGCATAGTAACCGCCCTGAGTTAACACAACGCAATATGCCGTGACGGCAATCCCACCGCAGGCAGGTCCGGGGCGAAGTATCCCCACGGAAAACGCCTCCCCGAACTTGCCGTCATCCCGCCACGGTTATTCCGTCATTTCAGCCTTGCCGAAGAACTAATTGACCAACACCTTCTGTTTACGCAATTCGAGATTCACTTTCGCGTCGAGCTTTTTCAGTTCGGCCGGAATATCGGATGAGCAGTCGGAGAGGATTTTATTGAACCCGTCGGCGGTCACCTGACGAATTGGCGTCCAGTTGGGAACGGCGGGAACATAATGTCCGTTATTGGCGTATTGCTCGGCAAAGACCTGCCAGCGTTCATCGTTATACACCGCGTTGGCATCCACCTTTTTGTTAACCGGCAAACGGACAATCGGTTCATTCGGCGTACCGACGGCGGTGCCGATCTTTTGCCCCTGCTCTGAAATCATGAAGTCAATGAACTTCGCGGCCTGCGCTTTCTGCTTACCGCTTTTCACCAGATAGATGGCTTCGCCTTCCGCCATGCTGTCTTGCCCTACCGGGCCGCGCGGCGGCTTCACCACTTCAAACTTATCCGGACCGGGTTCATCGGAGAATACCGGCATGCTGTAGGGGCCGGAAAGCACCATACCGACCTGACCGGAACGAAACGCATTGGAAATATCGGACGTCACCGCGTTGATGGCGCCGGGTTGGACGAATTTCGCGCATACCAGGCCGCGCATAAAGTCCAGCGCATCCGCCACGCCCTTTTCGCTCACCGTGGATTTGAATCCTTCATCGACCGGGCGAACAAACTCCCCACCCGCCTGCCAGACAAAGGAGGCCAGAATCCAACTGGTGTAGCCCCGGGTTGAAGAACCGGGCAGACCAAAACCGTAGGTATCATTTTTCTGGTTGCCGTCCGGATCTTTCAGCGTAAAGGCTTCGGCCAGCGCTTTCAGATCCTCCCAGGTTTTTGGCTGCGGCAGCCCCAGCTTTTCCCGCCAGTCTTTGCGGATATACAGTGCGGAAGCCTGCACCGAGGTCGGAATACCGTAGTATTTCCCATCGCGATATTTCAGGCTGTTCAGCGCCGTCGGCTGTAAATCCTTACCGTTATCCAGCGATGCGGGGTCGATTTCATCGACGATGCCCAGTTGGATCAACTGCCCCATATAAGCCGCGTCGTTAATGATTAAATCAGGCAGCGTATTGCCCACCGCCGCCCGAGCCAGACGTTGTTCGAAGTCGGTACTGGCGCTGAAGTAGCTGATTTTAATACCGGTGTTCTTTTCAAACGCCGCCGCTTCCTGCTCATAAATCACACGCGCATTGTTGTTGGCGCGGATCCATACGTTAAGCGTATCCGCCGCCTGAACGGCCAGCGTACTGCCGGCCAATAGAGTGGTAATGATGGCCCTGGTTAATATTTTCATTTTTGTTGTTCCTCGTTTCCTGTCTGGCCCTGGTGTTGGCAAAAAGTCCACTTGCAGCAAAAACCGTGTAGAAACTGTAATTCAACTCTTGATTACTAAACATGTGTTTTTATAGTAAACAAAATGCGATATCAGTAAATCGTCCGGCATTCGATTTGTGATAGAGATCGTGATGTATACGCCAAATAATTCGAGTTGCAGGGTAAAACATGGTCGTTTTCAACAACGCAAAGCGTTGGCCTCTGATGGCCAACGCGCAGGCAACCTGGATCATTTGTCTGATCATTCCCCGGCCAGACACAGGGCGAGGGTTTTAATCTCATAAGGCGTGAACGTCAGCACGATCGGCCCCGCCGCAGCCTGCGTTTTCCGCTCTACGGTTTCCATCAGATCGCATTCGGCCCACCAGCTCAGCGGGAGTCCGGTATCCAGCGTCACGGTCTGTCGCCCGCCGGCAAACTCATGCAGGCGGACAATGATCCAGTTTTCCTGTTCGGCCTTTTTAATGGCGTCCAGTTGAATAAACGGATGATCGACGGTGACGATGCCCCGTTCGGATCCCAGCCAGACTCCCGGCATCACGCTCAGCGGCTCATTGAGATAAAACGCCTGCTGAACGACGGCGGCGTCGCGCCAGTCCCCCGCATGCGGCAGCAGCGAATAGGTAAAGACGTGTTCCCCGCGATCGGCATGGGCATCCGGGCTGACGGCGGATTTAATCAGCGTCAGTTGCATAACGTTGTCTTTAATGGCATGACCGTATTTGCAATTGTTAAGTAAACTCACGCCATAACCATATTCCGAGAGATCGGCCCATTGGTGCGCCACGCTTTCAAAACGGGCGTAATCCCAACTGGTGTTCCAGGTGGTCGGGCGCTTAACATTGCCGAACTGCACATCATAGGTGGCTTCCGTGGCGCGAACGGCGACGGGGAATGCCACTTTCAGCAGTTGGTTATAGTCCTGCCAGTCGACGCGGGTATGGAAATCGATACGCCGCAGCCGGCTGTAGAGCCGGAGCTGCTGCGTAATCCGGCTGTGCTGATAACGCCAGACAAACTCAATCACACAGCGCAGTTCGCCCTGTTCCACCACCCTGACCGACTCAAGCTGCGTTAGCGGCTGCCGCTTCTGGTAGTAAAAGATCTCAATATCCCAGGCATCGTACTTAAGCGGTTTATCTTCATAGACGGTCAGCACATTGCCGCAGTCCACCAGCACGTCACGCTGATGCTGGCGGTCATAAATGCGCGTCAGGTGGCCGTGCTCATTCCAGCTAATGAGATAAAACGGCGTTTCCAGTTGATTGGCGCCGAGCGAAAAAGGAGAGGTATCGGCCGGTAACGCCGACGTACTGTCGTGGAACAGCGTAACGCCGGTCAGCGGCGGCACGTCTTGCAGCGCAACCAGCCAACCGTCGGCGATACGCTGCGCGGTTACGGGCTCGCCGCCGGCGCTGCGCCAACCGCCCACGCCGTCGCCGGGAATAAACGCCATATCGCTGCGCGCCCAGGACGCGCTATTCATCACGCTGACCGCATCGTGACGATGCTGCACCAGATGGCGGCGGCTTTCCGTCAGAATGTCTTCGGCAATCTGTTGCGCCTGCCGATATTCACGCTCCGCATCGCGATAGACTTCCGCAATGGACGAACCGGGAATGATATCGTGGAACTGATTTCGCAACAGAATCTTCCAGCCCTCGGTCAGCGCCTGCTGCGGATACAGCGCCCAGTCCCCCTGTCGCAGGGCCGCTAGCAGTTGCAACCACTCGATGCGGCGATACAGCAGTTCCGCCCGGCGGTTTGCCTTTTTCACCTGCGCCTGGCTGGTGTAAGTGCCGCGGTGGCTTTCAAAGTAGAGTTCGCCGTCCCAGGTGTGTTGATAGCCATCGCTGGCTTGCAGCCGCGCCTCCAGACGTTCAAAGAAGTCATCAACGCGTCCCATGCGAATTTGCGGCAACGCGGGCATTTTTTCAAAACGGCGCAACAATTCGAGCATCTCTTCCGTCGGGCCGCCGCCGCCATCGCCAAAACCATAGGCCAGCAGCAGTTCCTGATTCAGCGGCTTATCCTTGTAGTTATCCCACAGCCCCTGAACCGACATGGCGTCGACCATCCCGTTATAGGTATAGCGCGGGTGTCCTTCCTCCGGCGTGGTAATGAAATGCGCCAGCACTTCGCTGCCGTCGATGCCGCGCCAGGTAAAGGTGTCGTGCGGCATCTGGTTAAATTCATTCCAACTGATTTTGGTGGTCATAAAATAGCGGATGCCGCTTTTTTGCAGAATCTGCGGTAACGCCCAGGCGTAACCGAAAACGTCCGGCAACCACAGGCAGCGGGGTTTTACCCCGAACTCATCCTGCATAAAGCGACTGCCCAGCAGTATCTGCCGGACGAAAGATTCGCCGGAAGGCAGGTTGCAGTCGGCCTCGATCCACATGGCGCCGTCCACTTCCCAGCGCCCTTCTTGAACCCGCTGTTTTATCTGCCGGTAGATAGCCGGGTAATCCTGTTTGATGTAGTCATACAACTGCGGCTGGGACTGGAAAAACGTGTATTCGGGATAGCGCTCCATCAACCGCAATACGGTGGAAAAAGAGCGGGCGCACTTCTCGCGCGTATGTTTGAGCTGCCATAGAAACGCCACATCGATATGGGTATGCCCCACGCAGTGTACCGTTACCGGGTGCGCCTTATCCGCCAGCGGATACTCGCGTTCCAGTTGGTCAGCCGCGGCGGCGATGGATTGGTAAAAGCTCTCGCTGCCGGGATCCCGCCAGTCAATCAGACCATAGGCGCGGTCTGTCTGCGTCAGTAAACGTACGCGGTAGGGATCGTTTTGCGGCAGAATCGTCAGCGTTTGCAGAATCGCCTTCGTGGTGTAGCAGAGGTTGTTTGTCGGGCCGTCAAGCAGCGCAAACGACACGCTGTCAAACGCATTGCCGACATGAAAAGCCTGGAAATGTTTGCGCACCTTCCCTTCCAGAATCCCCGACCAGATGCGGAAACAGAACTCGACGCGCTTTCCTGCATACTCCGCCGGGATCGTCACCTGCGCGTGGTTTTGATCGATGCCGTGAAACGGTTGACCGTCGATAAACATCAGCGCTTCAAAATCCTGCCGCTGCGACCCCAGGCTGAAATTAAATCGGCCAACGATGGTGTGCTTACGCCATTGCGCCGGGAAGAGGTAACTCAGCTTCAGCCAAACATAGATATCCCGCTCCTGCCAGCGAACCCCTTGCGTACAAGGCCGCCAATCCGCCGATGCCGGCGGCGGCGATGCGCCATTCAACCCTTCACGGTCAAAGCAGAGCTCGGCCTGTTGCACCTGATGCGCCTCGCGCAGCCGGTATTGGGCCACTTCGTCTAAACGCTGACTGAGCTTTTCCTCGGTAAAAAACATCGTTTTCTCACTCTGACGGCGGGAAGAATGGCGCCGGGCGACAAGGGTTCCGCACGGCTATCATCCCTCTCCTGGTTCGCTGACAACGGCCTGGGTTTATGTACTGCGACCGGAATAATCGCTATGTAATAGCACTCGTCATATGTTTAGTAAACAAATCCATATTTATTCGTACAGGTTGCGTGACAACCTTCACATTCCTGATTTGTTTTTTCTTTCCGCTTCAACCGAATTATTTTATTTCCATGAAATACCTAGAGAAAAACAAACATTGCCTGATAGAAAAAACGAACAAATAAAATTGAGTTTAGTAAACAAAAAGAAGTAAACTTCCGCAACGTCCGATGCCGAAAATGGACATAGCATGACTTCCCAGGCAGCTTCCCGCCTGCGCGGGAATGACCAGTGGGCGGGGATGACCGTAGCGTTTTTAGCAGGAGCGATAAATATGTTAAGTCTGGGTATTGATATCGGTGGGTCAAAAATCGAGGCTGTCGTGCTTAATCCCCAGGGAGAAGTGGCGTACAAGCAGCGTTACCCCACGGAAAAACAAAGCTATACGGCCTTTTTCGGCGAGCTATGCCACGTCATCGACGACGTCCGCCAGGCGCTGTCATCCCCATTCAGCATTGGCATCTGCCTGCCGGGAACGGTGGAAGCCAGCAACGGCAAAATCAAAAACTCCAATATTCTGGTGATTAACCAACAGCCGTTGCCCGCCATGCTGGAAGCCCACTGCCGACAACCGGTCGCGATCAGCAATGATGCGAACTGCTTCACGCTTTCAGAAGCCATTGACGGCGCCGGGCAAGGCTACGACAGCGTATTCGGCGTGATCCTCGGCACCGGTTGCGGCGGCGGCATCGCCATCCGTCAACAGGTTCTGGATGGGCGCAATCGCTGCGCCGGAGAGTGGGGGCATAACAGCCTGCCGCGCTATACGCCGGAACGGGACGGCCCGTCCGTAGCCTGCTACTGCGGCCAAACCAACTGTATCGAATCCTTTATTTCCGGCACCGGGTTAGCGGAACGCTATAACCTGCGCTATCATCGGAAATTGACCTCGAAAGCGATCATGGATGCCGTCGAAGCGGGCGACGTTGAAGCCTGCGAGCATTTCACCCTGTTTCAGGATCAGTTGGCGCGTTCGCTGGCCGGCGCGATCAACCTGATCGATCCCGACGTGATCGTCATCGGCGGCGGATTGTCGAACCGTAAGGCGCTGTATCAGGGCCTGGAGGCGCAGATCGCCCGCTATATCTTCAGCAATACCTTCACGACCCCGATTGTTCAGGCGCGACATGGCGATAGCAGCGGCGTGCGCGGCGCCGCCTGGCTGGGCAAAAAACTGTTATCGACATCCTGCGGGAAACCGCTTTGTGATAGCATTTCCAGACATCGTTGAACCGCGAACAGGAACCAGGGTAACGCATGACCAAGCGTATAAGGATAAGAGATATTGCCGTTGAAGCCGGCGTTTCAGCGGGCGCCGTTTCCCGCGCGCTTAAAGGACAGCCGGGTCTGAAGGACGAAACGCGCCAGCGTATTCTCGGCATCGCCCAGCAGCAGGGATACGACTTTACCCGGTTGCGTAACGATAAAATCCGCCGGGTTCTGTTTTTACTGCACCGCCAGCACAACATTTCCAGCGCGCTGTCGTTCTATTCTCCTTTACTGCTCGGCGTGGAAAACGCCTGCCGCGAAGCTGGCGTCGCCCTGAGCTTTCTGGCGATCGGCCCTACCGATGCCGTAGAAGAGCAGGTTCGGCTGCACGATCCCGATGCCCTACTGTGCGCGGGTTTTTTCGAGCCTGAGCTGCTCGCCGTGTTGCAAAACACGCAACGGCCGCTGGCGCTGGTTGATCTGTGGTCGCCGCATCTTCCCTGCATTAACCCGGATAACTTCCAGGGCGGCTATCTGGCGACCCGGCACCTGATCCGCCAGGGAAGAACGCGCATTGCGTTTCTCGCCAGCAGCCTTGCCCATTACAGTATTCGCCTGCGGGAAAAAGGTTATCGTCAGGCGCTGTATGAGGCCAAGCTACTCACGCCGCCGGAGTATGAAGCCATTGCCCCGCCCATTCTCGATACGGCCGCGTCGCTCACCAATGCCGTGGAAGAATTGCTGGGGTTGCCGCAGCCTCCCGACGCCATTTTTGCCTACAATGATTCCGCGGCGCTGATCGCCATGCGCGTCTGTCAGGAACATGGCTTGAACGTACCGCAGGATATCGCCATCGTGGGGTTCGATGATATCGAGGGCGCGGCGGTGTCCAACCCGCCGCTGACGACGATCGCCGTTGATAAAGCGGCCCTGGGACGGCAGGCATTGCAGCTATTGCTGGCGCCGCAAGGGGAAAACGAGCAACAGCAGCTTGCCGTCAAGCTGGTGAAAAGAAAAAGCGCCGGTGAAGGCGAAACCAAAAAGCCAATAGCAAATCCGGAACCGATAAACCCGTAACCTAACGCAGCAGGAGCCATCATGAATGCTCATCGCGTTTCTTCTCTGAACAGCCATGACGGCCTGCTGCGCGCGCAGGTCAGCAGCGCGGGCGGCATATTAACCTCACTGACTTATCAGCCCGCCCCCGGTTGCTCTCATGCTATTTTTCACCGGGCGCACTGGCTGGACGACCCCATCGCCTGCGCGGGTCAGCCGCCGCTGATGCGCCGGCTGGCGGGAGAGTGGGTCGGCGTGCCTTTCGGCCACAGCGAAAAAGAGGCCGAGGGCTATTTTAGTCAGGCGCCGCACGGTTTACCGGTGAACGGCCAGTGGGAGATGGACGATAGCCACGCCAACCATATCCGGCTAACGTTCAACTACCCTGACGACTACCCTCTTGCCCGGCTGCAACGCACCATCACGCTGGCCGATAACGGCGAGGTCGACTTTAGCCTGACCATCGCAGCCCGGCGCTCATGCCGTTTCCCGGTGGGGCTGCATCCTATCTTTCCCGTGGGCGGCGAGGCGGGCGAAGTGCGGCTCAGCGCCGAAAATCTGCAACAGGGCATTGTCTATCCCACCGCTACCGAGCCGAATATCAGCCAGCTACAACCGCTGGCGCGCTTTACCGATCTGGCCGCCGTGCCGGCATTGAACGGCGCGACGGCGAACCTGAGCCGGCTTCCCCTGCCCTTCCCAACCGAAGAAATCGTTCAACTGCTTAGTCCGGTATCAGGCATTAAGCTGCACTATCCGGCGCGTCAGATAACCGTGTCTTTGCATTGGGATACGCAATGGCTGCCGCACTGCCTGCTATGGTTCAGCAACGGCGGACGGGCTATGCCGCCGTGGGACGGTAAAAACCATTGCCTGGGGGTTGAACCCGTCTGCTCCGCCTGGGATCTCGGCCCCGGCAGTCGCGCGGATAATCCTATCAGCGACCTCGGCTACGAAACCAGCCTGGCGCTCACGCCAGACCAGCCGATAACCATTGGCTACCGGATCCGCTGCCAGACGGCGTGAAGCAAAGAGAATAGGCGCCATATTTGCTGCTGTCGGCCAGTAACACCCCGACGGCTGGCATTCAGGCCGAGATCCTGTTTCACGCCGGCTTTTTCTTCCGTTGGCGTGGTAATGCCTTGCTTATGGCGGCAATCATGGCGACCGAAGACAACCCCCACAGCCCTTCAGCCCCAAACCATCGCTCGACGCCAAAACCTCGCGCTTATGATTTGATTAAATAAATTCAAAAGGGAGGGAGTACAGACACTACGTTCACAACGAAATTGCCATGTTGGCACTCATCTGTTTCCGCCTTGTCTTATCCGCTAGACGGCAAATATCACATTCCCCAGGGCAATTTGCGAAGCCATACCCATAAACAGTACCAGCAATAGGCTATCTATCGACGCATCCAGACGCTCTCGCCATAATGGGATTTCACTGTTATAATCCCAAATTGGGACTAAGAGTTCACATGAAAATTATCGCTATCGGCAGATTACGCAAGTTCTGGGAATTGCATCCGGATGCGGAGCAGCCGCTTAAAGCCTGGGTTGATGAAGTCAGAAATGCCCATTGGCTTACGCCAAATGAGTTAAAAGCGCAGTTTCGCCACGCCAGCATCCTGAAAAGCCGCCGGGTGGTTTTTAATATCAAGGGCAACGAGTATCGTCTTATCGCGTCTGTCGCCTATCGTTTCGGCGCCATGTACATCAAATTTATCGGTACGCATCGGCAGTATGACGCCATTGACGCCAATACCATTGAAGGGGAATAACATGATGACGATTTATCCTATCCGCAATGACAGCGACTATCAGACCGCGCTTGGACAAGTCTCTCCTTTATTCGATAATCCACCAGAACCCGGCACGCCAGAAGGCGATTTTTTTGATGTGATGGTCACACTTATTGAAGCCTATGAGGCCAAACACTTTCCTGTGGATCTCCCCGACCCCATTGAAGCGATTAAATTCCGTATGGAACAATCGGGATTGACGCCCAAAGATCTTCAGCCGGCTATCGGTCGCTTAAATCGCGTTTATGAAATACTCAACGGCAAGCGAAATCTGACGCTGCCGATGATCTGGAATTTACATACGATGTTCAATATTCCTGCCGAAAGTCTGATAAAACCGGGCCGGGTTACGCCGTCAGCTTAAACAACGACGCCCGGAGTCCAACGTCCCCAACGAACCCGCTCAACGTTGCCGCACAAACTCCCGGTATTTCGCCACCAGATCGAGAAAGTCCTCCAGGCCGCACAGCGACAGGCTTTCTTCATCATAGTAGCTCATGCCCTCTTCCATTTCATCGACGACGAATTCCAACTGATTGGCCTGAATCAGCACTTCTTCGGCATCCAGCAATAGCGTGTATTCGTGGCCGACTTTTTGCCACTGTCTTTCGCTTCCCGCCACCGAACGCGCCGCCGCCTCCACCTCGTCCAACAGCGTCAGTTGCCCTTTGACCTCTTCATTAAACCAGTGACCGACCGCCTCATGTCCCATCGACATTCGTACCATTACCTGCCCGGTAACGTCCCGCAAGAATTCATAGTCCATGATGCCGCCCTCTGTGATAGTGCTTGTTTTTCAGTGTAACCATCCTCCTGCCATACCACAGTGATATACCCGTCATACTTCAAGCATGACGGACAGAGAAGAAAAAAGATCTGCCGGTCTGATACAGGTCGCTCGTTTCTAATGCCGAAAGAAATGCAGGCGCAGCGCAGCCGGACAACCAGCAATCCTGTCAATATCAGAAACCTGTCGAACGATAGCAGGTTATCCGGCGCCGGGAAAGATTGCGCCGGATTACGCTTATTGATGCAGCGCTTTGCCGCCGGCGGCCAGCACCGCCTCGTGCATCGCTTCGCTGAGCGTCGGATGGGCGAAAATCACCTGGCTGAGCGATTCTTCCGTCGCTTCAAGGTGATGAGCGATGGCGAATCCCTGGATCTGCTCCGTCACCTCCGGCCCCACCATATGCGCGCCGAGCAGTTCGCCGCTCTCCTTGTCAAAAATCGTTTTCACAAAGCCCACGGCCTCGCCCATCGCCAGCGCTTTGCCGTTGGCCCGATAGTCGAAACGACCGACCGCAATCGCCCGCCCGCTGGCCCGCGCCGCCGCCTCGCTCAGGCCGAAACTGGCCACCTGCGGACGGGAGTAGGTACAGGCCGGGATGGCGCGTTTGTCCAGCGGCGCGACATCAGCCACGCCCGCCAGTTTCTCCACGCAGATCACCGCCTCGTGACTGGCCTTGTGCGCCAGGCAGGGCGCCCCCGCGACATCGCCGATGGCATAAAGACCGAAGACGTTGGTTCGGCACCACTCGTCGGTTTTGATGTAACCGCCGTCGATCTCGACGCCCAATGCTTCCAGCCCCAGATCCTCATAGTTGGCCCGCACACCGACCGCCAGCAGCACCTGGCTGACATCCACCGTTTGCTGGTCGCCGTTCGCCAGCCGAATACGGCATCTGGCGCGCTCGTCGTCCGTTTCCACCTCGGTCACGCCGGCGTTGGTCAGAATGGCGATGCCGCGTTGGCTAAACTGGCGGGCGACCAGCGCGGAAACATCGGCATCCTCCAGCGGCATGATGCGTTCGGCGATCTCCACCAGCGTCACCGCGCAGCCCAGATCGTTATACAGGCTGGCGAACTCGATGCCGATGGCGCCGGTGCCGACAATCAGCAGCGACGACGGCACCGTTTCCGGGATCAGCGCGTTCATATAGTTCCAGATACGCTTGCCGTCCGGCGTGATGCCGGGCAGCCCGCGCGGCCGCGCGCCGGTGGCCAGAATAATATGATTGGCCCGATAAGCGCGCGCTGCGCCGTCGGCGTCGACGCTCACCTCCCCTTTGCCGGTCAGCGTCGCCGTGCCGGTAATGACAGTCACGCCGTTTTTTTTCAACAGCGAGGCAATGCCGGCCGTCAGCCCGGCGGAGACGCTGCGGCTACGGGCCACCAGTTTGGCGATATCGAAATGGACCGCCTCCGCGCTGAATCCGAACTCATCCATATGCGCCAGTTGATGAGCCAATTCAGCGCCGCGCAGCAGCGCCTTGGTGGGAATACAGCCCCAGTTGAGGCATACGCCGCCCAAATGCCGCTTCTCCACCAGCGCGGTATTCAGCCCCAGCTGCGCCGCGCGGATAGCGGCGACATAGCCGCCCGGTCCGCCGCCAATAACCAAAACATCATAGTTATCTTTCATTTCCGCTCCTATACCAGCAGCGTGGCGGGGTTTTCCACCAGATGCTTGAGTTGGCTAAGAAACTCGGCTCCGCTGGCGCCGTCGACCACCCGATGGTCGCAGGACAGGGTCACGCTCATCAATGTGCGCACCACCATCTGATCCTGTTCCGCCACCACGCGGCGCTCCCCGGCGCCGATCGCCAGAATCGCCACCTGCGGCGGATTGATAATGGCGTCGAACTGGCGCACGCCGTGCATCCCGAGATTGGAAATACTGAACGTGCCGCCCTGGAACTCTTCCGGCTTCAGGGTGCCCGCTCTGGCTTTGGTCGCCAGCGTTAACATCTCCCCGGCGATCTCGGCCAGCGTCTTGCGGTTCGCCGCCCGCACAATCGGGGTGATCAGACCGTCGGGCAGCGCGACCGCGATCGAAATATCCGCATCGTGATAATGCTGGATCGTCTGGCGATCCTGATCGAACAACGCGTTGACGCCGGGAACCTTAACCAGCGCCAGGCCGCAGGCTTTGATCAGCATATCGGTGACCGAAAGTTTGACCGACGGCACCGCCGCATTGATCTCTTTACGCAGCGCCAGCAGACGATCCAGCGCCAAATCCACTTGCAGACGGAAATGCGGCGCATCGCGTTTGGACGCCTGCAAACGCGTGGCGATCGCCCGGCGCATACCGCTCATGGCCGTCACTTCGTAACCCGGCGTCACTGCTTCTGCCGCCGTGGCTTCCTCTCCCGCCAGCGGGATAGCCAAACGCGCCGCCGCCTGTTCGACGTCCGCCTGACACACCCGTCCCCGACTCCCCGTCGTCCGGCAGTCGTGCAGATTAATCCCCAGTTTGGCGGCCAGACGGCGGGCGACCGGCGTCGCCGCGACCTGACCGTCATCCTGACGCGACGCCGGTTGATGCGTCGTCCGCGCCTGGCGCTCTGGCGTTTTAACCTTGCCGCCATGCTGCACGATGGCCGCATCGATATCGGCGATCGAGATGCGTCCGCCGCGCCCGCTGCCCGCAATCTTGCTCAGATCGACGGCAAGCGAGGTCGCCAGACGCCGCGCGCGCGGCGTGGCGAAACTCTCCTGGCCGCCGTCGCCAAGCAGCGCCGCCGGCACCTGATAAGCGGTGGAAGCTTCAGCCGGCGCAGCGCTCTTTTTGGCGGCGGCGGATGGCGGCGATGCGACGGGCGGCGTAACAACCGGCGACGCTGGCGGCGGATCTGCCGCGACGGCCTGCGGCGGCGGCGAATTATCGGCGGCGGCAGCGCCTTGCAGTCCGGCGACGAAGCGATCCAGCTCGTCATCGCCGACGTCAGCGTCGGCCGCCAGCGCCAACGGCGTGCTGACCGGCACCGTCTCGCCCGGCTGTACCAGAATGCGTCGCAGCACGCCGGCGAAAGGCGCTTCCAGCACGTTGGTGATCTTGCTGGACTCAATCTCGCAAACCTCCTGCCCGGCGGTAAAACTTTCCCCCTCTTTAATCAGCCAGACATTAAGCGTTCCCTCTTCCATCGACAGTCCCCACTTAGGTACTTCGATTACCCGAATGGCGCTCATAGTCAGTCCTCCATCACTTTACGAACCGCGGTCTTGATGCGATCGACGCTGGGTATCCAGGCCTGTTCCAGCACGTTTGAGAAGGGAACCGGCGTATGGGGCGGCGTGACCATCACAATCGGCGCTTTCAACCGATAGAACGCCTGCGAGGCAATCAGCGCGGCGACGTCGTGGGCGAAACCAAAGCGGGCCGCCGACTCGTCAACGATAACCACGCGGCCGGTGGCGGCTACGGACTCCAGGATCCCCTCTTCGTCCAACGGCGAGACGGTGCGCGGATCGACGACTTCCACCGAGATCCCCTCTTTAGCCAGCTGATCCGCCGCCTGATTGGCTTTATGCACCATCGCGGACAGCGCGATAATGGTGACATCGGTGCCTTCGCGGGTGTAATTGGCGACGCCGAACGGAATGGCATAAGCCTGTTCCGGCACCTCGCCTTTGATGTCGTATAAAATTTTGTGTTCGCAGAACATCACCGGATCGTCGTCGCGAATGGACTGGATCAGCAAGCCCTTGGCGTCATGGGGCGAGGAAGGCACCACCACTTTCAGACCGGGCGTCGAGGCAAAAATGTTATAGGGGGATTGCGAATGTTGCGCGGCGGCCGAAAAACCCGCGCCGATCATCCCGCGCACCACCAGCGGCGCCTTGGCCTTGCCGCCGAACATGTAACGGAACTTCGCCGCCTGGTTGTACAGCATGTCGTGACTGACGCCGAAGAAATCCATAAACATCAGTTCCGCCACCGGCCTTAAGCCGGTCAGCGCCGCCCCCGCCGCCATACCGATAATGGCGGATTCGGTAATCGGCGTATCAATCACCCGCGATGAACCAAACTGCGTCCACAGCCCTTTGGTGACGCCCAATACCCCGCCCATCGCTTCGCCGCGAGAGCCGACTTCCACCGTCCCCGCCTGACCGCCGCACACATCTTCACCAATCAGCACCACGCGTTCATCCCGCTCCATTTCCTGCGCCAGCGCTTCTTTTATCGCTTCACGATACGTTTTGATTGCCATGGTCGAGCCCTCAGTAAGAGACATAAACGTCGGTAAGAACCTGATCCACCGTCGGGAACGGCGCGGCCCGGGCTTTCAGGACTGCGTCATCCACCAGCGCCTGAACCTCGCTGTCGATAGCGGCCAGTTCAGCGGCGGAAATCTGCTTTTTCACTTGCTTACTGAAGATTTGCAGGGGATCTTTTTCTTTGCGCAGGCGGTCGACTTCGCCTTCCTGGCGGTAAAGCATCGGGTCGCCCTCGAAATGCCCGTGCCAGCGGGGCGCAAACGCTTCGATAACGCTCGGCCCCCCGCCGCTGCGCGCGCGCCGCACCGCCTCTTCGGTGGCAGCGTAAACGGCTAAAAAGTCGGTGCCGTCCACCTTCACCGCCGGCAGACCGAAACCGCCGGCGCGACCGGCGATATCCCGGCCGGCTACCGCATAGTCATGACCGGTGCCTTCGCCAAAACCGTTGTTTTCAAATACGAAAATGGCGGGTAATTGTAATACCACCGCCATATTGATCGCTTCGAACACCAGTCCCTGGTTGGAGCCGCCATCGCCGGTAAAAGAGACGGCCACATCCGTCGTACCCAGCGTTTTCGCCGTCAGCGCCGCCCCGATAACCAGCGGCGGCGCGCCGCCGACAATCGCATTGGCGCCGAGCATGCCTTTGCTCAAATCGGCGATATGCATCGAACCGCCTTTCCCCCGGCACAGCCCGGTTTCCCGGCCGAATATTTCCGCCATCATGCCGTGAATATCACAACCTTTGGCAATGCAATGCCCGTGTCCGCGATGGGTGGAGCCGATATAATCCCGATCGCTCAGGTTCTGACAAACGCCGACGGCAATTGCTTCTTCACCGCTATACAGATGGATAAACCCCGGAATATCCCCGGTGGTGTTCTCCTGATGCAGCCGCTCCTCAAAAACGCGGATCTCGCGCATTTTGCGATAGGCCTGCAATAACGCCTGTTTGCTTAACGACATGATTTAGCCCTCATTTGCTTGGTTTTACCGTTGTTAACGGTGACCCCTATCACGGGATCCACCCTCGCCAGAGACTAAGATAGAAAGATAAAACGGCGGGGATAACTACCCGAACGGGTAGTCAAGGCGGCTAAATTGGGGGGGGTAAAAAGCGCAGCCATTACGCCGGCGAATCACAACCTGGACAACAGGACCACATGAGGATCGCGCCCCATGAATGAGAACCTTTTGTACCCGACGCTCACGTCAGCCATCGATTATCGTCAGAAGTCATTTACGCTCAGCCACGGACTGCCGCTGATAGCGACAAAACTGTCTCCGCCGCGCACTTCCGGCGCCGTTTTACGCCGCGATCGCCTGTTATCTCATCTGGATAGGATTCATCAACTCAGCCTGGCGCTGGTGTGCGCCGGCGCCGGATTCGGGAAAACCACCCTGCTGAGCCAATGGCAGCAGGACATGATCGCCCAGGGGTACTGCGTGGCCTGGCTGAGTCTGGACGAACAGGACAATGCCCTGCATGATTTCCGCCGCTATCTGTTGGCCGCCCTGCACCCTTATTGCGGCGCGCTGTTCAGCCAGCTTGAACCCATTGCGCCGGGCGCCTCGCTGTGTACCGAAGACGGGTTTATCCGCAATCTGATCAACAGCCTGAGCCAGCGCCAGACCCCGCTGTATCTGGTGATCGACGACTTTCATCTGATACGTAATCCGGTGATTTTGCAGGATATCAACGAACTGGTGAACTACGCGCCGGCCTGCCTGCACCTGCTGCTGGGAAGCCGCAGCCTGCCGACGTTGCCGCTGATGCGCATGCTGGCGGGCAACCAGATGGTGATGATCGATATCAACGATCTGCGCTTCAATCCGGCGGAAATTCTGGCGTACTTCGCCGAGACCGCCCATCAGAATCTCGATCAGGCCGATATCCAGCGGCTGTTGGCGATCACCGAAGGCTGGATCATCGGCATCCAGGTAGCCGCGCTCTCCGCGACCGGCAGCGGCGACACCCTGTTTCAGACCCTCGAAGGCCCGGCCGGCGCCAAACAGATGGCGCGCTATCTACAGGAAGTGGTGCTGAATCCCTTGCCGCCGGAAATCCAGCAGTTTTTATTACAGACCTCGATTCTCAATCGCTTCACGCCGGAGTTATGCAACGCCGTCACCCTGCGCAGCGACGGTAAACAGATGCTGCATTTTATCGAACAGCATAACCTGTTCATTTCGCCGCTGGACCAGCAGGGGGGCTGGTTTCGCTACCACTCGCTGTTTGCCGAGGCGCAATATGAGCGCCTGGCCAACGGGCCGGTAAAAATCGCCGAACTGCATGAGCGCGCCAGCAACTGGCTGGCGGCCAACGGCTACTGGGCGGAGGCCATTCGCCATGCGCTGGCGGCGGGCAAGCTGGACAACAGCGCCGCCTACGCCGCGCCGAGCGCGCAATCGTTGGCCGAAGAAGGCGATCTCGATACGCTGGTGCGCTGGCTGCAACAGTTGCCGTTAACCGAGGGCGCCCGCGAAGAACGCATTGAGCTACAGTTGAACCTGGCATGGGCGCTGGCCCACTACTTTCGTTTTGATGAAGCAAAAGCGCTGCTGAACCGGCTACAGTCCGGCTTCGCGCTTCATCAGTTAAGCGAACGGTTGCGCATTAAATGGCAGGTGATCAGCGCCATCGCCGCCTCGTTCGCCGAAGATATTGTGACCAGCGAAGCCTTGGCCAGACCGCTGCTCAAGCGGGTTCCCTGCGGCGACAGCTGGGTGGATGGTCTGGTGTGCAATATCCTCAGCTACGACTATCTGGTGCAGGACCGCTATCAGGACGTCGCCGCGGTGCAGCAACATATGCCCTCGCCTTGCGCGCCGCAGGATAATTTGTTCGTCAGCGTCTATCGGGCGTTCATTCTGGGGCTCCATCATGTGCGTCAGGCGGATTTACGCACCGGCGAAGTATATTACCGGCAGGCATTAAAGCAGGCCGAGCGTCTGACCGGCGTCGACTCCTGCGGCAGCGCGACGTTACAGGCCCTGCTGGCGGAAATTCATTATGAAGAGGACAACGTCCTGCTGCTGGATTCGCAGGTCGCTCCGCATTTAGCCAAAATCGATATTTTCGCGCCGCCGGACGCCTTGCTAAGCGCCTATCGGGCGCTGGTCCGGCGCGCCTTGCCGCACGACCCGGCACAGGCCAAAGTGCTGCTGGAACACGCGCAACAGGTGGTGATCGGCCGGGGCTGGCCGCGGCTGCAAGGCATGCTGCTGGCGGAACAGATCCGGGTCGCCGTGCTGCAAAACCAGCGATGCCAGGCGCGGGAGTTGATGGGGCAATTAACCGCGCTCAGAGAAAAATACCGCCGGACCTTGCCGCACGCCAACTACCTGCAAACCAGCCATCTCACCGCGCAGGCTCTGATACTGATGGATGAAGGCCAGCCCGGTAAGGCGGCGAGTCTGCTGTGGCCGCTGGTGCGGCAACTGGAGGAACGCCGCTGCATACTGGAAGCGCTAAGGCTACGCGCGCTGTGTGCGGTAGCCTGGTGGCGGGAAGGCGAGCGGCAGCAAGCCGCAGACGCGCTGTCGCCGGTGATAAAACTGGCCAGAAGTCAAAATCTGAAGCGCAGCCTGCTGGATGCCGGCGCTGAAATCCACCCGCTGCTTCAACACATGCAGAGCCGGGCGGACGCCGACGAGCGCGGCTATATCGCTAATCTGTTACGCGCCGCGCCGCAAATTGACGTCGGCCCGATTGCCGATTGGCGCCCCTTGCCTCCGCTGACCGAACGCGAAAATCAGACGCTGCTGCTGGTCGCCCAAGGCCGCTCGAACAAAGAGATCGCCCGCAGCATGGATATCTCGGTTGATACGGTCAAATGGCACTTAAAGAATCTCTACGGCAAGCTTGACGTCACCAGCCGTACCCAGGCGATGGGGCGGGCCAAAATGCTAAGCGAAGCCGATTGCTCCGAATAAAAAATCGCCAGGAGCGATTTTAAACGTCGCCCCGCGACGGCCCGAAGGGTGGCGGGCAGGGATTGCCCGTCATAAAAAATCGCCAGGAGCGATTTTAAACGTCGCCCCGCGACGGCCCGGAGGGTGGCGGGCAGGGATAGCCCGTCATAAAAAATCGCCAGGAGCGATTTTAAACGTCGCCTGCGACGGCCCTCAACCATCACATCAGGAGAATACACGACAAATACTTTCTAAAAAGAAATCAATTTGCTAAATTAAAGCCAATAAATCGCAAATATGATTTCCACCCGGAACTTAACAGAAGAAAACCTCGCCATCATGACCATACCAGACTCTTCCCGTTCGCCGGGAGCGTTAGAAAACGCCTTATCCAGACTGCAATGCGTCCTCGTCGCTCGTCGTTCCCGTTACACGCCGGAAACCGTAACCTGGGGACAGTACGATATCCTTGAGCTATTGCGCCTGCACGGCGCGGCGACGCCGACGCAGTTAAGCGAGCGGCTGGGTATTGCCCGAAGCGGCGTCTCCAAAGCCTTACGGGTGCTGAAAGATCTGGATCTGGTGACTCAGGCGTCCGCCGACGGCGATCGCCGCGAACAAGTTACGCTCCTGACCGAACACGGGCTGGACTTTCTGGCGCGCGCCGCGATTGGCCGTCAGGATGCGGCGCAACGGGTGATGGCGGCCCTGACGCCGGGCGAGCAGGCCATCTTCAGCGAATTATGCGACAAAGCCAGCGTAGCGCTGGAGAGTCCCGATCTGCATGAGACAAATCGCTCATGAGTCATGAAAAAACAGATTACCGGGATATTGAGATCATCGGCGCCCGTAACAATAATCTGCGTGATGTGAGCCTGAGCATCCCGAAACACCGCATCACCGTCTTCACCGGCGTATCCGGCTCCGGCAAGTCATCCCTGGTTTTTGACACCATCGCCGCCGAATCACAGCGGCAGCTTAACGAAAGCCATAGCGCCTTCGTCCGCCATCGGCTGCCGCACTACGGTCAGCCGCAGGCCGACGCCCTGCGCAACCTGCCCGCCTCCATCGTTGTCGACCAAAAGCCGTTAGGCGGCAACGCACGCTCTACCGTCGGCACCGTCACCGATATCCAACCGCTGTTGAGGCTGCTATTTTCACGGGCCGGGCAGCCGTTCGTCGGCTATGCCAACGTCTTTTCCTTTAATCATCCGCAGGGCATGTGTCCAACGTGCGAAGGATTGGGCGTCGTCAATCATCTCGATCTTGAGCGCTTGTTCGATCGCAGCAAGTCGCTGAATCAGGGGGCAATCCGCTTTTCCACCTTTGCCCCCGGGACGTTCCGCTGGAAACGTTACGCCTGTTCCGGCCTGTTCGATTGCGACAAACCATTGAAGGATTACAGCGAAGCGGAATGGCAAATGTTGCTGTCCGCCGACGATCTGCCGGTGTCCCATCCTTTGCCGGGCTGGCCCGCCAGCGCGCGCTTTCAGGGCGTGCTGCCGCGCTTTCGCCGCGCCTATCTGGATCACGAACCCAGCCGACTGACGCAGGCGGAACGCCAAGGTCTGGCTCGCGTGCTCGTCCGCCAGACCTGCCCGGACTGCAATGGCGCGCGACTCAACCCAAGCATCCTGTCTTGTCGGATAGCGGGTCAATCCATTGCCGATTGCGCCGCCATGGAAGTATCCGATCTGTTGCCATTCATCCGCAGCATCAAGGCCGCGCCCGTCGCCACCGTGATCGCCGCCATCGCTGAGCGGCTGGAACAAATGGTCGCCATCGGGCTGGACTACCTGAGTCTGGATCGGGAAACCGCCAGCCTGTCCGGGGGAGAATCGCAGCGGGTAAAAATGGTGCGCCATCTGGGCAGCAGCCTGACCGATATCGCTTATATTTTCGATGAGCCCAGCGCGGGGCTGCATCCCCGCGACGTGCATCAGTTGAATACGTTGCTGCGCCGGCTGCGTGATAAAGGCAATACCGTGCTGGTGGTGGAACATGATCCGGACGTCATCGCCATTGCCGATCGGGTGGTGGATATGGGCCCGAAAGCCGGCGCGGAGGGAGGAAATATCGTCTATCAGGGAACGTATTCCGGTCTGCGTCGCGCTGATACGCTGACCGGCCGCTGTTTGTCCCGCCCGGCAAAGATCAAAACCAACGTTCGTCGCCCTACCGGCCAACTGTCATTGCACGATGTCTCGCTGTATAGCCTGAATCACCTTAGCGTCTCTGTGCCGACCGGGGTTTTCACCGTCGTGACCGGGGTCGCTGGCTCCGGCAAAAGTACGCTGGTCAATCGCCTGCTGCCCCGTTATTACCCGCATGCCGTCCTTATCGATCAACGCGCGCTGGGCGGGACGCGGCGTGCCTCCATCATCAGTTATCTTGGCGCGCTAGACCCGGTCAGAGCGCTGTTCGCCCGCACCAGCGGGAAACCGGCCGCTCTTTTCAGCCACAATGCGCAGGGCGCTTGCCCGTTATGCAAAGGGCTGGGCCAGGTGCAAACCGATCTGGCGTTTATGGACGATGTGGAAACGCCCTGTGAAGCCTGCGCAGGGACAGGATTCAATGAGGCGGCCCGAGCGGTGAATTGGCGCGGTTACAACATTGCCGGGGTATTGTCCTTACCGGTTATCGAAGCCGTGCATTATTTTTCCGGACAGGAAGATATCGTCGCGCCTTTACAACGCTTGGTACGCGTCGGGCTGGGATATATCCAACTCGGGCAACGGCTCACTACGCTTTCCGGCGGAGAACGCCAGCGTCTGAAGCTGGCCGCCCAACTGAAAGAAAACGGCAATCTGTATATCTTTGACGAACCGACCGCCGGGCTGCATATAGCGGATATTGAACGCCTGCTGAAGGTGTTCGATGATCTGACCCGAAAAGGGCATACCGTTATCGCCGTGGAACACAATCTGGCGGTAATCGCCCACGCCGACTGGCTGATCGAAATGGGACCCGGCGCAGGCAGACAAGGGGGAAAAATCATTTTCTCGGGAACGCCTGCGGACATGCTGGCCTCGCCCACATCGATTACCGCGCCGTTTCTGGGAAAATACGTTCGTCAACAGAGATAACGTCAAAATCAAGCGCACTATCAAGTCCTGCGGATGGCGAGCCGTCAGTTTTCGTTAGCGGAGAGCGCCAACTGCGCCATCTCCTCGTCGGAAAGCCGGGTAATTTGCTGAACCTGCTCGCGCGCCATGCCGGTCAGCAGTAACTGGCGCGCAATCTGCCGTGCGCTGGTTTTCATACCTTGCTCTATGCCTTGTTCTATGCCTTGCTCTCTTCCCTGTATTACTCCGGCCTGCAACCCCTCTTCAAATCCAATTTGTTTCAATTGCTGCGCAATCGTCATTATCTCCTCCCGATCCATTGACAACGGCTCCGCCACTATTTCGATAAAATCGGCTGGTCTGGATGTATTGCCGGTTTGCGCGATGTAGTACAGCAACGCCTTTTTCTGCCTCAGCGGCACCTGCCAGCGTTCAAATAATAACCCGATGTCTCGCGCCAGTTCCAGCATATCCCGCGTACGGATATGCTTTTGCACCAACTCCAGCAGCGCCGCCCGCCGGTGGGTTTTAATCTCCTCATCAGAAGTCACGGTCAGATCAATCAGCGGAAAAGCCTTGCTGTATATTCGGGTCGCCAAAAGCGGATCATCAAAGGCATCCAGCCAGCGCAGGCTGTACGGATACGGACTGCGTTCTCCCTGATAGAACAGCAGCGGCACCACCAGCGGCAACTGATCATGGCCCTGTTCAAGAT